>CAMQXY010000011.1 GCA_947039005.1 uncultured Photobacterium sp.
CGGTTTCACAATCGGTTTCACGACCGGTTTAATTGTTACGGGTTTGTTAACTTTTGAATTTCCAGAGTACTCTTTTGCTTCGGGCTTCGCAACTGGTTTATTGGTTGTTTTTTGCTCAACGGGTTTAACAACAGCAACAGGCGTTATAGTCTGGGTAACCGTTTTGGTTGCTGATGGTGCAGCCAATGGCGTTACAACGACACTCTCCGATCGTGTTGGTGTCGTCCGTATTGGTGCTATAGCTTGATGGTCGTAACTTGGAATCACTAACTTTTGCCCAGGATAAATAGTATACGGATAAGGTAAACGGTTTACCTTAACGATATCTTTAACATCCCGCCCTGTCATATACGAGATAAAGTACAGTGTGTTACCTTTTTGAACGGTGTAATAACGACCATGGAAACTACCACGTTGTAATTGTGAGTAATCTTTAGCAAGATTTGAAACAGGCGCAGGCGTATGACTACTACATGCAGATAGCAGTACCGCACAGGTTACTGCTAGCAAAGAAGGTTGAATTATTTTTTTCATCACACGCTCTATACTCATAATTTACGCCAAATCTCCAGCCACTAATGGCACAAATTTAACAGGTTCGATATCCGTTTCAATAAACTGATCGCCATTGCGAACAATCAATTTTAACACTTGTTCAGAATAACCTACGGGTAATATCAATCGACCGCCATCAGCAAGTTGGGTTAATAGGCTCTGGGGAACCTCACTTGGCGCAGCGGTGACAATAATAGCATCAAATGGACCTTTGCTTTCCCAGCCCTGCCACCCGTCACCATGTTTAGTCGAAATATTGTACAATTCTAAATGCTTAAAACGCCGTTTCGCTTGCCATTGCAGACCTTTAATTCGCTCAACCGAATAAACATGATCAGCTAATTGCGCTAACACTGACGCTTGATAACCCGATCCAGTGCCAATTTCTAACACTGATGATTGAGGTGTTAACGCTAATAGTGAGGTCATTTTAGCGACAATATAAGGCTGTGATATCGTCTGTCCACTCCCAATCGGGAGCGCATTATTCTCGTAGGCCTGATAAGAGAATGCTTCATCAACAAAAAATTCTCTTGGTATTGCAGCGATTGCGCTCAGCACTTTTTGATCAGTAATGCCTCTACCCACGAGTAGAGCAATTAAGTTATCAACTTGTCTCTGATAACGCATAGTTATCGGATCTCCACGGCATGCATCCAGCTTTCTAACCCGGCTATTGCATCATGCGCAGTCAGGTCGACTTGCAACGGAGTAATAGACACATACCCGTGTTCAATCGCAAAAAAATCAGTTCCTGCGACCGCATCTTGCGTATCACCAGGCGGTCCTAACCAATACAGAGGATTACCCCGTGGATCGGTTTTTTTTATCATATTCACCGCACGATGACGAGCGCCTAAACGGGTTGTTTTCCAGCCCTTTAATTGCTCAAACGGCACATCAGGCACATTAACATTAATAATTTTATGCGAGGTTAATGGCTGCATAACCATTTTTTCAATTACTATTTTTACCACTTTTGCGGCGGTTTCAAAATGGGTATCACCCACTAATGATACCGCAATCGCAGGTACACCTAAGAAATAGCCTTCGGTCGCAGCAGCAACAGTGCCAGAATAGAGCACATCATCACCTAAATTTGCACCATGATTAATGCCAGTCACCACAATATCGGGACGTACATCTAACCATTCCGTTAGCGCAAAATGGACACAATCAACAGGGGTGCCTTGTACTGCTACTTTTTTATCTGTTTGCTGTCGAATACGCAGTGGGTAATCAATCGTTAGCGAATTGGATGCTCCTGATCGATTACGATCAGGAGCAACGACTGTTACTTCACCAAGATCACTTAAGACCTTGGCTAACGTATTTATTCCTTCAGCAAAAATACCATCATCATTGCTGATCAGTATTCTCATCATTCATACCTTCTGATTCTAGCGGCATGATCAACTCACGCACTACTGAAGTCGCAAAGCTACCAGCAGGTAAAGCAAAAGAAAGAATCACACCATTATCATCAAACTGCCATTGCATATCTTGCGGCAATAATAATAGTGGACGACGATCATGGCGCATACGGTTATCACGTACCAATGCAACTAAAGCAGGCTCTTGCTCAACAATTGCGAGTTCAAATGCTTGTGCATCTGCGGTTGTTGGTAACGCATTATCACCGAGTAATGGACCCGTAATTGCTACTTCACCTTGCATTACTTGTTGCTGTAATTCTGGCGTAATTGTTTCTGCAATAAACGTGCGATCATCACCTGCAGCTTGTAGACAATCACCTAGCATAACTTCGCGAGTAATATTTTGCTCAATACGGGCTGATAATACTTGGTTAAACATCCATGAACGCGCCGCTGATAAGTAAAAACTGCGCTTGCTCTTATCACGCACGCGGAATTCATTATTACCCCAAGCACGTGCTTTAATGACGTTATTACCGCCATGACCAAAACGTTGCTGACCAAAATAGTTTGCCACACCTTGTTGTTTAACTAGCTCTAAACGCTCAGCTAATACTTGTGGTTGATCTAAATCGGTTAAGCGTAATTGGAACCAGTTACCTTGCAAATCACCAGGACGTAATTTTTTATCATGGCGCGTTGTTTCAAGCACTTCAATACCTGGATGTTCAGCTTCAAACTGCGTTAAATCAGGATCCGCTTTACCCGGTAAATGAACACTGATCCATTGCTCAGTTACTGCGTGGCGATCTTTAAGACCCGCCCAACTGACATCACGCGATTTCACACCACATGCTTTGGCTAATTCATTCACCACATATTTGGTGTTTTCACCCGTTTTACGAATTTTAACCATTAAGTGCTCACCAGCACCACTAAAGGTAAAACCTAACTGCTCGTTAACGATAAAATCTTGCGGGTTAGCCTTAATACTTCCTTGGCAAGTTGGCTGCTCATGAAGCCATTTAAAACAATCCATTACGTTTGTTGAGGGGTTATTTGTCGACATGGTGTGATTATACCTTTTTAATTAAAACAACAGCTTCACAAGCAATACCTTCTTTACGCCCAGTAAAACCTAAACGTTCAGAAGTGGTTGCTTTAACATTAATATTTGTAAGATCGGTTTCGAGATCTTCAGCAATAGCTTGGCACATCGCTACAATATACGGTGCCATTTTAGGTGCTTGGGCAATAATAGTGACGTCTAAATTACCAAGACAATAACCTGCGGCTTTGACCTTGTTATAGACATCACGTAGTAAAAAACGACTATCTGCTCCTGCCCACTCAGCGTCGGTATCAGGAAAATGACGGCCAATATCACCAGCACCAATAGCCCCTAATAACGCATCACAAACAGCATGCAAAGCAACATCACCATCAGAGTGAGCAATTAAACCTTGTTCATAAGGAACAGCAACGCCACCAATAATAACCGGACCTGCGCCACCAAATTTATGCACGTCAAAACCATGACCAATACGCATTAATGTTGTTCCTTTAATAAAAGTTGGAGATAAAACTCAGCTAAGGCTAAGTCTTCTGGCTGGGTCACTTTGAGATTATCACTTCGTCCTGCGACTAGCAGTGGCGTATGACCACAAAATTCCAATGCCGATGCTTCATCAGTGATCGTCGCACCTTGGGCTAAAGCAGTGGTTAACGATTCACGTAATTGTCCGACTCGAAACATTTGCGGCGTTAACGCATGCCATAAATTTTCCCGATCTACTGTATGAGTAATGTGGGGCTGCGCTGCGTTGTAATGCCCACGTTTCATGGTATCACGTACTGGTGCCGCTAAAATTGCACCACAGTCACTGCTAACTGCGGTTGAGATCAAGGCGTGTAAATCGGCTTGGCGAACACAGGGTCGCGCCGCATCATGCACCAATACCCAGGCATTATCATTCTCAATCGCGGCTAACCCAGCAAATACGGAATCAGCCCGTTCGGCACCACCATGTACCACTGTGATCCGTGGATCAGTGGCTAACGGTAATTGCGGAAAGTAAGGATCATCGGCACTAACAGCAATCACGACTCGCGTAATGTCACCTAAGCCCAATAAGCGATCAACGGTATGTTCTAAAATCGTTTTACCTGCAATATGAAGATATTGCTTAGGGCGATCAGCGGCCATTCGACTGCCTACTCCTGCCGCTGGTACTACGGCAATAAATTCTTCAGTCATCATTAGCTTTATTACTCACAATAAAAAACGCGAACAATTAGTTACTATCACCCAGAACTCGGACAAAGGTTTCACCTGGCTTAATTAAGCCTAAGTCATTACGTGCGCGTTCTTCTACTGCTTCTTTTCCACCATGAAGATCTTTAATTTCAGCATACATTTGTTGGTTTCGTTGTTGTAATTCAGTATTAGCTGCCTGTTGTAAAACAACGCTTTCTTTTACTGCGGTATATTCATTCATACCGTTTTTACCGTCCCAAAAATCGTATTGCAGCCAAGCTAAAACTACTAGCAGGATAATGATAAACAGACGCATGGTTCCCCTTCAAAATCAGCGTAAATGTCAATGCCTACAATATACATTCCAATCAACCACTGCCGGTGAGTAATTGGAATACATGCTGTGAAACAGTAATAATCCCATAATCAGCTTATTGTGACCACTATTATGGTCATAGAGTTGATACAGTGCTAGTTGCGTGTCATTTTTGTTGCTAAATCAAACAAAAACCTTTTATTTAGCGATATTTATAGCAGCATAATTTTTTCACCAAAAAAAACCGCCTCCTAAGAGGCGGTTTGATTTAGGCTAATTGAGCAAGCTCAATTATCAGCTTAAAAAATTAAGCTTGGCCTTTAACTTCTTTAAGACCGTTGAAAACAGCACGCTCACCTAGTGCTTCTTCGATACGGATAAGTTGGTTGTACTTAGCAACACGGTCAGAACGGCTCATAGAACCAGTTTTGATTTGACCTGCAGCTGTACCTACCGCTAGATCAGCGATAGTTGCGTCTTCTGTCTCGCCTGAACGGTGAGAGATAACAGCAGTATAACCAGCATCTTTAGCCATCTTAATACAAGCTAGAGTTTCAGTTAGAGAACCGATTTGGTTTAGCTTGATTAGGATTGAGTTAGTGATGCCTTTCTCAATACCTTCAGCAAAGATCTTAGTGTTTGTAACGAATAGATCGTCACCTACTAGTTGAATCTTATCGCCAAGGATTTCAGTTTGGTGCTTAAAGCCAGCCCAATCTGATTCGTCTAGACCATCTTCGATAGAAACGATAGCTGGGAACTTGTCTACTAGATCTTTAAGGAAGAAGTTAAACTCTTCTGAAGTGAATTGCTTGCCTTCACCTTTAAGGTCGTAGATGCCTTGTTCTTTGTTGTAGAACTCAGATGCAGCACAGTCCATCGCTAGAGTAATATCTGTACCTAGCTCGTAACCTGCAGCTTCAACAGCTTCTTGAATAGCTTTAAGAGCCGCTTCGTTTGACTCAAGGTTTGGTGCGAAACCACCTTCGTCACCTACAGCTGTGCTCATGCCCTTAGACTTAAGAACTTTCGCTAGGCTGTGGAATACTTCAGAACCCATACGTACAGCTTCACGAAGTGACTTAGCACCTACTGGCTGAATCATGAACTCTTGAATATCTACAGTGTTGTCAGCGTGCTCGCCACCGTTGATGATGTTCATCATAGGTAGAGGCATAGAGAACTGACCAGCAGTACCGTTTAGCTCAGCAATGTGCTCGTATAAAGGCATGCCTTTAGATGCAGCAGCTGCTTTTGCGTTCGCTAGAGAAACAGCTAGGATTGCGTTAGCACCAAAGTTAGATTTATTTTCAGTACCATCAAGGTCGATCATAAGTTGGTCGATTGCAGCTTGATCAGTCGCGTCTTTACCCATAAGTACTTCAGCGATTGGACCGTTTGCAGCAGCAACAGCTTTAAGAACGCCTTTACCAAGGAAACGAGATTTGTCGCCATCACGAAGCTCAAGAGCTTCACGAGAACCAGTAGAAGCACCAGACGGTGCAGCAGCCATACCAACGAAACCACCTTCTAGGTGAACTTCAGCTTCAATTGTTGGGTTGCCACGTGAGTCGATGATTTCACGAGCTAGAACTTTAACGATCTTAGACATTGTGTTTCCTCTGCTTTATCTTCAAATAAAAAGCGAAATAAAATAGCTGCAGCGATAACTGCTACAGCTATCAGTAATCCTTACTTATCAGATTCACCGCGATGGTATATACCCGCCGCTTTAACAAAACCTTCAAATAATGGGTGACCATCACGAGGTGTTGATGTGAATTCTGGGTGGAACTGTGCAGCAACGAACCAAGGATGGTTCGGAATTTCAATAATCTCAACTAGCTTCTTATCAGCAGATAAACCAGACACTTTCAGGCCTGCTTTTACTAGCTTCGGTAGCAAGTTGTTATTAACTTCGTAACGGTGGCGATGACGCTCATGGATTGACGCTTGTGCGTACAATTCACGTGCTTTTGAGCCTTCTTGAAGATGACATAACTGCGAACCAAGGCGCATTGTGCCACCAAGATCAGACTTTGCAGTACGCTCTTCTACGTTACCTTCGCTATCAACCCACTCAGTGATCAAGCCAACCACTGGGTGCTTAGTTTCAGCGTTAAATTCAGTTGAGTGTGCATCCGCCATGTTTGCTACATTACGAGCAAAATCAATTAATGCGACTTGCATACCCAAACAAATACCTAAATAAGGGATTTTGTTTTCACGCGCATATTGCGCAGTCAGGATCTTGCCTTCAATACCACGGTGACCAAAGCCGCCCGGTACAAGGATTGCATCAAGACCTGCAAGTACTTCAGTACCTTTAGACTCAACATCTTGAGAATCGATATATTTAATTTGTACTGAAATACGATTTTTCAAACCAGCGTGCTTAAGCGCTTCGTTGACTGACTTATATGCGTCAGGTAATTCAATATATTTACCAACCATACCGATAGTTACTTCAGCAGTAGGGTTAGCTTCTTCATAAATAACTTGTTCCCACTCAGATAGATCAGCTTCTGGTGCAGTAATACCAAAACGCTTACATACCAAATCATCAAGACCTTGTGCCTTAATAAGCTGTGGGATTTTGTAGATTGAATCTACATCTTTCATTGAGATAACCGCTTTTTCCTGCACATTACAGAACAATGCAATTTTTGCACGCTCGTTGGCTGGAATAACACGATCACTACGGCAAATCAAAATATCTGGTTGAATACCGATAGAAAGTAATTCTTTTACTGAATGTTGAGTTGGCTTAGTTTTCACTTCACCAGCAGCAGCAAGGTAAGGAACTAACGTCAAGTGCATGAACAAAGTGTTTTCACGACCTTGTTGAATCGCAAGTTGACGGATAGCTTCCATAAATGGCAGTGATTCAATATCACCCACTGTGCCACCGACTTCAACAATCGCTATATCATGACCCGCAGCACCAGCAATCACACGCTCTTTAATTTCGTTCGTGATATGTGGAATAACCTGAATCGTTGCACCTAGGTAATCACCACGACGCTCTTTGCGCAGCACATCAGCGTACACACGACCAGCAGTAAAGTTATTACGCTTAGTCATCTTGGTACGAATGAAACGCTCGTAGTGACCTAAATCAAGATCAGTCTCTGCACCGTCTTCCGTAACGAATACTTCACCGTGCTGAGTAGGGCTCATTGTGCCTGGATCAACGTTAATGTAAGGGTCTAATTTCATCATGGTCACATTAAGACCACGTGCTTCTAGAATAGCTGCCAAAGATGCTGCAGCAATGCCTTTACCTAGAGAGGATACTACTCCGCCCGTAACAAAAATATAATTCGTTGTCATGTTAAACCTGGAAGATTGGTGTAGAGGATAAAGTGTATCTGGACGGGAAATTAGTATACCAGACACCATTTATCGCCACAACGTGAAAACTATCACACACCCATAAGATTTTTTTTGTCTCAAATCAAGGAAGTGATATGTGTTGAGTTTTCACCCCATTTCGATACTTTTAGCCGCTAAATTCACATACCTTTATAGCATAACAATCCTAAATGGGAATAATTATTTTTTGCATTCATACTGTTTAACTCTATCCCATTCAAGATCTAGCTCAGTAAGTGAACATTGACCTAAAGTCTTACCTTGTTCTAGCACATTTTTTTCAACTTGGCGAAAACGTCGCTCAAATTTTTTATTTGCCCGTTGCAATGCATATTCGGGTTTGACATCAAGATGACGACTTAAGTTCACCACCGAAAATAACAAATCGCCCATTTCTTCAGCAATTTTATGCTGCTGTTGAGGCGTTTGAATAACCTCATCCATCACTTCATCCAGTTCTTCTTTTACTTTATCGACAACAGGACCTAGCGTATCCCAATCAAAACCTTGGCTGGCACACCGCTGTTGAATTTTATTGGCGCGAGTAAGAGCAGGTAATGCTAAAGGAATATTCGCTAACAAACTATCATCTTGCGCTTTTTGAGCGCGTTCTTTGGCTTTTTCTGCTTCCCAATTTTGTTTTACCGCGGCTTCATCAGTCAGCACTGCGTCACCGAAAACATGCGGATGGCGACGGGTTAATTTTTCACTAATACCAGCAACCACATCATCAAAATCAAATAAACCTTGCTCTTTACCTAGTTGGCTATAAAACACCACTTGAAACAATAAATCACCGAGCTCTTCTTTAACATCTTCCCAATTTTTTTGCTCAATCGCATCAGCAACTTCATACGCTTCTTCAATGGTATGAGGCACAATAGAGGCAAAATCCTGTTTTAAATCCCATGGACAGCCAGTCTTTGGATCTCGTAACTGAGACATGATGCCTAAAAGAGTCTTAATATCAGGGGTGGTTTTATTGCTCATCATTATCACTCTTATTAAAAAAATAGGTAGCCGAAGCTACCTATTGTTGTATTCGTTATTATCTATCATAGCTAGCTGTATAAACGCTTAGCTTGCTCAACATCTTTTACTTGTTCAATGCGTTTTAGCACCCGATCTAATACTTCAAGATCAGTTAACTCAAGTTCAAAATCCATGATCGACATTTGTTTTTTATAATCAACCCGACTTTTCATGCCTGCCACTTTGACTTTTTCGTTCATCAAGGTGTTAGTGAGCTCTTTCAATAAGCCATTACGCTCTGAAGCGGTTACTCGAACTGTAATGGTATAGTTACCCATAAAACCACCGCCCCAAACGGTATCAATGATACGTTCCGGCGCATGGTGACGCAGTTCTTCCAACTGTTCACAATCATGACGATGAACTGAAATACCACGGCCTTGAGTGACAAACCCCTGAATATCATCACCAGGAATAGGCTGACAACAGCGCGCTAAATGGGTCATTAAGTTATCAACCCCTTCGACTACAACTGAATCACGCTGTGGTTTTTTAGCGGTATGTGCTGCTTTATGGCTTGCTTCAGATAGTTTCTCTAGCAGTTGCTGATCTTCTTCTTCTGCCGTCGGCTTATTAATCAATGCATTAATATGATTAATAATTTGATTGATACGCAGATCACCGCTGCCGATCCCCGCGTATAACTCTTCAGGAGAATTAACATTAAAGCGTTTACTGGCATAAGCATGCGCATCTTTTAAGGTCGCATGAATTTTACTCAGTTCAGCTTCTAATATTTCTTTACCAGCAATAATATTTTTATCGCGATCTTGTTTACGAAACCACGCATGTACTTTAGCTCGAGCGCGACTTGAGGTCACAAAGCCTTGATTTGGATTTAACCAATCACGGGATGGATTTGGCTCTTTTTGAGTGATGATCTCAACCTGATCCCCCATTTGTAAATGGTAGGTAAAGGGCACAATACGACCTTCAACTTTAGCACCAATACAACGATGACCCACTTCAGAGTGAATATGGTACGCAAAATCCAATGGCGTTGCGTTTGACGGTAAATCAACCACATCCCCTTTTGGCGTAAAGGCATAAACACGATCATCAAACACTTGGCTACGAAGTTCATCCAGCATTTCGCCAGAATCAGACATCTCTTCTTGCCACACCAATAATTTACGTAACCAATTTATTTTTTCATCATACGCAGATTGCGCGCCACTGGATGCAGCAGGGCCTTCTTTATATTTCCAGTGCGCAGCAACACCCAACTCAGATTCTTCATGCATTTGCTTGGTACGGATCTGAATTTCAATGGTTTTACCTTCAGGCCCTAGTACTACCGTATGAATCGACTGATAACCGTTCGGTTTGGGATTAGCAACATAATCATCAAATTCTTTTGGTAAGTGACGATATTTAGTATGAACTACCCCTAAAGCGGCATAACAATCTTGTAATTCTTCAGCAACGATACGCACCGCACGCACATCAAACAGCTCATCAAACTCTAAGCTCTTCTTCTGCATTTTGCGCCAAATACTGTAAATATGCTTAGGTCGCCCTTGAACTTCGGCACGAATACTTGACGCCTGCATCGCCTCAGATAAATCATCAACAAAGTGAGTAATATAACCTTCACGATCAATGCGGCGTTCTGAAAGTTGTTTCGCTATTTGCTTATACACTTCAGGATGCTGATAACGGAAAGCATAATCTTCAATTTCCCATTTCAGCTGTCCAATACCAAGCCGATTAGCTAAAGGTGCATAAATATTGGCACACTCTTGCGCAACCACACGACGGATAGCATCAGGTTCATTTTTAACTTCACGTAAATTACAAATACGCTCTGCTAACTTAATCACCACACAACGGAAATCATCAACCATTGAGAGCAGCATTCGACGAATACTGTCTACTTGAGCAGATTGCGCCGCTTCTTCTGCCGTTGATTTAAGCTGACTGATGGCATACATCTGTTCAACACCCTCCACCAAATGCAGAATAGTGCCGTTGTAATCTTCTTTTACTTGCTCATGGCTATAACAACCCGCTTCAACCAATGGATACAGCATTGCCGATATTAACGTATCGGTATCCATGCTTAACGTCACCAGAATCTCGACCATTTCACGACCGCGCCATAACAGCAACGGACCGTTTTCTTGGTCAACAACCAACTCCTGACAACGCAAATAAGTTCCTTCTAAACGTCCAAACGTTTTTGCATCCAAACGCAAACTTTCGACCCATGAGGCGAGCTCAAATGTCGTGTTTTGTTTTAGATGTGCTCCACGTACTGCGACCATGTCTCTGTCCTGTTTGCTATTTAATGGCAATAAATGTAATTGCTTTCACTATTTTTTTTGCTTTTTTTGAACCTTTACAAATAGTGCCATAGATTCTAAATGGCCAGTATGTGGGAACATATCCAACATACCGAGACGCTCTAACTGATAACCTTTTTGCAATAGTACTTGGCTGTCACGAGCCAGTGTTGCCGGATTGCACGACACATAAACCACTTTATTAGGTGCTAGCTTAACCACATGATCCATTACTCCAGCAGCCCCCGCACGTGCAGGATCTAATAAAATTTTATCAAATTGCTCCCGCGCCCACACTAATTTCGTGACATCTTGATCCAAGTTGGCCTGATAAAATGTCGCATTATCTTGTGCGTTAGCCTTAGCATTATCTGTCGCACGTAAAACCATATCATCAATACCTTCGACCCCAACCACCGCTTTAGCGAGCTTGGCGATAGGCAAACTAAAGTTACCCAAGCCACAGAATAAATCTAACACCCTATCCTGGGGCTGAACATCTAGCCATTCGATAGCTTGTGCCACCATTTTTATATTTACATCACCATTAACCTGAATAAAGTCTTTCGGCGAAAAGGTCAGTTTAATCCCTTCAATTTCATAATATGGCTGCTCACCATAGCATTGGATTAACTCATCTGTTTCTGGTGCTAAAAACAACATCACGTTATGTTTAGCAGCAAACGCTTGAATAAGTGCGTTGTCGTCAGCATTAAAAGGCGCTAAATGGCGAATTAACACCACACAACCATTATCAGCATGCGTCAATTCAAGGTGACCAATGAATCGACGTCCTTTCAAGCTTTGTAATAACTCGCGTAATGACGGTAATAAATCATTTAACGGTTGGGCTAATACTGGGCATACGTTGACATCAACAATGTCGTTACTTTGCTTTTTACGAAAACCAAACTGTAACTGACCATTATTTTCAACACGAACCGCAAAGCGAGCACAACGACGATAATGCAGTGATTCACTGATGATTGGGGGTTGTTGAATACAGTCAGCTTGGTCAATAACCGCAAACTTTTCCATCAATTCACCAAGCACTTGTTGCTTGGCAATAATTTGACCTTGATGCGATAAATGTTGCAAATTACAGCCACCACACTGGTCATAGATCGCACAATGGGGTTTAATACGGGCATTACTGTCTGAAAGGCGCTTAATCACTTTAGCTCGAGCGTAATTTTTTTTATCTTCCGTTAACTGCACCACGGCTGTTTCCGTAGGAAGTAAACCTTCGACAAAGACAGATTTACCATTTAGATGACCAATACCAGCACCAAGATGATCTAAGCGGCTAATCGTAATTTCTTTATGCTTGGTATCAGTTGTACGTTTTTGAGGCTTAAAAAAGCGTGCCATAGTGTTTTTGCTCACCGTTCAGACTTTGAGTATTTGTTGTATAGCCCTAGTTTATTTAAGCTAGGAATATAGATGGGTGCTAATTCTCCCACAGAATCGCTTGCTTGTAATTAAGAGAACCATGACCAAATATGGACTTCGTGCCAGGGTCTTTACCCTGACATTAGCACCAACACTTATAATCGGCCTGTTATTAAGCACTTTTTTCACCATGAGCCGCTATCAAGATCTCGAACATCAGTTGATTTCGACAGGGACAAGTATTATTGAACCCTTGGCTATTTCGGCTGAATATGGCATGACCGAAAAAAATCGGGAAGCAATTCGACGCTTAATCGGTTACACCCATCGCAAGCATTCCGACATTATTCGCAGTATTGCGGTCTTTACTGATCACAATAAAATTTTTGCGACCTCTAATTTTCATCGTAATTTTGATTCATTTATGTATCCCGATGATAAGCCGATCCCGCGCTTACTCGATACCCAACTGAACGATAATACCCTTATTCTACGTACCCCGATTTTAACTGAAGGTCAGTTTGGTACTAATACAAGTGCTAGTTCACTCGGTAAACCATTAGGCTATATTGCGATAGAACTCGATTTAAGCTCATTACGATTACAGCAATATCAAGAAGTGTTCACCGCTTTAATGGTGCTATTACTCGGCTTAAGTTTATCATCACTGTTTGCTTACCGTTTGATGCAAGATGTCACCCGCCCGATTTCCCATATGATCAGTGTCGTTGACCGGATCCGCCGTGGTCACCTTGATATTCGTATCGAAGGGCAATTATTAGGTGAACTTGATACCCTTAAAAACGGCATCAATGCGATGGCAATTTCGTTGTCTGAATATCATATTGAAATGCAACAAAGCATTGATCAGGCAACCTCCGATTTACGTGAAACTCTTGAGCAACTTGAAATTCAAAACGTTGAGTTAGATATTGCCAAAAAACGCGCTCAAGAAGCGGCGCGGGTTAAATCTGAATTCTTAGCCAATATGTCGCACGAATTACGTACCCCACTTAATGGGGTGATTGGCTTTACCCGTCAAATGCTCAAAACCAAACTCAATACCAACCAACAAGATTATTTACTGACGATTGAAAACTCAGCCAATAACCTCCTAACCATCATCAATGATATTTTGGACTTCTCAAAATTAGAAGCGGGTAAATTATTACTGGAAAATATCCCCTTTGATTTCAGTGATGCGCTCGATGATGTAATGCGCTTACTCGCCCCAAGTGCACATGAAAAAGGCTTAGAGTTAACCCTTAAAATAGATACCCGTATTCCTCCAGGTTTAATTGGTGATCCACTTCGTATTCAACAGGTCGTGACCAACTTAATTGGTAATGCGGTTAAGTTTACTGAAACCGGTAATATTGATGTCTCGGTCGAACTAAAATCTGAACATGACAATAATATTGAATTACAATTTATGGTCCGCGATACCGGTATTGGTATTTCAGAGCGTCAACAAGCACAGTTATTCCAAGCCTTTAGCCAAGCAGATGCCAGTATCTCGCGTCGTTATGGCGGTACAGGCTTAGGGCTAGTGATCACCCAAAAATTGGTGAGTCAAATGGGTGGTCAAGTCAGTCTCACCAGCCGTCTCCATCAGGGATCAACCTTCTGGTTTAGTATTCGCATGCATAAAACGGATCTGCCAGTATCACAACTGATAGATACGTCATCATTAACGGGTAAAAAATTACTGTTAATTGAGCCCAATATGCAGGCAGCCTCAGTGGTTCAGCAGCGATTAATCAATGCTGGCGTTCATGTCACCTATCGCTCCACCATGCCCGATGATGATATTGAACATCACGATTTTGCTTTACTGTGCTTGTCTCCCTGCGAACAACCACCAACAGCCGTGTTATTTGATCATATTTTTAAAGCAGAACAGATTGCCGATAAAGTCTTAGTCTGTTTACCAACAACCGAACTCGCTTTATCTGAAAAACTGACCAATACTGGGGTTGAAATCTGTCTTGGTAAGCCGATCGCATCACGTAAATTATTTGAAGCCTTATGCGATAATAATGACGAAAGCCATGAACCAGAACTGCCGGTATTAACAACACCATCAGAACCCGTTCAACCATTAACGGTAATGGCCGTTGATGATAATCCCGCCAACTTAAAATTAATTTCAGCGCTATTAGGCGAGCGCGTAGAAACCGTCATTACCGCGACAGGTGGTAAAAAAGCGGTCGAATATGCGCACCAAAAAGCATTTGATCTGATCTTTATGGATATTCAAATGCCTGAAATGGATGGGGTATCTGCTTGCCAAGAAATACACAAAACCAAACTTAATCACAATACGCCAATTATTGCGGTAACCGCCCATGCGATGGCGGGTGAACGCGAACGGTTAATTAATGCAGGTATGGATGACTACCTAACAAAGCCGATTGAAGAACATATTCTCCAACAAATGTTAGCAAAGTGGATCACCTCAACTGATCCACAGGGCGTTTTACTTTCTTTACCAGAAACAACGGCCATGATTTATCAACCACAACTAGAAGCCCCACAAGCCATCGATAATAGTATTAGCTTTGATTGGTTATTAGCGCTTAAACAAGCCGCGGGAAAAGAAGATCTCGCACGTGATATGTTACAAATGCTGTTGGACTACATGCCGGAAGTGGAATTATTAGTTAATGAAGCGCTGGATGGCAAACACGTTGAACTGTGGCCATCGATTCATAAACTGCATGGCAGTTGTGCTTACAGTGGCGTACCGCGTCTTAAATATCTCTGCCATACCATTGAGACCGAGTTAAAAGCTGATGCGGTAATGGCTGACATTGAACCGGAATTGTTAGAGCTGATCGATGAAATGGATAATGTCGTGAAAGCCTCAAAACAATATCGGCGTTAATTTTTCTGTTATTGATACAAAAAAATAGAGGCAAAAAAATATTGCCACAAAAAAGCGCTAGCCTTATCAGCTAACGCTTTTTTATTTTTTATATCGGCGCTATCACACTAGTATTAACTTTCAATGATCACCGTAGCAACAGCATAACGGCGTTCATCAGCAATAGTTAGGTGCAGATGTTGCCCGCCCATTGCCGTTAGCAATGCTAATGCTTGACCAGAAAAAGCCACCAATGGCTTACCGCGTTCATCATTAGTAACCGTGAAATCTTGAAAAGAGACCCCACAAGCGATCCCTGTACCTAATGCTTTAGAAGCCGCTTCTTTAACAGCAAATCGCTTCGCCACAAACCGAGCCCGCAACTTTAAAGCATAATATTGTTCAAGTTCAGACGCTGATAACACCCGTTCAGCGAAACCATCGCCAGCACGAGCAAGTACTTTTTCTATCCGTTCGATTTCAACAATATCAGTCCCTAAACCTAAAATAGCCATCAGCCACGCGCTTCCTGCATCAACAAACGCATATCAGCCACTGCTTTTTCTAGGCCGTCAAACATCGCGCGTCCCATAATAGAATGACCAATATTAAGCTCATACAGCTCAGGTAACGCGGCGATAGCTTTAACGTTATGATAGGTTAAACCGTGTCCAGCATTAACTTTAATGCCTAGGCTTGCTGCGTAAGTTGCAGCCTCTGCAATTTTTTCAAGTTCAGCCGCTTGCACTTCTTCAGTGGTCGCATCGGCATAATGACCGGTATGTAATTCAATAAACGGTGCACCAGTGACCAATGCTGCATCAATCTGGCGCTTATCCGCATCAATAAACAGTGATACTTTAATGCCAGCCGCTGCAAGCTTAGCCGTTGCAGCTGTGATTTTTTCACATTGCCCGACCACATCTAAGCCGCCCTCAGTCGTAAGTTCAGCACGTTTTTCTGGTACTAAACACACATATTCAGGTTGGGTATCTAAGGCAATCGCCACCATTTCATCGGTAACCGCCATTTCTAGATTCATCCGGGTTTGCAATGTTTCTCGTAAAATGCGTACATCCCGATCATTAATATGGCGACGATCTTCACGTAAATGCACTGTAATACCATCCGCACCTGCACGCTCAGCAACTTCCGCTGCATGAACAGGATCGGGATAACGGGTACCGCGGGCATTACGTAATGTTGCAATATGGTCAATATTGACACCAAGTAGAATGTGGTTCATTTTCCGATACTCCTTGCTCGAGGGATAAACAATTCCCGACTTTTTAATGGCTTTGAACCAAGATATGGCTTTAAGGCTATCCGTGTAAAGCGTTTCGCCGCCCGAAGTTGTTCAGGGGTTTCAAAACATCTGGCAGCAATCGCTTTTAATTCATTACCATGAAAAGTAAGTTGGCTTATTTTCATTGAAGCAATAAATCCCTGCTGTTCGCGGTAGTTGTAAGTCATGCGGTCATCAACCGCTAACCCACTCCCAGCACAATGCAGAAAGTCGATACCGTAACCAAGATGATGCAATAAGGCGAGTTCAAAACGGCGCAATGCTGGTTCTGGATTATCCGCTTGTGCAAGCTCACGCAACACATTCAAATAATCCAGAAACAACACCGGATAAGGGGTGTGGGTTTCTAATACCCGCGCTAATACTTCATTAACGTACATCGCGGAATATAAAATATAACTGCGCAATGGCAGACCAATGCTGATGGGTTCGGCATGGGTAAGAACAGGCATGCTACCTTTACCACTCCATTTCATAAACAATGGCGTGAATGGCTGCAATGTTCCTTTGAGGTTAGAACGCTTACGACGCGCTCCTTTTGCTAGTAGGGTAAGACGGCCATAATCCTCGCTAAACACATCGAGGATCAGGCTCGTCTCACTATAATGACGATAATGAAGGACAAAACAACGCTGTAAGCCCTCCATTACTTTCCTTATAGATCGTCAATGTAACCTAAGCTACGCAGTGCACGTTCGTCATCTGCCCAACCTGATTTCACTTTAACCCAAAGTTCTAGGTAGACTTTACGTTCAAATAGATCTTCCATATCTAAACGGGCTTCACGGCCGATCACTTTGATCTTATCGCCGCCTTTGCCAATCACCATTTTCTTCTGGCCTTTACGCTCAACCAGAATCAAACCATTGATATCAAAACCATTTGTATCCGGATTGAAATCAAAACGTTCAATTTCAACCGTCACAGAATACGGTAATTCTTCACCCGTAAAGCGCATCAGTTTTTCACGAATAATTTCTGACGCCATAAAGCGTTGTGAACGATCCGTTACATACTCTTCAGGGAAGTAGTATTCACACTCAGGTAAATGTTCACGAACAATTTTTTCAATTGCAGCAACGTTAGTTCCTTTCTTTGCAGACATAGGAATAACATCAACAAACGGCATTTTTTCTGCTAATGCCTGCAAATGAGGGAACAGCTCATGTTTTTCTTTAATATTGTCGACTTTGTTGATTAACAATACTGTTGGTAGCTCACTTTTAATAAGCTTATTCAGTACCATCTCATCATCAGCAGTCCACGTAGTACCATCAACAAGGAATAGTACTAGCTCAACATCAGTTAATGAACTGCTTGCAGCACGGTTCATTAAACGGTTAATCACACGTTTTTCTTCAATATGCAAACCTGGGGTGTCAATATAGACAGCCTGATACCCATCACGAGTATCAACACCCATGATACGGTGACGTGTAGTTTGCGGTTTACGTGAAGTGATAGACAATTTCTGTCCCACTAAACGGTTAAGCAAGGTTGATTTTCCGACGTTCGGTCGACCAACGATGGCAATAAAGCCACAATGTTGTTTATCTGTCATGATTCCAACTGATTAAGTGCAATTTCTGCTGCTGCCTGCTCTGCCTTGCGCCGACTGCCGCCCTTACCGATTACAGGTTCATCCAAACCTGTGACATCACACTGTACAGTGAACTCTTGGTTATGAGCTTCACCTTGTACCTTAGTTACAGTATATGCAGGTAATGGTAAACGGCGACCTTGAAGACACTCTTGCAAGCGTGTTTTTGGATCTTTTTGGTTGATGCCTGGTTCAATTGTATCAAGACGTGATTTATACCAAGCCAATACGACTTGACGCACTGTCTCAACATCACTATCTAGATAAACCGCGCCAATGATTGCTTCAACACAGTCAGCCAGAATAGAATCACGACGGAAACCGCCGCTTTTCAGCTCACCTGGACCTAATAGTAAGTAGTCGCCAAGTTCGAACTCACGTCCTAGCTCTGCTAATGTCTTACCACGGACTAGTGTTGCACGCATTCGGCTCATATCACCTTCATCCACAGAAGGAAAACGGTGATATAAGTCATCAGCAACAACAAAACTTAAAATAGAATCACCTAGAAATTCTAGGCGCTCATTGTGGGTGCCATTAGCACTGCGGTGTGTCAGTGCTAATGTCATCAACTCAGAGCTATTAAATTGGTAGCCCAGCTTGCGCTGCAGCCTATTCGCTGGAGTTGTCATTTTCTCTCGATTATTTTATTTAATGCTACCGATACGATTAAAACGTACGCCGGTAGGGATCCAAGATGGAAGTAAACTATCAGGCTTGCGATCGAAATCAAAGCTCATCCAAATAGCCACCGCCTTGCCGACTAAATTCGCTTCTGGGACAAAACCCCAATAACGACTATCAGCACTGTTGTCACGGTTGTCGCCCATAACAAAATATTCACCTTTTGGTACAACCCACTCACCGATCCCTGGGCGAGGAACGTAAGCCATACGGTTATCACGTCGTAGTGGATCGATCAAAATATGATGATTGATATCACCAAGGTGTTCTTTATATTCGATAAGACGTGCCATACCTTGAGTAAAGTCACTCTCTTTCATATCCGTTAATTTTACGGGTTTACAAACAGTAGTGCCTTGCGGCTGAATACATAACTGTTTATCAACACTGTAACGAATAGTATCACCAGGCAAACCAACAACACGTTTAATATAATCAATTGTTGGGTTAGGCGGATAACGGAATACAATCACATCACCACGTTTAGGCTCACCGGTATTTAAAAATTTATGATCAAAAACAGGATCACGAAGTCCATAAGCAAACTTTTGAACTAGAATAAAATCACCAACATACAAGGTTGGTAACATTGATTTTGATGGAATCTGAAACGGCTCATAAATAAATGAACGGAATATCATGATCAATGCAATCACAGGGAACATTGAACTTGCTGACTCAATCCAACTTGGCTGAGGCGCAACACGTGCAAGTACTTCAGCATCAACTTGACCACCCGCTTTTTCAGCTGCGGCTGCAATTTTTAATTGTCGCTTCGGTGCCCATAGAAATTTATCTAGAGCCCAAATAATACCAGTAAAGATCGTCGCTAAGACCAGTATTATTGAAAATGTATTTGCCATGTTATTCCTTAGGTTTAACGCAACTAACTACTACAGCTAGTTTATTCGGTCTGATTTAGAACGCCTAAGTAAAAGAAAGTGCTATTTAATAGATTAAATAAGCACTTTCTAATCATTTTTAGACTGTTATAAACAAAGTAAGATTACTTATCTTTGCCCACATGAAGAATAGCTAAGAAAGCTTCTTGTGGTAATTCAACATTACCAATTTGCTTCATACGTTTCTTACCGTCTTTTTGTTTCTGTAGCAATTTCTTCTTACGGCTAATATCACCACCATAACATTTCGCGATAACGTTTTTACGTAATTGCTTCACGGTTGAACGTGCAATGATATGAGTACCAATAGCCGCTTGAATCGCGATATCAAACATCTGACGAGGAATGAACTCTTTCATTTTCTCAACAACATCACGACCACGAGTCTGTGAGTTATCTTTATGAGTAATGATCGCTAAGGCATCAACACGATCACCATTTAGCAGAATATCAACCCGTACCATGTCGGATTCTTGATAACGTTGGAAATTGTAATCTAACGAAGCATAGCCACGTGAGGTTGATTTCAAACGGTCAAAGAAATCCAATACCACTTCTGACATTGGAATGTCATAAGTTAGTGCTACTTGATTGCCGTGATACACCATATCAACCTGCATACCACGCTTTTCAATACATAAGGTAATAACATTACCTAAGTATTCGCTTGGTACTAGAATATTACAGCGAGCAATGGGTTCACCCATAACTTCAATGTCATTAACCGCAGGTAATTTAGCTGGGCTATCAACATACAGCATAGTGCCGTCTGTTTTCTTCACTTCATACACTACAGTTGGTGCAGTAGTGATCAGATCAATGTCGTATTCACGTTCTAAACGCTCTTGAATAATCTCCATATGGAGCATACCCAAGAAACCACAACGGAAACCAAAACCTAATGCAGTCGAACTTTCTGGTTCATAAAACAATGATGCATCGTTTAGGCTTAATTTACCTAATGCATCACGGAAGTTCTCATAATCATCAGATGATACTGGGAATAAACCTGCATATACCTGTGGTTTTACTTTCTTAAAGCCAGGTAATGCGGTCTCACAACCACCTTTTGCTAGCGTTAACGTATCACCAACGGGTGCACCTAGGATGTCTTTAATACCACAAACAACCCAGCCAACTTCGCCAGTATTTAGTTCAGTGGTATCAATCTGTTTTGGTGTGAAGATACCAAGACGATCAACACCCCAGATTTGACCTGTGGTCATCACTTTAATTTTGTCGTTTTTCTTTAGCTTGCCGTTTTTAACACGTACTAAAGACACTACACCTAAGTAATTATCAAACCATGAGTCAATAATTAGTGCTTGTAGCGGCGCATCCGGATCACCTTCAGGTGCAGGAATGGCTTCAACGATTTTTTCAAGAACCTCGTCAACACCAACACCGGTCTTTGCTGAACAACGCACAGCATCGAGGGCATCAATACCAACAATTTCTTCAATTTCTTCGGCTACACGCTCTGGATCTGCGGCTGGAAGGTCGATTTTATTTAAAATCGGCACCACTTCCAAATCCATTTCCATGGCGGTGTAACAGTTTGCTAAAGTCTGAGCTTCTACGCCCTGACCCGCATCGACGACCAATAATGCACCTTCACAGGCTGCAAGTGAACGCGATACTTCATACGAGAAGTCAACGTGCCCAGGGGTGTCGATAAAGTTTAATTGATAAGTTACACCATCTTTAGCCGTGTAATCGAGCGTCACGCTCTGGGCTTTAATAGTGATACCGCGTTCGCGTTCAAGATCCATGGAATCCAAAACCTGTGCAGCCATTTCTCGATCAGAAAGGCCGCCACAGACTTGAATTAGACGGTCGGATAAGGTTGACTTACCATGGTCGATATGTGCGATAATCGAAAAGTTACGAATGTGCTTCATGAATGGCGTGACTAGCTCGTGATTAAAATGAATGGGATCTTAAGATCAAGTTGACGGATTCTACCGAATTTAAACGCTACTCGCTATCTTTCGATGCGGCATTTATCAGCTTATCTGCTGAAATGGGTAGCCCAAGCACTCTAATTAGGCTTGGTTTGTAAGCTGCATCCCCATCTAATCTCTTGGCATAATGCCGTGCAATCATTAATCCTACCGCTGTAGAAACTGCTGCTGACACAATAACACCTAGCTGATTACTGCCGGCCAAATCAATAAATACATACTGACCAATAACACTGCCGCCAATTAAAAATAATAATGGCAACATATAAACCAGCAAGGCTGAACTAAGCATACTACGCTCAGATAAGCCAATTTCAACCACTTGTCCAAGGGTTATAGTTTCAGTTGTTGCGATATTAATCTGATGAGAACGCCCAGGCATCGCTTTACTAACAATGCCGGTACCGCAACTATCGCGAGAAGCACAATGACCGCAACTGGTTTCTTGCTTACAACTCACGGTTATATGGCCATTATCAACGGCGACAACTGTCGCTAATGTTCGCATCATGATTATTTACTCGTTGGGGCAACCTCTGTTTTAGTATTATCAAAAGTCACACTTTCTGCAATTTTACGTGCTGTTTCCGGTGGAATATCACCGACAACTGTAATTTCTTTATTACCATCGACTCTGGTAGTTAACGTGCGACGACCTTGGCGAACCAATTGTCCTCGTCCCACAAAGCTATCTACATCAGAAACATAGACAGAAAAACTAAACAGACCATCACTGTACATTCGGCTTTCAACCGCACGTTCAGTTAATAGTAGTCGATGACGATTACCAGCAATTAATGTAAACCCATTGGGTAACCAATTCACAGACCATGCGAGTTTTTTCTGCGGCTGCTGAGGTAATTGTACCACAGCAGGCAATTTAACTTGATCTAGCTTACTCAACATTTCAGCAACTTTAGGATTCACAGCAAATGACACCACCCTAAATTGCTCAAGTAAATCACCATCGCGATCCAATAAGTCGGCCCGCATCACTAAATGTGTCGCTTGATCAATCCACAATAAATATGAGTAACGATTACCATCTTTAGGTGCTACACGAATAACATCACAGGCAACACCCGCTTCACGAGCACGCCCCATGGCAATAAAATCATAAAACTGAGCTAATTTATCAATATTGGCTTTCATTAACGGCAATATTGGCGCGACCATCTTATTACTTTTAATCGTAAAAGGGTCTAACCCTGGCTCAAAGTAACTGACTTCATCACCCCGTTGAATTACCTCTTGTGGTGGGCCACTGAGGAACAACAAATGACCATAACTTTGACCATTCTCTAATGCATGTCGATAGCGCAATGTATCAATGCTGTTTTTTCTTACCCAAACGTAAGACATCTCATAACTAAGATCTTGACTGGCTTGGCCCATTTGATGCAACAAAGCCTCTGGTGAAGGTTTAACTACTTCAGCAGAGGCTTGTAGTGACAATAATAGGCTGACCAATGCAAGCGCACCGACCAGAATTTTTTTCATTAATCCGCCACAGAATTATTGGAATGTAATCGTGAATTATCGATACTGCCATCTTCAGCATTAAAGCGAAGTTGAAGCTCATAATCTTGCAACATCGAATTAATACGACGTCGCTGTTCCATTAGTTGCGATTCAGAAGGTGCCTGATTAGTCTCCACCATATTGGTATTTAAGCTCACAGGTTCAGCTTTACCAATAAAGGGAATAGTTTGCAACACAGGTAAATCGTTACCAGTTGTTAACGTAAGATTACTGCCATTGCCGTCATATTGTTGGACACCAACAATCACCGCTAATGAAACACATGCTGCCACAGCAACCTGACCAAACTGGGATAGCCAAGCGGGTAATGTCCGCTTTGCTGTAAATGGGGTCGGTTGTTCTTCTGTAATCTTCGGCTGAGCAACTGAAGTAATATCAGTGATCACCGCACCAGTATGTGCAGGTTCAGCATCTAGCGCTAACGCGACATTTCCTGCAATATTCCATTGTTTGCATTGCGGCGTATCGCCACGCATAACATCACCAATTAAGTTAAAGTCATGCCAGCTTTGCTCGCTATCTTTGTCAACGGTCAGCGCATTAATAATGCTCTGATCCAAATCTTCGCCATCAAGTAATGCCGAAATTTTTTCTTTATCAGCCATTTTTTCCACCGTTTGGTGCAACATTATTATTGCTGCATAAGAGGACGAATGCGTTTTTCAACCGTCTCTCGTGCACGGAATATACGTGAGCGAACTGTACCTACCGGACATCCCATTACTTCAGCAATTTCTTCATAGCTTAGACCATCCAGTTCACGCAATGAGATTGCTGTTTTAAGATCATCAGGTAGTGATTCAATCGTACTAAAAACAACCCGCTTCAGTTCTTCTGACAACATTAGGTTCTCAGGGTTCGAAATTTCTTTAAGCGCATTTCCACTTTCATAATATTCCGCATCTTCGGCATCAACATCAGATGCTGGCGGACGACGCCCCTGAGCGACTAAATAGTTTTTTGCGGTATTAACAGCGATACGGTAAAGCCATGTATAGAATGCACTTTCACCACGAAATGTGGGTAAAGCTCGATACGCTTTAATGAACGCTTCTTGGGCGACATCTGGTACATCACCAGAATTACTAACATAACGAGAAACAAGATTACAAACTTTATTCTGGTACTTAATAACCAGAAGGTTGAATGCTTGCTTATCTCCCCGCTGTACTCGCTCAATTAATACCTGATCAGTTTGCTGCTCGCTCATTCGAGCGTGTACTCCCATGTCTAACTGTTGGTAATATTGCATTCATCTCACGATAACTAACACCCGTGACGGCTGCGGTTCGTTATTGATGCACAATGGTTTATTTAGATTATCCTGCCACTATAAGCGTTAGTCTCACCGTAAATAAAACACTGACTTATGAAATATTTATGAGCATGAGCACTACGTAAGACCGATGGATAATGGCAAAGTTCCACCGCTATAAAATAATTTTATGTTTTCGTTACCGTTACGTTATTACCTGTAACAAAGCAAAACAGAGGTAGGATGTAATAACGACAGTCAGTTTACCTGAAATACCCACACTAACGAGGATCTATGGCTGAAAAAAGAAAAAAAATCACAAAACCATGACCAAATTACGCAGCTGACTTTTAACAATAATACCGCTAAAGTACCGTATATTAATAATATTTACGCAAATAAAATCTACACCAACATACGTTCTAATTACCATATTGGCAGTATAAAATAGGATTATCACATGGACATGCAATCACTATGACCCAATCTCATCAACATGATAGCGACATTCTAATCATCGGTAGTGGCGCAGCAGGACTGTCACTAGCACTTCATTTAGCTCACCTTGGTAAAGTTACTATTTTATGTAAAGGTCCACTCAGCGAGGGAGCAACGTATTATGCTCAAGGTGGTATCGCTGCCGTTTTTGATGAGTCCGACAGTATTGCATCTCATGTTGAAGACACCTTAATTGCAGGAGGTCATTTATGTGACCAAGAGGTGGTGCAATTTATTGCTGAAAACGCCAAGCAATGCGTACAATGGTTAATTGATGGCGGAG
Source organism: uncultured Photobacterium sp. (assembly GCA_947039005.1). Lineage (GTDB taxonomy): Bacteria > Pseudomonadota > Gammaproteobacteria > Enterobacterales > Vibrionaceae > Photobacterium. The sequence continues at coordinate 25,489 of CAMQXY010000011.1, forward strand.
TCCCTTTTGATCAAGAAGAAGCAGATAATAATGGTAACCCCCGTTACCACCTCACCTTAGAAGGTGGACACAGCCACCGTCGCATCCTCCATGCCGCTGATGCAACCGGTATGGCAATGCAAACCTCGCTCCAAGAACAAGCCCGCAATAATCCCAACATCACCATTCTTGAACGCCATAACGCACTTGATTTAATCACTGAGAAAAAAATCGACCCACAATCTGCGACTAATCGTGCACTCGGTGCTTATGTTTGGAACAGAGAAAAAGAATGTGTTGAAACCTTAGCGGCTAAATTTGTGGTCTTAGCCACTGGCGGCGCATCGAAAGTCTATCAATATACTTCAAACCCTGATGTGTCATCCGGTGACGGTATTGCAATGGCATGGCGTGCAGGCTGCCGCGTTGCTAACCTCGAATTTAATCAATTTCATCCAACGTGCCTGTTCCACCCTAAAGCACAAACCTTTTTATTAAGTGAAGCTCTACGCGGTGAAGGCGCTTATTTACGCCGCCCTGATGGCAGTCGCTTTATGGTCGACTTTGATGAACGGGCTGAACTTGCACCCCGTGATGTCGTTGCTCGTGCTATCGATTATGAAATGAAACGGCTTGGTGCTGACTGTATGTATCTCGATATTAGTCATAAGCCCGCTGATTTTGTGAAAAGCCACTTCCCAATGATTGCTGAAAAATTGCAAGGTTATGGGATTGATATCACCACCGATATGATTCCAATTGTTCCTGCCGCGCATTATACCTGTGGCGGAGTCATGGTTGATAAATCGGGAAAAACAGATATTGATGGCTTATATGCTATTGGCGAAGTGAGTTATACCGGCTTACATGGCGCTAATCGTATGGCATCAAACTCACTGCTTGAATGTGTGGTTTATGCATGGTCAGCTTCGCAAGATATTGAACGTCAGTTTAGTACTATCTTACAACCCCAACAATTACCGTTTTGGGATGACAGTAAAGTCACCAACTCTGATGAAGAAGTGGTGATCCAACATAACTGGCATGAATTACGGTTATTTATGTGGGACTACGTTGGTATCGTACGTTCAACCAAACGGTTAGCGCGTGCTATGCACCGGATTGAATTACTTAAAAATGAAATTGATGAGTATTACAGCCATTTCCGCGTTTCTAATAACTTATTAGAACTGCGTAACTTATTGCAAGTTGCAGAGTTAATTGTTCGTTGCGCGATGGAACGTAAAGAAAGCCGAGGGCTACACTACACTCTTGATTATCCCGAGCTTGATGAACAAGCAACGCCAACTATTTTAGTGCCTGATAATTACTAAATGTAGACTACTAAACCATGATGTTAGCTTATTGCAGCATTATGGTTTAGTCACCTCTGAGGCCGTCTTTAATATCCCTAAATGAAGCATCATTTTTAGCTGCCGATATCTAATAGCATCACAACTATCATAACTGATAATTAGCCATTGACTATGATGTTCTGCTACCGAAAAAACCACCAGCCAACGAGTAACTAATTTCACCGCCACAATATTTCCCGTTTGATTTTGCCACCGAATCTGACCGTCATGATAAATTCGTAATGGCCCTTCAATTAGTAAAAAATGCAGGTAGATCCGTTGCCACTCAAACAGTAAGGCTTCGGCTAGTAAATAACTAAAGGGGTAAAAAACCGGAGGAACAGCGATCAATAACAATAGCCCTGCACCAAGATAACATCGACTCAGTGCAGAGTTCAGTAGCGGGGATAAGTTAAGCTCTAGATCAACGTAACTTGCTGTTGTTGTGGGCAACAATCTTATCAACCATCATCGCATGCGCAGTATTATCACTGCGACCATGCTGCATCATCCATTTAAATAAATCGGGATCATCACACGTTAGTAGAGAAATAAAATCATGTTGCTGCTGCTCTGATAAATCATCAAAACACTCTTCAAAAAATGGCATCACCAACACGTCTAATTCGAGCATACCACGACGACATGCCCATTTTACGCGGGCTTTATCTTGTCCAACTAACATACATAACCTCTTATTATGCGCCTAATGGCTCACTGATAATCGAATACTGAGCGTATTTCCGTTATCAAGATAGTAACAGCCGTGCTGAATAACGACCATGCGCCAGCACAAATAATCGCTCAAGATGAGACCTAGCCCACCATAATGACAACCAATAAAAACAGCTTATTAACCCATCGTGTAACCATGGTTAATTATTTTGCTCAGTTGGTATAACATAGTGTAATCATTACAGCATTTGTGGATACCATTATGAACACTTGGTCAACTCAACACTCATTTACCCCGCTTGCGTTAAGCGCAACAGATTCTTTACCTGATTTAGCGGTAGTCAACCTCAGTGATTGGGGCATGGTGACACTCGTTGGCCCTGACAGTAAATCATACTTACAAGGTCAATTAACCTGTGATGTGGTGTCATTAGCCGCTGATACATCAACCTTTGCGGGTCACTGTGATGCCAAAGGTAAATTGCGCACTATCATGCGAGTCTTTCACTATCAAGATGGCTATGGTTTAGTACAACGCCAAAGTGTTATGGCGAGCCAATTGCCTGAATTAAAAAAATATGCGGTATTTTCTAAAACAGAAATAAGCCAAAGTTCAGCGATTATTTTGGGGCTGGTAGGTACTCAAGTTCAAGCCACCATTGATCATCATTTTAGTGGTGATGCTGATGTGCGCTATAACGATATGGCTACCGTGGTAAAAGTTGATAACGAACGCTGGTTAATCATCACCACTGCCGAACAAGCTGATGCGATGATCACAATGTTAGCAGCTACGGCAACGCTAACAACCACTGATCTGTGGAATTTATATGATATTAAAGCAGCGATGCCACGGATTGATAGCATCACAGAACTTGAATTCATTCCTCAAGCGGTAAACTTACAAGCAGTTAACGGTATCAGCTTTAAAAAAGGCTGCTATACCGGCCAAGAAACAGTCGCACGTGCTAAGTACCGTGGTATCAATAAACGCGCCATGTATATCGTTGCAGGTACTGCTACACAATGCCCACAGGCAGGTGATGCATTAGAACGTAGCGTGGGTGAAAATTGGCGTAAAGGTGGCACAGTGATCTGTGGTTATCAATACAGTGATAATCAAGCCTTGGCATTGGTGGTATTACCTAACGATCTTGACGATGATAGTCAGTTCCGTTTTGCTGCTCATCCAGATGCTCTTTGGCACAAACTTGATTTACCGTACGATCTTAATGCCGAATAATTCTATTGATACCGCAGTAACACGGTTACTGGTTAGCGAAGGGGTTGATTACCGTTTACTGCCACACACTAAACCGGCGAAAACCATTGCCGAAGCAGCGGCTGAACGCGGGGTTGATCCGCAGCATATGGTCAAATCGATATTACTCAAAGATATGTCGGGTTTTCATGTATTAGCATGTGTACCCGGACTGCAATCGGTTGATCCTAAAAAAGTACGGGCATTATTCGGTTGTCAGCGTATGACCTGTGCAAATGCTTCTGAAGTTGAAAAAGTGACGGGATTAGTCATCGGTACTGTTGCACCGCTAGGGTTAAAACGGCCGCTAACAATTGTCTTTGATGCCGCTATAACCGCTATTGAAAACGTTAATATCAGTAGTGGTGATCGCATGGCGGGAATTGAAATTGCCACCGAAGATTTATTGATTTTGTGTGATCCTATGATCGCTGATATTTGTCGAGAACAAGCTTAATTAGCGACAACAACATCTAAATCAACGGTATTTCATTACAATGCCGTTGATTTAATTATCCAGCAAAGGAATCGGCTATGGCTAACCATCACCACCACGATATCAATTGGCGCGGTGTCGATCTTAATTTACTGATTGCCTTTTCGGCATTAATGGACACTCGCAGTGTTACCAAAGCCGCTAATAAATTAGCCATCGGTCAATCTGCGATGAGCCACAATTTATCACGCTTACGCAGTTTATTAAATGATCCCCTGTTTGAACGCCATGGTCATCAAATGCTGCCGACTCAAACCGCTTTAGAACATGCCACCACTGTCGATACAATTTTGTCATTAGTCACCAATGAGCTACTACGACCAAGTGCATTTATCCCTGCTGACTTTTGTGGCACCTTTAAAATAGGTTTAACCGATTATGCCGAGTTGTTATTTGCCCCCGCACTGTATGATGCAATTCATCATCAAGCACCGCAGTGCCAGCTGAGTTTTTTTAATGTCGATCGCCACAGCTATCATACTGATTTTAATCAACATCGAATGGATGTGGTTATCGGCTCAATGACCGATATGGGCAAAGAGATTGAACATCAGTATTTATATACCGAAGATCATGTGTGTCTTTATGATCAACGCGCAACAGGGTTGAGTGATAACGTCAGCCTCGAGCAATACCGTCATCATCCGCATGCGCTTGTCAGCCCAGATGGTAAATTAACTACGCAGGTTGATGACCAATTACAACGGCAAGGGTTTCAACGTCAAGTGGCGGTGGGATCGCATAATTTCTTAACGATTCGACACTTATTAAGTGGTCGAGATTTACTCTGTGTGGTGTCACGCTTAATGGCGCAATTAGACATTTTCAACGACCAACTGACCCAATGTCTTCCTCCCGTTGCCATTGCTGATTTTGATATTCGATTATTATGGCTCCATCACAACAGCAATAATCCTCGCAACCAATGGTTACGCCACATCGTTGCTAATACGGTAATCACCCAAGTTGAACAACTTCGAGCTGGACAATAAATCATAGCAGCAGAGCCTCGTTACCCTGCCAATCACAACTCGCTATAAATTTTACAACCTCAGAATAAAGTATCGAAATACCGACTAAAAAAATATAAAACTAATTGCCTATAGAGTGTACCTAATGCTCAAAAATCAATCGTCATTAATTAATTGGAGGCTAACATCGCTAAAAAAGTAGCTATCATCGCAAATAAATCCCTTTGACCAATACCGCATTACTCTCTATAGAAACCAATGAAAATACAAAATACAGAATATTATTCTAAATATTGGATTTGTTATTAGCTAATACGTCGACAAATGAAACTTATCGTTAACGTTATGCTAATAATGTCACAGAAGTGTCATCGCTCTTAACGTATACTTAGCACCGTTAATCGCCAGGATGGTCGGAGTTAAACTGTATTATGCGGATGTTCAAACGCTACTTGCCTAAATTAATTGCCAAGCATGTTAGTCGTATATTCACTGGAAGAATTTATATTGATGGCCGTGGCGGCTATCATTTTGAGAAAGGGATATTGTTGGTGCCATTAAAAGCTCAACAGCATCATTATGATACGGTTAACGAGGTTAACTTAGAAATTAAACGTCTACGTGAAGTTTATTAAAGACTCGTTAATTAAATTCTAAATAATGAAAGACAAGGTATTAGTATTAACCTTGTAAAAACATCAAGCCCACGTTATTAGGTGGGCTTTAATGTGATGCTATTCATCATCAGCAATGGATGCTAAATAATCCTCAGCATCGATCAATTCATCTAAATCTTCTTCAACATCTATCCGAATTTGAAACAACCAGCCATCACCATAAGGATCACTATTTACCAGCTCTGGTGAGGCATCAAGCTCATCATTTATGGTGATAATTGTGCCAGTACACGGCGCATAAATATCTGATGCTGCCTTTACCGATTCAATAACCGAACACTCATCCCCAGCATCAACAGCGGTTCCACTATCAGGCAAATCAATAAAAACCATATCACCTAATAATGCTTGAGCGTGATCACTAATACCTACGGTGTAAATCCCATCACCTTCATCACGTAGCCATTCATGAGTATGGGTAAATTTTAATTCTGAGGGCACATAGCTCATTTACACTTCCTTTTTTAATCTCACAATTAATCGGTAAATATCACTCTATTTACTGTAGGTGAAAAAATACGTTTTGTTCAATTTGAGACAAAAAAAAACCGTAACAAAAAATTCTTACGGTTTAATAAACGATCACTCAGTCAACCTACAGATTAAGGTTTATTTGTAACGTGCTAATTGTGGCAACTCACCACTTAATCCTAATGCACGACGCATAAATTCATCTTTAACACCGGGGGCTTTATTTGCAAATAGCATGCCGAGATCACGCACTAATTTCTTGGCTGGATTAGCGCCATCAAACAAGGTCTTAAAACCCTGCATAGCAGTGATCATTTTAGCGGCTTCAGCTTTACGCCAGCGTTCATAATGACGTAAATTGACCTGCTTACCGATGTCTTTTTCCGCTTGCCACAAGCCAATAATCTCTTGCGCTAATGCTGCTGCATCTAATAAACCAAGGTTAACCCCTTGGCCTGCAAGTGGATGAATGGTATGAGCAGCATCTCCTACCAAAGCAACGCGCTCGCGCACAAAATCTTGGGCATAACGCATTTTAAGCGGAAAGGCTTGGCGCTCACCTTCAACACGACACAAACCTAATCGATGATCAAAAGCGGCAGTTAGATGCTGATTAAACACCTCATCACTGACATCACAAAGCTGCAAGGCTTGCTCAGGTGGTAATGACCATACAATCGAGCATAGATCTTTTTCCGCTAACGGCAAAAAGGCTAATGGACCATCAGGACGGAAAATTTGACGGGCAGTTTGCTGATGAGGTTCATCACAACGAATATTCGCCACCAGCGCACTATGACCATAATCCCAATGCGTCAATGGAATATCAACATGCTGACGCAACCATGAATTAGCCCCATCAGCACCGACGACTAATTTAGCGGTTAAATTTTTACCTGATGCCAAAGTAAGCCATGCTTCTGTTTCACCAAAGGCAATATTTTGGCAACGATCAGGGGCAATTACAGTCACGTTATGCTGCTTTTGTACTTGTTCTAGCAACGCCAATTGCACCACGCGGTTTTCAACAATATGGCCTAAATTAGGTTGAGCTAAGCGTTCTGCATCAAAATCGATATGAGCGAAACTGTCTTGTTCCCACACTTCCATCTTGCTGTAGGGACTCATGCGACGGCGGCAAATACCCTCCCAAGCCCCAACACCACGTAAAATTCGTTCACTGGCACGACTTAATGCCGACACTCGTATATCAGGCAGATCAGATAACTCCGGATCAGGTAACTGACCTTCAATAACCGCAACTCGTAATTCGGTATCGGCTAATGCTGCTGCCAGCGTTAAGCCCACCATTCCACCACCGATAATGGCGACATCAACATTTTGCATCATAGCTATCGTTTTACCTGTCCCATGGCACGGCGTAACAGCGGTGCTTGAAGTGTGTTAGAAAGACTCATTGTCATTAAGCCTAGATTACGCCCAGCAATGAGCGCAGGATTATCATTGGCAAATAGGTTAACCAAACCAGTCGTCATCGCAACAGTTGCTTGTCGATCAGGTAAACGTCGCTCACGATAACGCCCTAATACGGTGGGTAAACCAATATCAGCCCCACGTTTAACCCCTGCTGCAATTTCTTCTGCCAAGGTCATAACATCACGTAAGCCAAGGTTAAACCCCTGCCCTGCTATTGGATGAAGTGTTTGCGCTGCATTACCAATCACCGCGGTTCGGTGTGACACTAATCGTTGAGATTGGCGTAATATTAATGGGTAACAATGACGCTCTCCTGCCATCGTTAGTGCCCCTAATCGCCACCCAAACACCGCTTGCAATTCCGCTAAAAATTGCGACTCAGTTAATGCCATGATCCGCGCTTGCTGCTGGGGATCAACACACCATACCAATGAGCTACGTCCTTGAGACATCGGTAACAATGCCACTGGACCATGCTGGGTAAAACGTTCAAACGCTTGACCTTGATGTGGCTCTGCGGTGGTAATATTGGCAATGATCGCCACTTGCTCAAAATCATGTTCATCACGACCGATATGTAACAGATCGCAGCAATGAGAAACGGCACCATCGGCGGCAACAACTAGTTTGGTGCGTAACCGTTTACCGGTATTTAAACGTACCAACGCCTCTGATTGAGTGCGCTCAATATGTTCAACTTTAGCGGGACAAAACAGATCAATTTGTGGGCGAGTCGCTAACTGGTGGTGAAAAATCTCACCCGCAGCGGCTAATTCAATCACATAACCTAACGCATCCACTGCCAGTTGTTGAGCCGACAATTCAACCATGCCAGCATGACCGCGATCAGAGACATGAATCTGTTTTATCGCTGTCGCAACCTCAGCCAATGGTGGCCATAACTGAATAGTGTCTAATAATCGACTTGAACCATGAGATACCGCAATACTGCGCGCATCATAACCTGGGTGATCATGGTGATCAGCCGCCACCGCTTCAACCACTGCGATATGTAACTGATGCTGGGTTAACTCATCAAGTGCAATAGCCAAACAGGCACCCACCATCGCGCCACCCGCAATAACCACATCATATTGCTTCACATTTTGTCCCTTTCGCAATAATAATTATTAGTGAACGGTTGGCTTCTCATCAACAGCATCGTCATTAACAAGACGTTGGCCTAATTCAGAATGACAGCTCAACACACACATCCGTACATGTTCAAGCACTTGCTCAAATAATGCCGCTTGTTGTTCAAGATCATCGTCTTCATCAATACCAAGTTGAGAAATTTCGTGTAGATCAGCCAATGCTTCAGTTATTTCTTCTGACAATTGATTTTTTTGTAAATCCATTAGCCCTAAACCAGAAATAAAACTATTGACCCACTCCGTTAAGGCTTCAGCGCGATCAGCTAACGGCTCATCGTCGTCTGGCATTAGCAATGAAAACTCAAATCCACCACTAATTAATTCATCAGCTGTCGTTGTAAATAACGTTCGTACCATCATCTTGGCACCGTCTGTCATCGCTTCGCCTTCATTGGCGTAATCACATACTGGACCGACCCAGCTATCATCATCAACAGCCAAGCCGCCACAAATCATTCCACTGAGTAAACCATGTAATTCAGCAGGAACTGCCGCTAAACCTTGTTCTTTTAAGTCAGCTTCAACAGCTTGGTATGTCGGTAGGGTTATTTCACTCATGGCTTATCACCTTTTTAGTTGACGCAATTTAAGATAAAATTTATTTGTGACCATTACCTAACAATAACAGCACTTATGAAGGTTACACTCTTTGAAATTGTACCAAACAATAATCACATTATGGTTTAGTTAGCGAAACAAATAGCAATGAGTGAATGATGGCACTGTGTTATGCTAACACTTAAGCCTAGTTCGGCAAATGATAACACTGGCGATAACGTTCAATCCTTAAGCAACTCTTTGGTGAGTCTGATTAATATCTATATTAGTCAGTGGATATTGAACTTAAACCGAGACATAGTCGCTTGCATCTTATGTGGGGTTTTCCTATATTGATCCCAGTCGCAAGCGGAATGAATACCCATTCTGGCACGGAGCAAATCGAAGGTTTATGAGTACTCAGGCTGTAGAAATTCAAGTATTGGGCAGAAAGCTAAAAGTGAATTGTCCAACAGGTCAAGAAGATGCATTACGTGCCGCGGCGGCAGATTTTGACCAACGCTTGAAAGATATGTCTGCGCGTAGTAATGTATCCGTAGAACAATTATTAATCTTTACTGGTCTTAACATCAGTAACGAATTGCATCTAGAACGACAAGAACATAATCGCAATGCTGAATTAATATCCAATAAAATCAATTCACTAGAAGAAAATTTGGATAAAGTATTGCAATATCAGCCAAAGCGTTGATAATGAATTGACCCTGGGGTGTACGTCAGTGAATGAATGTCCCCGAGCCGATAAGCAAATACCCAGGATTGGCTTTTTTATTAGCTATTGTGCATGCTCAGCTTGACTGAGAAGCCTGCGGCTAATGTTGCCAGTCCACCTTGAACATCTGGTTCAAGGGCCTTATTTCGCAACGGCACCTTGGGGCATCCCTTTCGTGTATTTCACTTTATTTCTACACTGTAGCTCTCTACAATCCCTAAACACCCACTGTTCATGGATTGGATACTCAAGTGATAACACCCCCTATTTCCAACACCCAACCGTTACGCTATCAACTTCGACAGCAAATTCGTCACGCTAGGCAACAACTATCCCCTCAGCAACAACACCACGCCGCCCAACAATTATCCCAGCGTTTACAAGCATTAGATCGCATTCAACATAGCCAGCATATTGCCGTTTATCTCGCCAATGATGGTGAAATAGATCCGCAGCCGTTTATTGAATGGTTATGGCAACAAGGTAAATCGGTATATCTGCCAGTACTGCATCCCTTTAGCAAAGGGCATTTACTGTTTTTACACTACGAAGCCTGTACTCCAATGACCACCAATCGTTATCAGATCCGTGAACCTAAATTAGATGTACGTCGCGTTAAGCCGATTGCTGAACTTGATGTTATTTGCACGCCATTGGTCGCCTTTGATAGCAATGGACAACGGTTAGGGATGGGGGGCGGCTATTATGATCGCACTTTAAGCCAATGGCACCAACATCGCCAAGGACCTTATCCGATCGGTATCGGCCATGATTGCCAATATATTCCCCAGCTCCCCAATGAAAAATGGGATGTACCCTTACCACTCATCATTACCCCTAACCATCTCTTTACAGAGTCATAACGCACATCACGCAAACGATTGGCTTTTTAGTTAAAAAAACCGAATGTAATTGTATGTTATTCATAAAGTTATATTTTTAGTTTTAAGATTGCACCCTTTAACCATCGAATCCAACTGACGAAATCACTTCGGTTAGCTATAATCACCTTTCGCATAATTGAGGTCATTACGAGGAGAACGGCATGACACAAGATGAAATGAAAAAAGCAGCGGGCTGGGCAGCACTTGAGTACGTAACGAAAAACAGTATTGTTGGTGTAGGTACTGGTTCAACCGTTAATCACTTCATCGATGCCTTGGCAACCCGTAAAGAAGAGATCAAAGGCGCTGTTTCAAGCTCTGTTGCTTCAACTGAACGTCTAGAGCAAATTGGCATTACAGTCTTTGATGCTAACGAAGTTGCTAGCCTTGATATTTATGTTGATGGTGCTGATGAAGTTAATGCCCAATTTGATATGATCAAAGGCGGTGGTGCAGCATTAACCCGTGAAAAAATTGTCGCAGCCATTGCTGAGAAATTCATTTGTATTGTAGATAATACCAAGCAGGTTGATGTCTTAGGTCAGTTTCCATTACCTGTAGAAGTGATCCCAATGGCGCGCTCTTTTATTGGTCGTGAACTGGTAAAACTGGGGGGTGATCCTGTCTACCGCGAAGGCGTGATCACAGATAACGGTAATATCATTCTTGATGTTTACAACATGGCCATTACCGATCCTAAAGCAATGGAAGACAGCATCAACGCCCTACCCGGTGTCGTAACTGTGGGTCTGTTTGCTCACCGTGGTGCAGATGTATTGCTTGTTGGTTCACCTGAAGGTACTAAAATCATCGAAAAATAATGATTACGTCGTTATTTGATTACCAAACGGCAGCTATTGATCGCACACGAATCATTGGTTGCCGTTTTTTATTGGCTTTTTCGTAATATTCTTACCCTTAATGATTAAATTTTGATACTTTATTAAACAACATGTAGCAAACATTTAACCATTTAGCTACTGAGATATAATAACCACTTTAGTTTAGCTAACGTGCATTATCATCATTCGTCGCGACGTTTTTAAGGATAAGAACTTATGGCAATAGTGTCTCTCAATAAAGCAAAAATCAAAATCCTTCTGTTAGAAGGTCTCCATCCATCTACCGTCGAAGTATTTCAACAAGCAGGCTATAGCAATATTGAATACCACAAAGGATCTCTCGATGGTGATCAATTATTAGACGCAGTCAAAGATGCCCATTTCATTGGTATTCGCTCTCGCACCCAATTAACACCTGAAGTGTTTGCCGCCGCAAAAAAACTGACCGCCGTCGGCTGTTTCTGTATTGGTACTAATCAAGTTGATTTAGAAGAAGCAATGCGCCGTGGTGTCCCTGTTTTCAATGCCCCTTTTTCCAATACCCGTAGTGTTGCTGAACTTGTTCTGGGTGAAATTCTATTACTATTGCGCGGGATCCCTGAAAAAAATGCCAAGGCGCACCGAGGCGAATGGTTCAAATCTGCCGATCACTCATTTGAAGCCCGCGGTAAAACATTAGGAATTATTGGTTACGGTCACATTGGTACTCAATTGGGTATTTTGGCTGAAAACTTAGGAATGCGAGTCTGCTTCTATGACATTGAAACTAAGCTCTCATTAGGTAATGCGACCCAAATAAGTTCTTTATCTGAACTACTCAATAAATCCGATGTGGTAAGCTTACATGTGCCCGAAACACAAGGTACGGCTAACTTAATGGGTGTTGAAGAGTTTGCACGCATGAAACCAGGTGCGATATTTATTAATGCGGCACGTGGTACGGTAGTGGATATTGATGCATTGTGTAGCGCATTAGAAAGCAAGCATATTGCAGGTGCTGCAATTGATGTATTCCCGATTGAACCACAAACTAATAATAATCCGTTTAAATCACCACTGATGCAGTTTGATAATGTAATTTTAACCCCACATATTGGCGGCTCAACCCATGAAGCCCAAGAAAACATCGGGATTGAAGTTGCGGGTAAGTTAGTAAAATACTCCGATAACGGTTCGACATTATCAGCGGTTGGCTTTCCTGAAGTATCACTACCAGAGCACCATCACGGTTGTTCTCGCCTACTGCATATTCACCACAACCGCCCAGGGGTATTAAATCAGATCACCACGATTTTTGCGTCGGAAGGGATTAACATTGCCGCCCAATTCTTACAAACAGGTGCGGAAGTCGGTTATGTCGTCATTGATGTTGAAACTGAACGCTCAAAAGAAGCACTACAGCAACTTAAATCAATCGAAGGTACTATTCGCGCCCGCATCCTGCACTAAGTGGTTAACCGTTTAACCACTTAACAACGACAAAGGAGAGCATAATGCTCTCCTTTTTTATTGCCATTTAATCTATGTTGGTATTATTTTTATACTTAGATTATTTTTCGGCTAATTTAAAGATCACATTCACACTGTCTTTAATTACAATATTATTATCAGTGTAACTTTGATCAACTGCCCCTCTACTCATACTGCTATACATCACTTCATCATTACTACGACGGTACGGCATTGGCTGGCTATTGGTATTGTAATCAATCTGCCATACACCATCGATCTTATTATCAAACCCTTGCGCTAATGATGCTGCAACTTGCTTAGCATTCTCAATCGCTTTTTGTCGTGCTTGGCGCTGATATTTCGCAGGATCTGACACTTTCAAATCAATATTATTAATTTGATTAATGCCATTACCAAGTGCGTCATCTAAATAGGTATTAAGTTTGGTTAACTGGTGAACCGTCACCTCAACATTACGATTGGCTCTAAAGCCTAACAATTGAGGTTGTTGATCTTTCGGGTAGTTATATTGTGCCGATAATGAAATATTAGCGCTATTAATGTCTTTTTTATCTACGCCGGCTGCTTGTAAACGCTCAATAAACTTCGTTACCGCTTGATCGACGGCTAACTTAGCATCCACCGCTGTTTTCTTGGTTTCAACCACATTAACGGAAAATACTGCCATATCAGGCTTCACAACCACTTCGCCGCGACCTGTTGTCTCTAAGTGAGGAAATGGAATATCTGCCGCCATTGCAGCAGTTGAAACAAACGCACTAGCGCCAAGTACCATCATCGCTAAACATTTCTTTTTCATTATTCATCCTTTTATTTGTCGGGCAAGATTGTTATCTATTCACTACTACAATAATAAACAGATTAGCTTTTCTCGTAAATTATGCGGTTATGCTAACAAACTCCAAATATAATGAACACTGTTTTTTAATTACAGTTCAGTAAGCATTCAGCCATACTATAGTGTGGCTACAATTATTATTGCGACCATTCGCTTTTATTTAGATAAAAAAAAGAAGCCCGCAGGCTTCTTTTTTAGTGTCATATAATTAAAAATTGAGCGAATTAAGCGGCAACTTTATTTACATGCACATCCATCTGTGGGAATGGAATTTCGATACCTTCTTTATCAAGCTCTTCTTTGATCGCTTGGTTAAGATCGAAATATACTGCCCAGTAATCAGGCGTGTTAACCCATGGACGTACCACGAAGTTAACAGAAGAATCAGCAAGCGCAACTACACCAATTGTTGGCTCAGGATCTTTAAGTACGCGAGCATCAGCCGTTACTACACGACGCAACACTTCTTTAGTCTTCTGTAAATCAGCATTGTAAGAAACACCAATCACTAAATCGATACGACGGGTATCATTACGAGAATAGTTAGTAATTGGGTTACCAATAATATGGGCGTTTGGCACGATAACGGTTTTGTTATCAGGTGTACGTAATTCAGTTGAGAAGATCTGAATAGATTCAACGGCACCAGCAACACCAGCAACTTCAACATAGTCGCCAGATTTGAATGGGCGGAAACCAACGATCAATACGCCAGCTGCAAAGTTTGATAATGACCCTTGAAGAGCAAGACCAATAGCAAGACCTGCGGCACCAATAACAGCAACCACTGATGCAGTTTGAACACCAATACGACTCAAGGCTGCAATAAGAACAATCACGAATAATACATAACGCACTAGGCCATGAATAAATTCAACAACCGCGTTATCCATGTCTTTTTTGCGTAAAACTTTAGCAATTGTACCAGCAATCATTTTAACAATGATATTACCAATAAATAAAATCAGTAATGCTGAAACAATATTAACCGCATATTGAACTAATAGATCTTGGTTTTTAGTGATCCAATTTCCTGCGTGCAATACACCGTTAGTCAGTGAGTTATCAGATATATGCTCAACAACCTTGTCAGTAACGCTCTCTGTCATGAAGGTATCTCTCTAAAAGTATAACAATAATAAAATATGGCTTAATGAGTAAATCATACAGTAAACAGTAAACAGTAAAAAATAACATTACAGCAATAAATTTGATATCAGATAACAATCACTGCCAATGCTGTAGTGGGCATAAGAATCAGCATCAAACATTCTAACATCAAAGAAACGGTGCATTATTAATCCTTTATTAGCCATTTGCCTAGTAAAAAAAATCGAACAATCATAAAAAAATATAAATCGTTAACTATCGAAAAATAATGCTAACTGCTTATCACATACAAAAAAAAGCCCACCGAAGTGGGCTTTTTCACATTTTATGTTACTACGAAATCGAAATTATAGAACGTCGATTGCGTTTAGGTCAGAGAATGCTTTCTCTAGACGCTCAACCATTGATACTTGACCAGCACGTAACCATACGCGTGGATCATAGTATTTCTTGTTAGGCGCTGACTCACCCGTTGGGTTGCCGATTTGACCTTGTAGGTAATCGTGGTTTTCAGCTTCGTAACGACGGATACCGTCCCATGCAGCCCACTGTGTATCAGTATCGATGTTCATTTTGATAACACCGTAACCGATAGACTCTTGGATTTCAGCTTCAGAAGAACCTGAACCACCGTGGAATACGAAGTTTAGAGAGTTAGTTGGTAGACCAAACTTCTCTGAAACGTATGTTTGAGAATCACGTAGGATAGTAGGAGTAAGTACTACGTTACCCGCTTGGTAAACACCGTGTACGTTACCGAAAGATGCAGCGATAGTGAAACGAGGGCTAACTGCGTTTAGTTGCTCGTATGCGTATGCAACATCTTCAGGAGAAGTGTATAGCTCAGAAGAATCCATATCTGAGTTATCAACACCGTCTTCTTCGCCACCAGTACAACCTAATTCGATTTCTAGTGTCATGTTCATCTTAGCCATACGCGCAAGGTATTTAGCTGAGATTGCGATGTTATCTTCTAGAGACTCTTCAGAAAGGTCGATCATGTGAGAAGAGAACAATGGCTTACCAGTTTGTGCGAAGAACTCTTCACCAGCGTCTAGTAGACCGTCGATCCAAGGAAGAAGTTTCTTAGCCGCGTGGTCAGTGTGAAGAATTACAGGAACGCCGTAAGACTCAGCAACCGCGTGAACGTACTTAGCACCAGCAACAGCACCAAGAATTTGAGGGCCTTGACCTTCAAGCTTCAGGCCTTTACCAGCGAAGAATTGTGCGCCACCGTTAGAGAACTGAACGATAACTGGTGCTTTAGCTTTAGCAGCAGCTTCAAGAACAGCGTTCACTGAATCAGTACCGATACAGTTAACAGCAGGTAGAGCAAATTTGTTTTCTTTTGCTACAGCAAAAACTTTCTGTAGGTCGTCGCCAGAAATAACACCAGGTTTTACAAAATCGAAGATCTTAGACATAACAATAGTCCTATATTTACTTTGTTGTCTGTGGAAAAATTTTTGTGCAAACGTTTGCGGTAAGCCTGTATTTTACTGAAACATGCCCATTATCACAAACGTTTAAACGCGGAAGCTAGATTTATTCTTACAAATACATAAGCTTCCACGCCAAATAAATTATGCTTTAGCGCGAGCTTCTAGCATTTCAACTGCTGGCAATTTCTTGCCTTCAACGAACTCAAGGAAAGCACCGCCACCAGTAGAGATGTAAGATACTTTATCTTTGATGCCGTACTTGTCGATAGCTGCTAGTGTGTCACCGCCGCCTGCAACAGAGAAACCAGCAGATGCTGCGATTGCGTTAGCAACAACTTCAGTACCTTTACCGAATTGCTCAATCTCAAATACGCCAACTGGACCATTCCAAAGAATAGTTTTCGCGTTCATGATGATATCTGCAAGTGCTTGAGCTGAATCAGGACCAAGGTCAAGAACCATGTCGTCAGCTGCAATCTCAGTTGATGCTTTGATAGTTGCAACAGCAGTATCAGAGAACTCTTTTGCACATACAACATCAGTAGCAACTGGAATAGCAGTGTTTGCCATCAGTGCTTGTGCTGTTGGGATAAGATCAGCTTCGTAAAGTGACTTACCTACATCGTTGCCTTCAGCTGCGATGAATGTGTTAGCAATACCACCACCAACAACGATTTGGTCAGCAATCTTAGCTAGTGACTCAAGAACTGTTAGTTTAGTTGATACTTTAGAACCACCAACGATAGCAACCATTGGACGTGCTGGGTTATCCATTGCTTTACCTAGCGCTTCTAGTTCGCCAGCAAGTAGTGGACCTGCACATGCTACAGGTGCAAACATACCTACACCGTAAGTAGATGCTTGTGCACGGTGAGCCGTACCGAATGCATCCATTACGAATACGTCACAAAGTGCAGCGTATTTCTTAGATAGTTCGTCTTCGTTCTTCTTCTCGCCCTTGTTAAAACGTACGTTTTCAAGAACAACAAGCTCGCCTGCGTTTAGCTCAAGACCATCAAGGTAATCTTTTGCTAATTTAACGTCACAATCTAGTGCGTCATTTAAGTAGTTAACTACAGGCTGTAGAGAGAATTCTTCTGCGTATTCGCCTTCCGTTGGACGACCTAGGTGAGAAGTAACCATTACTTTAGCGCCTGCTTCTAAGCAGCGCTGAATAGTAGGTAAAGATGCAAGGATACGTGCATCTGAAGTTACTTTACCGTCTTTTACTGGCACGTTTAGGTCAGCACGAATAAATACACGCTTACCAGCTAGATCCAGATCAGTCATCTTGATTACAGACATGTTTTGCCCTCTCAACATTATTTAAAATAAAAGTTCATAAATTTCACGGCTCGGCGTCACTGCCAAACCCAAGAATTCTTACTAGTTATTTTGACGGCGTTGCAGCAGAGTTATCTGTTGCCGCCATTGCTAACGCAGTATCTAACATACGATTTGCAAATCCCCATTCATTATCACACCACACCAGCATTTTTATTAAATGCTGACCGCTAACGCGGGTTTGGGTGCCATCAACAATCGCGCTATGAGGATCGTGATTGAAGTCAATCGACACCAATGGTGCTTCGGTATAAGCCACTATACCCTTTAATGTACAACGAGACGCATTCAATAATGCTTGATTTACGTCATTAAGTTTCACATTTGTTGAAACAGTAACCGTTAAATCCATAGCGGTGACATTTATTGTGGGCACCCTCACAGAAATCGCTTCAAATTTGTCAGAAAATTTCGGAAAAATACGACCGATACCTAAATGTAATTTGGTATCTACTGGGATAATGGATTGGCTAGCAGCACGCGTTCGGCGTAAATCAGGATGATAAGCATCAATAACTTGCTGATCATTCATTGCAGAGTGAATTGAAGTTATTGCGCCCGTTTCAATACCGAAACAATCATCCAACACTTGAATGATGGGCACGATGCAATTCGTCGTACAAGAGCCGTTAGAAACAATCGTGTGTTGCGGAGTTAACTGTTGATGGTTAACGCCATATATCACAGTAAAATCAATGTCTTTGGCAGCAGGATGGGAAAATAACACTTTGTTAGCGCCAGCATATATGTGGGCTAAGCCATCAGCACGAGAGCCTAAGTGACCAGTACAATCAAGGACGATATCGACATCCAAGTCATGCCACGGTAACAATTTAGGATCGGGTTGATGAAGCAGGCGAATTTGATCGCGGTGACCATTTTCATGGGCAATAAAGAGATGCTCCTGGTCATGACTGACAGGCTTACCGAATCGTCCATGACTAGAATCATACTGAAGCAAGTGAGCCATCGCTTCTGGCTCAGCTAATTCATTGATCGCCACGACGTTAATCTGGTGATGTTTACCACTCTCGTACAATGCGCGTAGCACACTGCGACCGATGCGGCCGAATCCATTTATTGCGACTTTTAGTGTCATATCCGTGCTACAAAAAAACCAAGCCGCGTTAGTGTATACCAACCAAGATTGAGAATCACCATAATTGTGACAACTCTCCCTGCGTTTAATGAAATACTTACATAATCAAACACATAATCACATAAACTTGCATGGTTAAATATCGAAATGTGAATAGCTAACCACTATTAGCTACTATTAATGTCAATTTTTTATCATTCAATTTAGTTTTTTCTTGCTGTTTTAAATGCAAAATAACCCCTAAGAAAAAGGGATAAAAGCGAGGTGTTATTTGCCATACAATACGCCGCTGCTTTGATTTACTTCCCTGTTTATTTATTCTTAATCACTTGCACCTTTATCCCTATCAATAGACGATAAAAAAGCATTAATTTAATAGCAAAATTAAGAATAAAAACAAAAGCTGAACCATTCATACCAATGGCTACATCACTCAAGATCACCACAGATAGACCTTTACAAGCCTCACTTTTACAGAAATAATCAGCCCACTCTGTTGCTCAGCGTTATTAATGAAACATCAAGTCAAAGTAAAACCCTTAGAATATCTTCGTTAGTGTTGTCATCCTCTGTGTTTCCCTTAGCTTCATCGTCGCATTTAATAAT
The DNA here is from genome assembly GCA_947039005.1 of uncultured Photobacterium sp. Taxonomy (GTDB): domain Bacteria; phylum Pseudomonadota; class Gammaproteobacteria; order Enterobacterales; family Vibrionaceae; genus Photobacterium. Next base: position 44,873 of record CAMQXY010000011.1, read on the forward strand.
CTACGCTTATCAGCAAAACCAGCGTTATAAATAATAATGTTCATATTTTTACAGTAAGGGTTACACATGTCGCATAAAGCAACGGGTTTAGTAAAGTGGTTTAGCGAAGAAAAAGGTTTTGGTTTTCTAACCCAAGACACTGGTAATGCAGATGTTTTCGTTCATAGCAGTGGCATTGCTGATAAAACATTAACTAAACTGCCAGAAGGTAAAAAAGTCTCTTTTGATGTTGAGCACGGTCAAAAAGGTCTGCAAGCAATCAACGTTGTGGTTTTATAATTATCATTTTATAGCCACAAAAAAAGACCACTGATAATGAAATCAGTGGTCTTTTGTTTATCAAAGCGCGTAATTACTGATAGTCAGAGTAATTACATCCGAGCTTTAAAGATATTAACAATCTCAGCAAGGTTTGCTTGACGAGGGTTAGTTAAAGAACAAGCATCGTTTAGAGCATTTTGTGCCATAAACGCCAATTTATCTTCCGTCACACCTAAGTCAGCTAAACGTTGCTTAGTGCCTACCTTTTCAGACAAAGTATCAATCGCTTCAAGGGCTGCGTTAACTGCTTGCTCTTGTGTCATCGCTGCGGTGTCGATACCCATTGCTTTGGCGATATCAACAAAACGCTCTGGTACTTGCTTAGCATTAAAGCGAGAGACTTCTGCTAACAAAATTGCGTTACATAAACCGTGTGACAGATCATAAACACCACCAAGTTGGTGCGCCATTGAGTGCACGTAACCTAGAGAAGCATTTGAGAATGCCATTCCTGCTAAGTACTCACCGTACTGCATCGCATCACGTGCTGCGCGGTCTTGACCGTTATTCACTACTGCTTCTAAGTTATTAACAATCAACTCAATCGCTTTAATAGCAGACGCATCAGTAATTGGTGTCGCAGCTGTTGAAACATACGCTTCAACCGCGTGAGTTAATGCATCCATACCAGTAGTTGCGGTTAAGAATTTAGGCATTGCTACCATTAATTCTGAATCGTTAACTGCAATAATCGGTGTGAAGTGCTTATCAACCACTGGGTATTTAGTTTGATCTTGTTGATTAGTGATAATCGCAAATACCGTCATTTCTGATGCAGTACCCGCTGTGGTATTCACTGTTACCAATGGCAGTTGTGGTTTCTTAGAAAGGTGTACACCTTTAGAGTAATCACGAATATGACCACCGTTAGCCGCAACCAATGCGATACCTTTAGCGGTATCGTGAGAAGAACCACCACCGAATGAAATCACAAAATCTGCTTTGCTTTGTGCAAGAAGAGCTAGACCATCTTCGATGTTTTTCTCAGTTGGGTTAGGTTGCACACCATCAAACACAACGAAATCTAAGTTATGTGCTGTTAGCTCATCTGTTAACTTGCTAACCAGACCCACTTCAACCAACACACCGTCAGTAACGATAAGTGCTTTTTTCAATTCTTTTGATGCAAGTTCAGCACCTAGAGATTGAATAGCGTTAGGACCCATTAAGGTTACAGGTGGCATGTAAAATACATTGCTCATAGTAAAACTCCGATAATTATTTATTAATTTATAGTGACTTACCGCGTTAGCCATAAGTCTGAATTTATTTAATGTCGCGTTATCAATAGGTGGTGATGTAATGTGCTATATCGAACTTAGTGGTTATTATTTGTGTCGATGCAGTCATTCTACACCTTGTTATTTTGGTAACAATAGAGATAAAACTAAAACACTTTTACTTATAGGTAATAATTAAATTGTACGTAAAGTGTGGCTGTTCTACTGTCCAACAATTACTTATCAGCGGCTGACAATAGTTTGTCGTTAAAGCTCATGTGAGCGTTTTTGTTAGTGACGACAATGCCTGAATGCGATTTATCAGCAGTACCATTTACGGCGTAATGACTTGTAACGACAGTATTGTTAGCTTGATTGTTAAAGTTAACATTACCTGTAAATGCGCCATCACGTGCTGATGCGGTGTAAGAGGTGGCGATAATAGCGGTCGCGATAATTGCTTTAATAACTGTTTTCATTAGTCGGTAAACCTTTTGTTTATTGTTATTGCTGAACGCTGTCTGCGTTTCGATGGGGCTATATTAACAATTACCAAAAACAAAACAATACAACCGTAATGCAAAAGATTATTACCAATTAGAAACAATATAACGGATTTTTAGGAATGCGGTTTTAGGGGCAAGGAATAGCAAGCACCTGTCGCGATGGCGAATATATAAGTTATGAGGATTTTTCGTTGGTTGGGTGTAATTGATCGTAGAAACAGTGATTAATGAATGCTGTAACATGATTAACAAAATAACAATCTCGATTTATGGCGATTATTGGCACTTAAAAGGGTTTAAAACAGTGCTTATGGGATTGTTTTTCAATGAAAGGTAATCGCGT
>CAMQXY010000012.1 GCA_947039005.1 uncultured Photobacterium sp.
ATCATGTCGGTTTATCATGTAGGCAATGGTATGGATTACTAATACAAGTTAATGGTGTAAAGGAATAAGGAAGATCATGACGGAAGCTAATCTGATTGTACGTTATGGTGGTTATTCTGATGCGGGGAAAAAGCAACATAATCAGGATGCCTTTGCGGTGTTATCACCATCAAAAGCAATAGAGTTACAGCACAAAGGAGTCGTTGCTTGTATTGCTGATGGCGTCAGTTGTAGTAATCGCAGTTATATCGCCAGTCAATTGAGTGTGACTCACTTTATTGAAGATTATTTAGCGACTGCAACCACCTTATCCGTCAAAGAAGCGGCGTCCTCAGTATTAAATACGCTTAATTTATGGTTATTCCATCATGGACAGCAAGCCGATTTACCACAAGATGCGCCAGTGACGTCATTGTCGGTAGTGATCATTAAATCGAATACTGCCCATGTATTCCATATTGGGGATTGTCGGGTTTATTTATGGCGTGATAATAATTGTCGTTGTTTAACCCAAGATCATCGTCGTGCTCACTATGATGGGCAGCATTATCTTACGCGTGCACTAGGTGTCGACGCCCAATTGCAAGTGGATTATCAGTCAGTACCCTTGAACGTGGGTGATAAATTAGTGATGACGACGGATGGTATCCATGATGAGAGTGATGTCGTGCAGTATCTCGATAAGATTTTCTACGCAGATAACATGCCGCCATTATTATCGACTCAACATTGGTGTCAGTACTTAGAACAACAAGCATATCAGCTTGTAAGTAATGCGCAGCAGCTTGGATCGCAAGATAATACCAGTTGTGTGATATTAGACATTGAAGCCTTACCAAGGTTAGCGCTTGATGAAGCATTGGTTGAGTCTGTTAATAAAACCATTCCGTTAGCGCTCACGGTTGGGCAACGTATCGATCAATTTGTGATTTGTCGAGTGCTTGATGCGGGTTGTCGAAGTTATCTTTATTTGGCGCAATCTGATGATGATAAACAGTATTATGTGTTGAAAATGCCCTCTCCTAATAGGGTGGATGATAGTGACTATTTACACTGCTTTGTACGTGAAGGTTGGCTTGGGCAACAATGCCAGCATGCAGGGGTCATGAAAATATTTAATCATAATGCGCAATCTGTGTTTCTTTACCATGTGTGTGAGTTTGTTGAGGGAGTAACTTTACGCCAATGGATCATTGATAATCCGCAGCCATCATTAACAACGGTACGAATGATTGTGGCAGACATTGTGACGGTGATGCGTACTTTGCAGCGGCAGGGCATTTATCATGCAGATATAAAACCAGAAAATATCATGTTACGTCCAGATTTAGGTGTGACCTTGATTGATTTTGGCAGCGCGTGGGTCAATGGTTATCAAGAGTTAAGGGCAACGTTAACAGGCTATTATCCGTATGGTGATTTGAATTATTTAGCACCTGAATGTCATGCTGGTGGACAGCCTTCCATCTTGAGTGAGCAATTTTCATTAGGGATTGTTATATATGAAATGCTGACCGGGGCATTGCCGTACCAACGCTTGAGTTCGCATTCATCGCCTCCTGTGGCAATAAAAATGCATTACACTGCAATTAGATCTCATCGGCAGGATTTACCTGCATGGCTAGAGATTAATTTAAAAAAAACGTGTCATCCTTATGCTCAACATCGTTATCAAGCCTTATCTGAATTGGTAAAAGCACTCAATACCCCGCCATCATCATCCTTGCCCACACTTTTGCAGCAACCCTTGATCGAACGAAATCCATTATTATTGTGGCAACTTATTAGCGCAGTATTATTTGTGGTGGTGGTGTTACAAGGATTTTTGTCTTAATTAATGTAAAACAGCGTAAAAGTAAGCAGTGATGCTATATTCAAAAAAATAGCTTTGTTAAACTACTATCCCTTGTGGGTATATAGTGCTGGATTGTCCTAGCGCATGTTGTTTGATGTTCTAGGAAATAGATCATGATAAAGCGAAAATTAGTGTCAATATTGGTTATTACCACCGTGGTATTTTTTGCGGCGGGTTGCGATAATCATTCAAGCGTTCCTCCTACTGCGGCAGTTTCACCTGCGACACAAGTTGAAACTGAGACCATTACGTCACGAACACTGATTAAGCAAGTGATGGGCTATGGGGTGGTGCATAGCCATGATGTCGTGGCGCTGAAAAGTTTACAGACCAATAAAATAACGGCAATTTTGTTCACTGCGGGTCAAACGGTCGCAAAAGGGCAATTGTTAGTACAGCTAGATCCGCGAGTCGCAGATGCCAGAGTGGCTCATGATCGGGCGTTATTAACCGCGGCTCAACAGGCATGGCAACGTCAAGCGCAATTAAGTGCCACAGGGGTCGTTTCCCACAGTGCTTATGATGTTAGTGATAGTAATTATAAACAGGCGTTAGCACAGTTAACCCAAGATAAAGCCTTGTTAGCACAACTGACGGTTAAAGCGCCGTTTAAGGGCGTGATCAGCCAAACGGATTATCATGTTGGTGATGTAGTTACCTTAGGTAATACGTTGGCGACTTTATATACCCCTCAACAATTAAATGTTGAATATCAATTACCCGCATTACAACGTCAAGATTATAAATTAGGCCAGCAGGTATTAGTACAATCAGAACTGATGCCATCAACTCAGGTACTTGGTACTGTGAGTTATATTGCACCGAATACCGTTACGGGCTCTGTGACGTTGAAAGCGCAGTTACCATGGGCAGCGCCATTTTCTCCGGGACAAAACATCAAAGTTGTTCAGCAAACACAATCATTGCCTCACCAAGTGACGATCCCAACCGCAGCGTTAATGACGAATATTCAAGGCGCACAAGCTTTTGTCGTGATCAACAATAAAGCCCGTTTACGAGATGTAAAAGTGGGAGAGTATTACGATGGTTATGTGCAAATTCTTGCGGGTTTAGCGGTAGGAGAGCAATTGGTTGTTAATGGTCAAAATTATTTACGCACAGATCAAGACGTTGCCATAGTTAACCCCAAACAGTCTCAACCAAAAACACCAGCACCAGTAGGTAAAGCATGAAATTAACCGAACTTTGCTTGCGCCGTCCGGTGTTGTGCACCGTATTGTGGATCATTCCCGTTTTTATTGGATTGTTGTTTTGTCAAAAATTACCGTGGCGTTATACCCCTCACATTAGCCAATCTAAAATTCAAGTGTCAGCATATGATAGTGCTCTCGCTGCGCAAAATATGATGACTGAGGTGTTGATCCCGATTCAAAATGCGATTGCTGGCACTGAAGGGATCACTCACTTAACGGCAACTGCGCGTCAAGGTCGAGGCAGTATTATTATTGATGTCGCAACCAGTCTTGATAAAGGTGAAATAGATACCTTGGTGAGTGAGATCCATAATGATATTGGTAATATAGAAAGTCAGTTACCCGATAATATTTCGCCACGGGTGTCTAAATCTGATGATCAGGGTATGCCGGCGATGTTGATTGGTTTAACTCCTGGACCTCATCAAGCGGAATATGAATTCCATCAATATGGCATTAATACGCTATTACCACAGTTAGAACAATTACCCGCTGCTGGTGCTGTGAGTGTTGCCCCTAGTTCTGGGCAGTCAGTGTTGATTACTCTAAATCCAGATAAAGTGCACCATTACGGTTTAACGTTAAATAATGTCATTAATAAGATCGCTGACGTTGACAGTATCACTGCGCTAAGTGGTCAAACATCGGGGTTACAAAGCCAATATCAGTTGGTATCAACGGGTGAGATTGCCAATTTAGGGGCGATACAAAACACCATTGTCGCGATGAATGCTCAACAACCGATTCGATTATCACAGGTCGCAACCGTTGTTATTGGCACCCCAAATAGTCAACTTGAAGTTAAGCCTCTGATCGATTTTTCCAACAAGAGCGCAATGTTGTTTGTGCTTAATCCGCAATATACCGCCACTGCTAATCCATTGGTGTTATCGCAACAAGTGCATCAATTGCTTAATTCAACAACCTTACCAAGTGGCATGAAGGCGACGGTTTTATTGGATAAATCGACCTTTATTGTGACTTCACTTAATGATGTTTATTTTGCGATTGGGTTAGCAGTATTGCTGGTGGCGGGTGTGATCTGGCTATTTTTAGGTAACCTGCGGATCGCATTGATTCCGATTATAACTATCCCTGTGTGTTTATCGTGCTCGTTTATTATTCTTAAACTGGCAGGATTTAGTATTAACTCTTTGACCTTATTAGCAATGTTATTAGCGGTAGGGCTAGTGGTTGATGATGCAATCGTGGTGGTTGAGAATGTGCATCGCCAATTGCGGCATTATTCTACCGTCCGTCAAGCGACAGTGATCGCTTGCCGTCAAATTGGATTTGCGATTATAGCGACCACTCTAACATTAGCGGCGGTGTATATTCCGGTTGGGTTAGTAGGTGGTATTACGGGTCAACTGTTTCAGCAGTTTGCATTTACATTGGCGGGTACGGTGATTATTTCTGGGGTGGTAGCGTTAACGTTATCACCGATGATGTGCAGTAAAATGATGAATCATCACCCTGCTGGTCGGTTTGAAGTGTGGATCAATGATCAATTAACAAAAGTGGCAACGGCTTATCAGCGAGTGTTAGCGGTGACCATTGATTATCGTAAAACGACATTAATGGTGATGGTGATTATTTTAGCTAGCAGCTATTGGCCGTTTATGCAGACGCCATCTGAAATGTTACCGACTGAAGATTCTGGGCAAATATTTTTGTTTCAACCTTTAGTAGGCAGTAGTGACGATGCCAGCGAGCAGAAAATGATTGATAATATGAATCAGCAATTACGGCAGATCCCTGATATTGCGCATGTGGCAATTTTGACCAGCAGTGATTTTATTCGGGGTTTTATCACCTTAAAACCGTGGGATCAACGTAAGTTATCAGCATTAAAAATCAGTGAGATGATCGATACTCGCTTAACCGTTGGTGGCAATATGGTCTTTACTGGCGTGATCCCTGCGATAGAAACGGGTGGCGGTGGGCGTGGTAATAGCAATGGTATTGATATTAACGTTAGTAGTAATGTTAATGAAAAAATGCTGGCGCAAGAGATGACTGAGGTTAGCCATAAAATAGAGCACTCGCCATTATTTGCACATGCAAGCAGTGCGTTAAAGTTCGATCAGAGTCAATTTAGCATTCATATTAATCGCGTATTAGCATCACAATATGGGGTATCACTGCGTAATATTCAGCAAGTGCTTAAATTGGCAATGAGTGGCATGTCATTTAATAATGACATGAGTTATCAAGGTACAAATTATCCATTGCACTTACAATTAGACTCCGCTTATACCTTAACCCCTGATGCGATTAAACAGTTAATGATCAGCAATAATCAAGGGGTATTAGTACCATTATCTGAGCTGATTAGTATTAAAAATCAACTGGGTCCGCGTTCATTAGAACAATATGATCGTGCCACATCGGCTTCATTATCGATTCGATTAGCTGATGGTGTAAGTATCGGGCAAGGGATTAAAGCATTAAATAAGCTATTGCCAACATTACTTCCTGCAAATGCTCGTTATAGCTATGTTGATGGTGCTAAACAATATTTAGATGCTAATCATCAGATGCTATTTGTATTTGTGGCAGCGTTAGTATTTATTTATATGGTGCTGAGTGCGCAGTTTGAAAGTGTGGTTGATGCGTTAGTGGTAATGCTGTCATTACCGATTACGTTATCAGTGGCATTGTGGGGATTATATTTTAGTGATTACAGTTTAAATGTGTATTCACAGATAGGGCTAGTGACCTTGATCGGCTTGATCTGTAAACATGGCATATTAATCACTGAGTTTGCCAATGAATTGCAGGCGCAAGGACACTCTGCGCGTGAGGCTATTTTAGAAGCGACTAAAACCCGTTTAAGACCGATATTAATGACATCACTAACTATGATTTTAGGAACCTTACCTTTGTTATGTGAAGCCGGTCCTGGTGCTAACGCAATGGGATCATTAGGCGTGATTATTATCGCAGGGATGGCATTAGGGATTGTCGATCCGTTATTTGTGGTGCCGAGTGTGTATTTAATGGTGCAAAAATTAAAGCGTACCAAGCCGACAGTATCCGCTACTGGTGTCGATTAAAGTGGGTATAACCACTGCTGTAGATCATCGGCAGTGGTTTTAATGCTGTTATCGTTAGCATTGATATAAATGTTAATACTATCATTGTATCCAAAACCAACTAGACTTTAAGCACAACTATGGCTGTTGTTAGTCGATCTGTTGGCATTGATTGAGGTGTGTAAAAGAATTATGCAATAAAAGGCTAATTTGTGGTGTTGCTAGCGGTTTTATACTTATTTTTAAAATAAACTTTGCTGCGAATTAACGTTTTTATATTGCTAGACAAATAGTTACAATTAGTTGCTTAAAAATCAATCTAGCAGTGCTTTATTTTTGTTGTTGAAAACGGCAGAATGAGCATACATTTGAGCTCTGTCGCCTATTTGAACTAATTTTTGATAAAAGATATAGCAGTTTATCGAGTAGGTGGTAAGGTCTCACCGCATTCCGAATTCTTAAAGTAAAAGGTTACAAATATGTCTGATGTACCAATGTCTGTTGCAAACGTTGCCGCTGTCGCTCAGCCTGTTGCTGAATCTTCAGGTTCTATCTGGGGTTATGTTGCAGCAGGTAGTGTAGCGTTATTGGTGTTAGCGGGTATCTTCGCTTACCGCAAAATAAACCAACCAGCATTTGTTATTAAGCAGGTTCGTAAGAAAAACCTCAAAGAAATGCAAAAGCAGGGTACAGAAAACTCTGAGTTTATGGTTGATATGGATCGTTTACTTGATTCTATTCTGCGCTATACAACTGAAAATAAAAAGAAAGGCTCAGATGTAGTAACATTGCTTAAGCCATTGAACGATAAAGAGCGTATTAAAACGCCACGTGATATGTATCAATCAATGATCTTCATTGCTAAAGACGTAAATGATACTGCACTTGCTAAAGATCTTCAAAATAAGTCAAAGCAAGTGAAATCAAGTTCAGCATTGATGGCTGGTTTGCTAAAGCGTGCAGGCATTAACTAAATTATTTTTAAGATAGATACTTTAAAGGGCTGATTTATTCAGCCTTTTTTTGTGTCTATTGATTGTGCTTGATGTTTTTTTTCAAAATCACGACGAACAATGTCCAGTGCAGATAATACTGTTTGAGGATCGAGATTGTTATTTTCTAATAAACAGATTAAATCAACCGCTAATTTAATTTCAGCGGGTGCATCGTTTAATGGTGATCGTTGGGTATTATTCATTGGTAGATCTCTTGGTTAAATATTAGCGTTAAAAATGAATGTGATATAAATATTAGCCTTTTCTTTCTCGGTGATTCATTTCATTCTCAAGTTTTATCAATGCAGCTTGGCAACGGCTGATCCTACCTTCTAATACCAAAATTTCTTTTTGTGATTGTTGTTGCTCAAACTGAGAACCACGACGATTAAACATTGCTTCTTTATCACGTAGCATGGATTTTAAGCGCCGTTCCCACTCTTTATGTTTATTAAGGTCTTGATAGATATCATTGATTGAACGTTGCCAGCGTACTGCTTGTTTTGGTTCATTTTTACGAATTTTTTGGGTGGCAAATTCACGCTGAATAGCATGTATTTGAGCGACGATTTTTTCACAAACATGTTGGGTTCGTTCAGGTAATAGTTTTCCTGCTTGCTGTTCTTTTTGTAGGGCTGCCAGTTCTTGTGCTACTTCTGCTACACAAGGTGTCAGTAATTTACTGTGATTACGGAATAATTGTTGGTCAAACAAGGGGCGTTGTGCCTCACCTCGTATACGGTCTGTTTCTGCTGCTTGGTGCTGCAGTTGTTCAATGAGTGTTTGTAACCGTGAAAGATCTATCATCGCAATACCTGTAAGTGGGCAACATTAAAACCATGCTTGCCATGCTAATTTAGCCGCAAGAATAAACACGACAGTAATAAAAACAGGACGAATAAATTTAGCCCCAAAATGAATCGCAGAATGTGCGCCTAGATAAGCACCAATCATTAAACACATACCCATCATTAAGCCTAGCGCAATATTAACTTGACCTAAAATAATGAAAGTAATCAAGGAGGTAATATTACTGGTGACGTTCATTGCTTTTGCAAGACCACAAGCGCGTAGCATATCTAATCGATATAGCACTAAACTTGAGACCGTCCAAAATGCGCCTGTACCAGGGCCTGCCAAACCATCATAAAAGCCTAAACAGCTACCTTGCAGCCATTGTTTACGTTTAAGTGTCTTTGTTACCGTTGGGAGTTGGGTTTGGTCAGGGTTCGGGTGAGGGTGCCATAGACTATAAATTGCCACCGCAAAAATGACTAAAGGTAATACTTTCTCTAACCAAGCCCCACTAATGAGATTGACAACAAGTGTACCAATGATTGCCCCTATAAAAGTCGCAACAAAAGAAGCTCGCCAAAAATGAGGGTTAAATAATTGTTTTTTATAATATGCCCATGCCGCTGTTGCAGAGGCAAAGCTCGCCGCCAGTTTATTGGTGCCAAGAGCAAGATGAGGCGGAAGACCAATAGAAAGCAGGGCGGGAACGGTAAGCATACCGCCGCCGCCAGCCACTGCATCAATAAAGCCTGCTGCTAATGCAACAATACCAAGTATTAGTAAGCTACTTGGCTCAATCATATCAATCATTTAAATACTTTTTATGATGGTTAAGATGATTAGTTGTATTCAATAACGCGTTTAAATGGAGGCAAAGAATCAAGCAGTGCTTTTCCATAGCGACGATTGATAATACGACGATCTAAAATAACCACTCTACCAGAATCACGTTCTTTACGCAGTAGACGACCAACCGATTGAATCAGTTTTTTGCTGGCTTCAGGGACGGAAATTTGTAAGAAAGGATTACCGCCGCGGCTTTCAATATATTCAGCATGTGCTTCTTCAACGGGTGACGTCGGTACCGCAAATGGAATTTTGGTGATAATTAGGTTTGTTAATAAATCACCGGGTAAATCAAGCCCTTCCGAAAAACTTCCGGTGCCAAATAAAATACTTGGTAGACCATTTTTACAATTTTCTTTATGTTTTTTTAGGGTTTCATTACGTGATTCTTCACCTTGAACCAATAATTGCCATTTATTTTTCTTGGCCAGAGGGCGTAGTGCATCAGCGACTTTGTTCATCTGCCAATAAGATGAAAACAGCACTAAACTTGCGGTTTCACCCTCAAGATATTCAGGTAACACTTCGATCAATAAGTCAGTAAATTGCTCGGCTTGTGGCTCAAGTTTTAAGGCTGGGATCACTAAACGAGCATTATTTTGGTAATCAAACGGTGATGCAAGCGCGAGAAAGCGTGTGCCTTCGGTTTCAGATTCTGAGATCCCTGATTGACGACAAAAGAAGGTAAATTGATTTAATGCACGCAATGTAGCAGAAACTAAAATAGCCCCAGCTGCGCGACTCCATAGCAATTGATCGAGTCGATAACCCACTTCTAATGGCGACACTTCTATAATGTAATCATTCTCACGTTCAGGACTTTTTTCTATCCAGCGTGCAAGTGGAGCCCCTTTTTTATGGTTTGGCTGTGCCATCAATGACCAAACTTTCTCTAAATTTTCAAGACGTTGTAGGTAAAAACCGATTTCAGTAAGTGCTTGTTCACCTAAGCGTGGAATAATAATGTTTTCCTTGGTGCGCTCAGAAATAAGATCTTGAATTTTACCAAGTGATTGTAATGCTTTCTTACTGGCTTCTTTACAGCCTTTGGCTTCTTCTTCGAGCCATTGTGGTAATTCACCATGCTCAAAGCGATAGACACCATCTTTATTGAATTTGCCTGAATCAATATTATTGGCAATTTGATTTAAGGTGGGTACTAAGTGCTGAATACTGTCTTGAATCGTGTTTTGGAACCGATTGGCTTTTTGATAGTCGGCTAATTCCGCAAACTTAGACACAATTTGATTGAGCTTTTCAAGCCAGGTTGCCGCCCCTTTTAGGCTTGAAGCTGCTGATGAGAAATCACGTGCAACTTGTGGTAAATGATGCGCTTCATCAATTACATAAATAGTTTGTTCAGGTTCAGGTAAAATTACCCCGCCCCCTAATTCAATGTCAGCCATTAATAGTGCATGGTTAGCCACAATTACATCTGCTTTATCTAGGTGTTCACGTGCTTTTGCAAATGGACAGCTACGATGTTTCGGCATGCCTGCATGACAGCTGTGTTTATCCGCCATGATTTGTTGCCAGACTTTATCAGGAATTATTGTCGGCCAACTGTCGCGATCACCATCCCATTTCTTTTGCTCGGTAGCTTTAAGCATTCGCTTGAGTAAATCGAGATCGGATTTTTTAGGCTTTTCTTCCCACATTCCCAGTTGTAATTCACTGTCAGTTGAACAACTGGCTTCTAATTTGTGATTACAACAATAACGTTGACGGCCTTTAGCAAGAATAAAACTAAATTCACGCGGGAAAATTTGGTTAAACAGCGGCAAATCTTTGGTGATTAACTGTTCTTGAAGTGCCACCGTCGCGGTAGAGATCAATAGTTTTTTATTATTGAACAGTGCAAAAGGAATACCACCAATTAAATATGCCAATGATTTACCGATACCGGTTCCCGCTTCAGCCACAAGAATACGATTTTTTGTGTGGTATTCACCTGCGAGAGTTTTTGCTATTTCGGCTACTAAATAATTTTGTGCGCGACGGGGGATAAAGTTATCGAGTTGATGGCCAAGGTTGTTGTAACACTGTTTTATATCGCTTTTTATGGTGTTGTGCAGCATGGTGGAAACTTCGTAAGGACCGGGGAATGCATTATAGCATGAAGCGCTAAATGTGATCGGTAACAAAATTTAGGTCATTTATGTTTTAAAGTGAGTGGTTGCTCACGATTTTTTATTTTGGTTACATTTGCTTTGTGGTCGTTATTCGTACGCAAACTAAAGTTTCATAAATGGTAATTAGGAGTGGTTTTTTATTCTGATTTTTGTGGTTTTTAAAGTTGATTAGTTATGCAATACACACTTATTTACAGGTGTTAAGTTAATGTTGGTTGCATTTTTTTGCTTAATTTATTGTGATTAATATCTGGTATTTATCTTGTAAGTATTTGTTTTTGTGATGTGTTTTATGTTTTTTTATGTTTAATTTAGATTATTTGACAAAAATATTGAACTTCTGGCAGGATGTGAGCCATAAATTACTTCCCCTTGATATTTTAGTGTTTTATTTTTTAATAAGGCGCATGTCGAAGGGAATATAAGGACAGGGAATCTCAGGATTGAGATTTACAACAATAAGAAAGGCAGTGGACATATCATGAAAAAAACTCTATTAGCGTTAGCCGTTTTAACAGCAGCTGGTTCTGTAAATGCTGGCATCAATCTTTATGACGCAAATGGCGTTAAAGTTGATCTTTCTGGTGCCGCAGAAGTTCAATACCTTGAAGATTATGAGCCGCAAAATGATGCTAAATTACGTATTGATGATGCAGATCTTGCGCTAACAGCTAGTGTTAAAATTTCAGAGCAGTTAACGACTGTTGCTGGTATGGCTTTTGAATTTGAAGATGGCAATGTAACTAGTGATGAGTTATGGGCTGGTTTCTCTGGTGACTTCGGTACTTTAACATTTGGTCGTCAATACTTAGTATCTGATGATTCAGGTATTGGTAAAGATTACGAGCTAGGTTCAGAAGGCATTGACTTCGTACAAACAAACGGTAACGACGTAATTAAGTATGTTTATGATAACGGTACTTTCTACTTTGGTGCTTCTCATGATATGAATGACAACGGTTCAATTTCTGACGGTAGTGGTGATATCTCTCGTGATGTTAATACGTACATAACTGATGCTCGTATTGGTTACCGTATCGGTGGACTTGATGCACGTGCTTACTACTATACGGCTGATAATATTCCAGGAACAACATTTAAAGACGATGGTGTTATTGATGTTGAAGGTTACAATCTAGAAGCTGAATATGCATTTGGTCAATTTGGTTTCGCGGCATCTTTTGGTCAAGTTGAATATAAAGACGTATTTGGTGCAGATAAGCTACGTGGCAATATTTACCAAATCGCTGCTGATTACACAATAGATAAAACAACATTTGCTATTGGTTACAACAATTATGACCGTCGTGATGAGAAAGGCGATACTTACGCAGTATACGCTAACGTAACTCAGAAACTGCATAGCAATGTTAATGTTTACGCTGAAATTGGTAACACTGACGCTAAGTTCCTTGAGAATGATGAATCACGTAACTCTGATTTCGGCTACGCAGCTGGTATCGAAGTAACGTTCTAATCTGCTGAGATAAGAATTGTTATATAAAGCCGCCTTCACTGGCGGCTTTTTGCTATTTTCCAGTTAGGTGGGTAATTATTGTTATCACGCGAATAAATAGCAGTAGTGATACCAATGATCAGCCGATAAAAATTATAAATATATTAGACATATTAAGGATCAATAATGAATAACAAATTATGGTTATTAATCGCGTTATTTTCAGTGAGTACTCACGCAGCAACCTTATCTGTGGCAGATAAAATCCAGCTATTAGCGGTTGATGGCAAAGAAGTGAAAAGCCAAGGTTGGAACACAGTCGATAGGGTTGAATTATCTGAAGGTAAACATCAAGTAGTGGTACGGTTTGATGGTGAAGTTAAGCGTGGCTCAAAATCCACTATTTATACTACTCGCCCTTATTTGTTTGATATTGATTTAGCTAAAAAAAATGCTGAAATTACTTTGCCACTTTTAACAACAGAATCACAAGCAAAAGCCTTTTTTGAGCGTGGTGCGAAGTGGCAATTGGCTGTCGAAGGTGGCGTGGTACAACCATTAGTCGGTGTTGAGCTGCAAGGGGAAGGTTTTGCTGCCTACAGTGACATAGAATCACTGGTTGCTGCTTATAATAGTGCTAACGGTATTGTCATTGAAAAAGGTAATGCGGTAGATCTACAGCAAGTGGCTGTTAATGTGGATAATAAGACCGGAAAAGTAGCGATTACTGGTGATGCATTAACGCAGTTAAAAATGTGGTACACCAAAGCTTCAAATAATGATAAAAAAGAATTTAAAAGCTGGATGGCAGAAAAAGACGTTAATTAAGTTGGTAGATAGCTGTATTTATCATTGTTAATGTAATGACTTTGTAGTTAAAA
Source organism: uncultured Photobacterium sp. (assembly GCA_947039005.1). GTDB lineage: Bacteria > Pseudomonadota > Gammaproteobacteria > Enterobacterales > Vibrionaceae > Photobacterium. The sequence goes on from CAMQXY010000012.1 coordinate 13,213, forward strand.
AGTAAAAGGCAACCACGGTTGCCTTTTATCTATTAGTATTGCTTGTAGCGATAATTAATCGTGGTGATAGCGGCTATGTTCACGGCATGCTTTACAGCGAGGTTGCGCTGGATCTTGTTCAAGATCGTTATATTCAATCTCTTCTTCGCAATCAGCACATAAGCCATACATTCCTAATTTAAATGAGCATACAGCTGCATCTACTTTTTCTAACCGTATTGCCATATCAAAAAGATTAGGAATAAAAGACGATTTAGCCATTACGATGAGGTCATTAAGATCTGTATCATTAATTGCTGTAACGTTGTTATTTAAATGATTGATTAACATTTCATTTTTTAACTTCTCTGCTAGAGATAAGTATTCAGTCTCTAGCGGATACTGAAAATTTTTATAATTCATATCGGTAATAGCCATAGTGATGATATTCAATAGGAAAGCAAGTGAGTTAATAGTATTAACAGTGCTTTGATTGAGTGTTGTTATACTGCGGCTAAATAAAATCTAATGCAGTACCTCTAAGTGTTATTAGTCTAATCCAGATTCAGTATGCTGTTGTGATTTGAATCAATTCTTTAAACGAATTTAATAAATATTGGTTAATTTTTACTGCGATATAGCGCTCATCAATCGATAATACTATATCTTAACAATTGAATTTAATTGTTGTTACAAGATGCAAGTTGCGCAATAGAAAAGGTGGATAAGTTGTTAAATATAGTGATTGAGGTAATAAATCTTGAATGAAGACGTTAAGGTACATAGTCGAATAATGCGCTATGTTTTAGTGGTTATTGGTTGGCTTGCTGTTGCCTTAGGTATCATTGGTATTTTTTTGCCGTTATTACCAACAACGCCATTTTTATTATTGGCGAGTGCTTGTTTTATGAGGGGGTCGCCTAAGTTAAACCAATGGCTACATCAACATCCACAGCTTGGACCTATTTTAGTTAATTGGCATCAGCATGGCGCAGTCACAGCAGTAGTGAAACGTCGTGGGATGATCATGATAGTGTTAAGCTTTACCTTTTCAATTGTTATGGTGCCGCTGTGGTGGCATAAGGTAATGTTATTAATAGGTATGGCAGTTTTGTTATGGTGTTTTAATCGCTTACCCGTCGTTGAACATCGATCAGATTCAACGTCAGTTGCCGAACCAGACGAAAACCCATAAAATGCGTGCTTATCCCATAAAAATACAGCTGTATTTAACGGCTTTATTTTTATGTTTTTGTCTGCTGTCAGCAGGCTTTTCACTTGAGATTACTCTGTTTTCAATTCAGAGTAAGTACGGAAATAATGATGAACCAAGAAACATTAAACCTGATTACTAATAGCATCAAATCAATTCAAGATTATCCTAAGCCAGGCATTCTTTTTCGTGATGTGACTAGCTTGATGGAAGTGCCTGAAGCGTATCGCGCTACTATCGCTATTTTAGCTGAAAAGTATCAAGATCAAGGTATCACTAAGATCATTGGTACTGAAGCGCGTGGTTTCTTATTTGGTGCACCGTTAGCCTTAGCATTGGGGGTGGCGTTTGTACCTGTACGTAAGCCCGGTAAATTGCCTCGTGAAGTGATTGCTGAAAGCTACGAGCTTGAGTATGGCAAAGATACATTAGAAATTCATAAAGATGCGATTGTTGCTGGTGATAAAGTGTTACTTGTTGATGATTTACTGGCGACGGGTGGCACCATTGAAGCAACGACTAACTTAGTTCGTCGCTTAGGCGGTGACGTTAAAGATGCAGCGTTTGTGATCAACTTACCTGATATTGGTGGTGAAGCTCGTTTACAAGGTTTGGGACTTAACGTTTACTCTATTTGTGATTTCCCTGGTCACTAATTTCTTTATTAGCAATAACACACCTTATTATATTCTAGATTAAGGTGATAGTTGGCTAATCATTGGGCGCTTACTCTAGCGCCCTCTCGCTCACCAAACAGCACTATGCTAGCATTGATGTTAAATTCAATGTTTTACCTATCTCATTACTATTTCGTTTATTTTCTTTGTTTTATAATGATTGATATCAGTTACTATCATTAAAGCTATGATAGCGAGAATAAAAGAAAGAGTGGCGAGTTTCGTTGCATCAGATGCAGTCCAGATTGATTAAGGTTATTTATAAATGAGTTATCAGGTTCTGGCCCGAAAATGGCGTCCCTACCAGTTTGCAGATGTGGTTGGACAATCGCATGTGTTAACAGCGTTAGGCAATGCCTTAGAGCAAAATCGGCTTCACCATGCTTATCTTTTTAGTGGTACGCGTGGGGTAGGTAAAACTACGATTGCACGTATTTTTGCTAAAGGATTAAATTGTGAGCAAGGCATCACCTCGACTCCTTGTGGTAAATGTACAACTTGCCGTGAAATCGATGAAGGTCGTTTTGTCGATCTGCTAGAAATTGATGCTGCATCACGTACTAAAGTTGAAGATACGCGTGAATTATTGGATAACGTTCAATATAAGCCAGCCCGTGGACGCTTTAAGGTTTACCTTATTGATGAAGTACACATGCTTTCGCGTCACAGTTTTAATGCGTTATTAAAAACCTTAGAAGAGCCGCCAGAATATGTGAAGTTTATTCTAGCGACCACGGATCCACAGAAATTGCCAGTGACGATTTTATCTCGTTGTTTGCAGTTTCATTTAAAGCATCTTGATCATCAACAAATTCATGCACAATTAGATAAAGTATTAACGGCAGAAAAAGTTGAATATGAAGCGCGCGCGTTAGCATTATTAGCACGTGCAGCAGAAGGCAGTATGCGTGATGCATTGAGTTTGACCGATCAAGCAATTGCATTAGGCAATGGTAATGTCAGTGCTGAAACCGTCGCGGCAATGTTAGGTACATTAGATACCGATCAAGCGTTGTCATTACTTGAAGCTGTGGCAACAGCTGATGCTAATACTGCAATGGCGAGTTTGCAGCAATTAGCATCTATTGGTATTGAATGGGATAGTTTATTACGTGAATTATCGGCGCAGTTACACCGTGTAGCAATGTTTCAAGCGCTTCCTGCTAGTCTTGATGATAGCTTGCCTGATGCCGAGCGAATTAATTTACTCAGCCAATTAATGACACCACAAGATGTACAGTTGTGTTATCAAATTTGCTTACAAGGTCGCCAAGATCTTTCGTTTGCACCTGATGGTCGTACTGGCTTAGAAATGGTGCTATTGCGGATGCTTGCTTTCCGCCCTGTGAGTGGTGGCAGTATTACACCACAAGCCATTGTTGTACCGAGCAGTCAGCCGACATCGTTAGCGGCGCCTGTTAATACGCCAGTGAGTGGTGTATCACGGGTACAAGCATTAAAAGCACAAATGCAAACGCCAGTAACAAATAATGTACCGCCAGCAGCAATGCCAACTTCAGAACAGCAGCGGACACCATCTGCTGTTTCGATGCCTGCTTCGATGCCTATGTCTGAGCCGCAATCTGTTCCGTCAGTACCGTTAACGCAATCAACGGAATCAACACAATCATCAGTACAACCCGTACCATCATTGCAGCCTGCGCCATTAACACCGCCGCCGACAGTGATGCCAAATCAAACGATGATTGATAGCACTGCCGTTGTACCTGTGCCGTCAGCACCAATACAGTCGCAACCGCAGCTACAAACAGGTGCAGTGTCAACACGACCATCAATCGCTTCTGGATTATTAGCAGCACGTAATCAATTACGTAGTCAGACTAAACGTGGTCAGGAAGGACAAACAGCGGCGATATCGCCAAAAAAGGCTTCAACGGCGCCAGCTAAAAAAGTCGCAACCTCAGTGATGGATCGGATTGCAAATAAGCAAACCGCAATGCCATCAATGAAAGCTAATGCGACGCCGGCGTCTGATAGTGTTGCTGAAGATAATGAATATCGCTGGAAGCCAATATCCAAGCCAGCGGTAGAAACTGTGGTTAAGCCAGAGTTAACCCCTAGAGTATTGAAGCGCGCTTTAGAGCATGAAAAAACGCCTGAGATGGCGAAATTACTTGTCAATGAAGCAGCAAATCAGGATAGTTGGGCACAGTTAGTGACTCAGCTTGATGTACCTAAATTAATTCAGCAATTAGCGTTGAATTCAGCTTTTGAACGTACTGATGATCATATTACACTGTATTTACGCTCTGCTCAGAAACACCTTCAAGGTGAACGAGCGACAGCACAATTAAATAGTGCATTGAATGATGTATTACAAGAGTCAGTACAGTTATCGATTGTTTTGGGTGAGCAAGGGCAAACACCATTAGAATTGCGCGAAAGTTTGTATCAACAAAAATTGCTACAAGCTCGTGACAGTTTAGCGAACGATCCTAATGTTACTTTCATTTGTCAGCGTTTTGCTGCACAACTGGATGAAGAAAGCATTAGACCTGTTTAAAAATTTTTAACCAGACCCGATAGAGAGAGAAGATATATGTTTGGTAAAGGCGGTATGGGCAACATGATGAAGCAAGCGCAGCAAATGCAAGAGCGCATGCAAAAGATGCAAGAAGAAGTTGCAAGCATGGAAGTTACTGGTGAATCTGGTGCTGGCCTTGTTAAAGTAACTATTACTGGTAGCCATAGTGTACGTCGTGTTGAAATCGATGAAAGCTTAATGGAAGATGACAAAGACATGCTGGAAGATTTGATTGCAGCCGCATTTAATGATGCAGCGCGTCGTATCGAAGAAACACAAAAAGAGAAAATGGCAGGTGTTACCGGCGGTATGAATTTACCTGCTGGCTTTAAGCTACCGTTTTAATCAATGCGAACCAGTCATTTACTGGAGCATTTGATGGAAGCTTTGCGTTGTCTACCTGGTGTTGGTCCTAAATCAGCACAGCGGATGGCTTTTAATTTGCTACAACGTAATCGTCAGGGTGGCTTACAACTGGCTGATGCGTTAAATCAAGCTATGACTGAAATTGGTCATTGTCGTGATTGTCGTACGTTTACCGAAGATGATATTTGCGCAATTTGTGATAATCCTCGACGTAAAGAAAACGGTATTATTTGTGTGGTCGAAAGCCCAGCAGATATTGTAGCAGTAGAAGCAACGGGGCAATTTTCAGGACGTTATTTTGTTTTAATGGGCCATTTATCGCCACTTGATGGCATTGGTCCTGCTGATATTGGTCTTGATACGCTAGAGTTTCGGTTACAAAAAGAAGTAATTAATGAATTGATTTTAGCCACCAACCCGACGGTTGAGGGTGAGGCTACTGCCCATTATATTGCGGAACTTTGTCATGAATATGATGTACCTGCGAGTAGAATTGCTCACGGCGTACCTGTTGGCGGTGAGTTAGAATTAGTTGATGGCACTACGCTATCGCACTCTCTTGCTGGACGGCAGCGATTATAACACTAGTTATTTTTGCAATAAAAAAACCGCGTTCTTTGAGCGCGGTTTTTTATTGGTTGTTATTTAAGAATAGCTGATGAGTTCGTTAGATTACTTGGTTGAAAACAGCACTTTAGAACCATGAGTAAGGCTAGTCAGCAGTAAAGTATATTCATTAATGACATCGATATGGCGACTTTCTTGTGCATTCATTCTGAATATATCTTTTATAATATTCAGTTGCTTACTATCGAAATCATGGTTTGAACCTGAAGTTATATCTTTAAACTCCAGTGGTTCGGTTAGTAAATATCCACCACTGACATCCCAACGACCTGATTCAGAAATATGAATCGTTAATGGTTGTGGTTTATCACTGTGTAATTCAAGGATCGTGATCCGTGAATAGGTATGATTAGGTAAAAATACCATATTACTACTTTGTTTTACCTTGCGTAGCTCTTGCAGTGAATCTTGTGGTAATGATTCTATTTGACTAATTGTGGTACTTTGCCATTCACGTGACATCAATAATTGTTGTTGTTTATAATCAGTAGAAAAGTACACCCATGAGCAAATTACGATTGATAAAATCAAAATAAGTAATGGCCAGTATCGGCGCAATAAACGAGTTACTGGACTTGAGGTGGTTAGCGACATAAGTTCGAGTTATCCTTACCACTAGTGAGTAAACGCACTGTTACATTTTCTGCTGGCACCTTACTATTATGTAAGTAATTCAAGTACAACTGGTTGTTTTGGCCGCCAGTGACAATAATTTCAGATGGTTTTTGTTCGGTATTATTGTGGTGTTGGATGTAATTACTGACACAGCTTTTGATCATTTTATGCCACTGTTTAATCTCAGGGTTATTCTTTGGTGTATAAACAGTAACACCATCAACATCAAATAAAGGAGTAAACGCCGCAGACTTTGGAGGCATACTGATGTTAACAATAATCGGTAATACAAAAGCAATTGTCAGTGCAAGCCAACCTTTCCATGAAATTAAAGTAGATTTAGTGTCGGTTGGTGCTTTCGTTAGTTGATAATATGCTGATGCAGAGTTGTTGGCATGCAATTCATTACGTGGCGAAGAGAGTATAGGTTCAAACTCTGGTGGCGCTGAAAGAATCGCTGGCTCATCAATATTAGTTTCTATATGTTGTTTTAAGCAGACATAGTTTTCTACGCTGGCAATCATTTGATAGCCGCGCTTAGGGACTGTTTTAACAAACTCTGGTGACTTAGTTGAGTCTTTTAATGCCTTACGTAAGGTTGAAATAGCTTGCGTTAGACTTGAATCATCAACTTCAAAACCTTGTTCACGCCATACATAATCATGAATACGTTGGCGAGTGATAATAAGGCTAGGATCTTCAATGAGTAGACTTAATGCTCGGCTTTCATTACTGCCAAGTCGAGTTAATTCATTATTATCACATTTATCTATTAAGCTGTTGTCATTTGGATCGAAAACAAAACGCTTCCCAATCAAATACTTAGTTGCATTTGTTGTCATTGATTTAGCCTTGCCAAGGGTTTCATATAAACAGTATTATTATATGTTTTCTCTGAATACTATCTGAATCTAAAAATATAAAACAGTTACTCAAAAAATATAAAAATAAAAAACATGTTATTTTAGGTTGAAATCATACAGTTTGACCATATTTATATTCATATACTACCCATAATTTTTTTGGAGTCGAAATGAGCGAGCAAACAGTTGATAACCAAAAGGAAACACGCGGTTTCCAATCAGAAGTCAAACAACTACTGCATTTAATGATTCATTCTCTTTACTCTAATAAAGAGATTTTTTTACGTGAATTGATTTCTAACGCATCAGATGCGGCAGATAAATTACGCTTTAAAGCATTATCAAAAACTGATTTATACGGTAATGATGCAGATTTATGTGTGAAACTGGCGATTAACCCCCAAGCTGGCACTTTAACCATTAGTGATAATGGTATCGGTATGACACGTGAGCAAGCAATTGAACATTTAGGTACGATTGCTAAATCAGGCACGAAAGAATTCTTTGCACAGCTAGATGAAAATGAGACTAAAGACTCACAACTGATTGGTCAGTTTGGTGTTGGTTTCTACTCAGCATTTATTGTGGCAGATAGCGTAACGGTGAATACCCGTAGTGCTGAAGTTACCGCTGACGAAGGTGTTTGCTGGATTTCTGCAGGTGAGGGCGATTACAGTATCGAGACCATCACTAAAGCAAGTCGTGGTACTGATATTATTTTACACCTACGTGCTGATGAACAAGAGTTCTTAGATGAACACCGTCTGCGTGAAATTGTGGGTAAATACTCTGATCACATTGGTATTCCTGTCTTCATTCAAACAGAAGAAAAAGATGAAGAAGGCAAGGTTACTGGTACTAAGTGGGATCAAATCAACAAAGCGCAAGCGCTATGGACTCGTAACAAGTCTGATATCAGCGATGAAGAGTATAAAGAGTTTTATAACCACGTTGCCCATGATTATGCAGAACCATTAGCATGGAGTCATAACCGTGTTGAAGGTAAGCAAGATTACACTAGCTTGTTATACATTCCATCAAAAGCACCGTGGGATTTAAATAACCGCGATGGTCAGCATGGTCTTAAATTGTATGTGCAGCGTGTGTTCGTTATGGATGATGCACAACAGTTCATGCCGACTTACTTACGCTTTGTTCGCGGCTTAATTGATTCAAATGATTTACCGCTAAACGTATCTCGCGAAATTTTGCAAGATAACAAAGTGACCCAAGCACTACGTAAAGCGTGTACTAAACGTGTATTGCAAATGCTTGAGCGTATGGCTAAAAATGAGCCAGAGCAATACCAATCATTCTGGAAAGAGTTTGGTCAGGTACTAAAAGAAGGTCTTGCTGAAGACTTTAGTAATCGTGAAAAAATTGCGGCATTGCTACGCTTCTCATCAACAGACAATGACTCACTAGAGCAAACTGTTTCGTTAGCTGATTATGTTAGCCGTATGAAAGATGGTCAGGATAAGATTTATTACCTGACTGCGGATAATTTTAATGCTGCTAAACATAGCCCACACCTTGAGCAATTCCGTGCGAAAGGGTTAGAAGTTATTTTGATGTACGATCGTATTGATGAATACCTAATGGGCCACTTACCTGAATTTGAAGGTAAGAAGTTCCAAGCGATCACCAAATCTGATCTTGATCTGTCTTCATTTGATAACGCAGAAGAAAAAGAAAAGCAGAAAGAAACAGAAAAAGAATTCACTTCTGTGACTGAGCGTACCAAAACATACCTTGGTGAGCGCGTTAAAGAAGTACGCCCAACGTTTAAACTGCATGATACCCCTGCGGTAATGGTGACAGACGAAAACGAAATGGGTACACAAATGGCGAAATTACTTGCCGCTGCTGGTCATGAAGCACCAGAAGTGCAGTACATCTTTGAATTAAATCCAGAGCATAGCTTAGTGAAGCAAATGGCTGATGAAGCTGACGAAGAAATTTTTGGTCGTTGGGTTGAGCTATTGTTTGGTGAGGCAATGTTAGCTGAGCGCGGCACGATGGATGATCCTTCACAGTTCTTAGCTGCCGTAAATAAGTTGTTGGTTAAATAATCAATTAACCAACCGAAATCACAGACTATTCTGATAAATCATTCAATCGCGGCTTGGTCATAGTGCCAAGCTTGCGACTGAGCGCTAATCAGTGTATTTTCAGTTTTTTGCAAACTTCCACTCTATTTAAAGGGGAACACAATGCGCATTATCCTTCTGGGTGCACCCGGTGCAGGTAAAGGTACTCAAGCTCAATTCATCATGGAAAAATTTGGTATTCCTCAAATTTCTACTGGTGACATGTTACGTGCAGCAATCAAAGCTGGCACTGAACTTGGTAAGCAAGCAAAATCAGTGATCGATGCAGGTCAACTTGTATCTGACGATATCATCCTTGGTCTTGTTAAAGAGCGTATCACTGCAGAAGATTGTGCAAAAGGTTTCCTACTTGACGGTTTCCCTCGTACAATTCCTCAAGCAGATGGTCTTAAAGAAAATGGCGTTGTTGTTGACTACGTGATTGAATTTGACGTTGCTGATGATGTGATTGTTGAGCGTATGGCGGGTCGTCGTGCTCACCTTGCATCTGGTCGTACTTACCATGCTGTTTACAACCCACCAAAGGTTGCAGGTAAAGATGATGTAACAGGTGAAGATCTTGTTATCCGTGAAGATGACAAAGAAGAAACAGTTCGCGCACGTCTAACGGTATACCATAACCAAACTGCACCGCTTATCGAATACTACGGTAAAGAAGCGGCTGCGGGTAACACTAAGTACCTTAAGTTTGATGGTACGTTACCTGTTGCAGAAGTAAGTGCACAGCTTGAGAAAGCATTAGCATAAATAGCATTGTTAATTAGCTAATTATTCATCATAGCTAATAACGATGTAAATAAACGGGCTTACCAATTGGTAATGCTCGTTTTTTTTGGCTTTAATATTGTAATAGTACAACTGATGTTATTATATTGATTGTTTTTGGTTTCGATAATGTAGTTAGTGTGGCTGGGAATAATAGATACAATGATTAGCAGCGAATACAGATAAAAAAGGACAAATACCGATGACAATAAATAATAATTATGGGGTATTACTGGTTAATTTGGGTACACCAGATATTCCAACGACGGCTGGTGTAAAACGGTTTTTAAAGGAATTTTTAAGTGATAAGCGCGTAGTTGATATGACTCGTTGGTTATGGTTTCCTATTTTAAATGGGGTTATTTTACCTATTCGTTCACCTAAAGTTGCTAAATTGTATCAGTCGGTATGGATGGATGATGGCTCACCATTAATGGTCTACTCACATCGACAGCAAGTGGCATTACAGCAAGCATTGCAGGTGCCAGTAGCATTAGGCATGACTTATGGAACTCCCAGTATACAATCAGGGCTAAATGAACTTAAACAGCAAGGATGCCAACGAGTTATCGTATTGCCGTTGTATCCTCAATATTCGGCCACTACTACCGCTGCTGTTTTTGATCGTATTGCTAAAGAGTTAAGTGTTATTCCAGAATTGCCTGAATTACGCTTTATTAATCACTATTATGATCACCCTGACTATATTGCTGCGTTAGCCCAGTCAGTTGAACCATTATGGGCTGAGAAAGGTCAACCCGATTATTTATTATGCTCTTATCATGGTATTCCTCAACGTTATGCTGATAATGGCGACCCTTATCCTGACCATTGCCATCAGACTACCGTATTATTAGCTCAATCTCTTGATATGCCTCGTGAAAAAATGAGCATGAGTTATCAATCTATTTTTGGTCGAGAAGAATGGTTAAAGCCTTATACGGAAGCAACGATTAAGTCATTAGCAGAAAAAGGCATTAAGCGCTTGGATGTAATGTGTCCGGCTTTTTCGGTAGATTGTCTTGAAACGCTAGAAGAGATTGCCGAGCAGTGTAAAGAAGTCTTTATTGACGCGGGTGGCAAAGAGTTTAATTTGATCCCATGCTTAAATGATAGTCCAGCTCATATCGTGATGATGGAAAGCTTGATTAAGCAGCATACGCAAGGATGGTAATACGTGTATCACACAGGGGATCATTCTCTATACGATAACGTTTGCGTTGCTATTTGTGGCTATTATTCGTAAAACCTATGATAGCTTTTGCTTTTATGTGCCAAATTCTGTGATAGAATTCGCAAAATTTACAACTTGATAGCCCATTGACATGAAATTTCCAGGCCAACGAAAATCTAAGCATTATTTTCCTGTACATGCTCGCGATCCACTTCTTAGTCAAACGAAGATAGAGAAGCGTTTAACACGTACTCATGTTGTGGGTATCGATCAAACATTGGTTGATATTGAAGCCTACGTTGATGATGAGTTTCTGGAACGTTATGAGCTAAGTAAAGGCCATTCATTGGTGATTACTGATGAAAAAGCCGAAGCGCTTTACAATGAGTTAAAAGATAACAATCTTGTGACTCATGAGTTTGCTGGTGGCACGATTGGTAATACTTTACATAACTACTCAGTATTAGCCGATGATAAATCTGTATTATTGGGTGTAATGAGTAAAGACATTGAAATTGGTAGCTATGCTTACCGTTATCTTTGTAATACTTCAAGCCGCATGGATATGAACTATCTACAGCCTGTCAATGGCCCTATTGGTCGTTGCTTTGCGCTGATATCTAAAGATGGAGAGCGTACCTTCGCAATTAACGAAGGTAACATGAACCAACTTAAGCCTGATAGTATTCCTGAATGTGTGTTTGAAAATGCCTCTGCACTAGTATTAACCGCTTATCTTGTACGTTGTAAGCCTGGTGATCCAATGCCAGCAGCAACAATGAAAGCGATTGAATATGCTAAGAAATATGATGTACCAGTAGTATTAACGCTAGGTACTAAATTTGTCATTCAAGATGATCCACAATGGTGGCGTGATTTCCTACGCGATCATGTTACTGTGGTTGCAATGAATGAAGATGAAGGTGAAGCATTAACTGGCGAGTCTGATCCATTAGTTGCAGCAGATAAAACCCTAGAGTGGGTTGATCTTGTATTATGTACGGCAGGTCCTGTCGGTTTATACACTGCGGGTTATACTGAAGAATCAGCGAAACGTGAAACTGCGTTACCGTTATTACCGGGTGATATTGCTGAATTTAATCGTTATGAATTTAGTCGTCCAATGCTAAAAGCAACCTGTGAAAACCCAACTAAGGTTTATTCACACATTGCTCCGTATATGGGTGGCCCTGAGCGCATTAAAAATACTAATGGTGCGGGTGATGGTGCATTATCTGCGTTATTGCATGATATGTCAGCGAACCGTTACCATAAAGAAAACGTGCCAAATTCAAGTAAGCACCAATATTCTTTCCTAACATACTCATCATTCTCACAAGTTTGTTTGTATTCAAACCGTGTAAGTTATGAAGTATTAGCCCAATACTCTCCTCGTCTTTCTCGCGGTCTACCTGAACGTGAAGATAGCCTAGAGGAAGCTTACTGGGAACGTTAATGACAGGCTGTCGTTAATCAAAAAAACCGCCATTTTTAGTGGCGGTTTTTTTATGCGGTAAATTTATTTATTTTGTGTAAGCTTGGTTGTGAACCGCAGCAATTGCTCGACCTGATGGGTCTGCCGCATTTTTAAAACTTTCATCCCACTCAATAGCTTTGGCACTAGAACAAGCAATAGATGGTCCACCTGGGACACATTTAGCCGCACTTTCTAGTGGGAATAGCTCTTCAAAAATCTCACGGTAAACATAACCTTCTTTGGTCGTTGGTGTGTTATACGGGAAACGGAACGCAGCAGTTGCTAATTGCTGAGCAGTGATTTTTGCTTCAGCGACTTCTTTTAGGCTGTCGATCCAGCTATAGCCAACGCCGTCAGAGAATTGCTCTTTTTGACGCCATGCAACAGCTGCTGGTAAGTAGTCCTCAAAACACTCACGTAAGATATGCTTTTCCATTTTACCATTGCCGCACATTTTATCTTGAGGGTTAATACGCATTGCGACATCAAGAAATTCTTTATCCAAGAACGGTACGCGTGCTTCAATGCCCCATGCCGCCATTGATTTGTTAGCGCGTGCACAGTCAAACATGTTAAGTGCTAATAGTTTACGAACTGTTTCTTCATGGAACTCTTTAGCGTTAGGTGCTTTGTGGAAGTATAAATAACCACCAAAGATTTCATCAGCCCCTTCACCAGATAACACCATTTTAATACCCATCGCACGGATCTTACGTGACATGAGATACATAGGTGTTGAAGCACGAATAGTGGTTACATCGTAGGTTTCAATGTGGTAAATCACATCGCGAATAGCATCTAGACCTTCTTGAACGGTATAGGTCAACTCATGGTGAACAGTACCAATGGCATCAGCCACAATTTTAGCCGCTTTTAGATCGGGAGCATCTTCAAGTCCAATCGCAAATGAGTGCAGTGTCGGCCACCATGCTTGTGATTGCTCATCATCTTCAATACGTTTTGCAGCAAATTTCTTAGTAATCGCTGAAATAATAGATGAATCAAGACCGCCAGAAAGTAGTACTCCATAAGGTACATCGGTCATTAATTGGCGTTTAACGGCACTTTCAAGTGCATCTGTGAGTGCGATTTTATCGGTTTTAGCGTGTTTAACTGCATCGAACTCCATCCAATCACGCTTGTAGTAACGGACGGGCTCACCTTTTTTACTCCAAAGATAAGTACCTGGAGGAAATTCACTGATCGTTTTACACACTGGTACTAGTGCTTTCATTTCAGAAGCGATATAGAAGTTGCCATGTTCATCATAACCTTGATATAGCGGGATGATACCAATATGGTCACGCCCAATCAGGTAAGCATCTTCTTGCTCATCATAAAGAATAAAGGCAAAAATACCGTTGAGGTAATCTAATAGCTCAGGTCCTTTTTCTTTATAAAGCGCCAAGATGATTTCGCAATCAGATTCCGTTTGGAAAGGATAATCAGGTGCAAATTCAGCACGTAGTTCTTTGTGGTTGTAGATTTCACCATTGACAGCAAGGACATGGCTTTTATCGGTATTATATAGTGGTTGCTCACCGCTATTAAGGTCAACAATCGCTAAACGCTCATGGACTAAAATAGCATTGTCTGATGCATAAATACCTGACCAATCAGGACCGCGATGACGCATTTTTTTTGATAATTCAAGGGCTGTTGCACGAAGTGCTGAAGAGTTACTCTTGATATCAAGGATACCGAATACTGAACACATAATAATACCACTCCAAACGTTGTTTTTATTATCCATAATTGATGGAAATGTATCATGTAGCAAATAAGTTATCATTATGATAATTGATGTTTATGCCACGTTTGTTTTTCCGTTGTTTGTTACAATTACGTATTGTTTAAACTATTGCAATAAATTATTGTCATTCAATTTAAATAAAGCACTCTTGGTGAATATTATCTATTTAAAATGATTTTTTATGAATTATATTTGGTTTGGTGATGTTTTTTAATTAAAAAAATAAACAGTAACGCCGTTACTGTTTATTTTTCATTGCGAAATATCTAACTTTTGAAAGGTAATTTAATACATTTTGAGGGGAGTGATTTGAGGTTGTAAATGATCACAAACATCACGAGCAAAACCGCTACCAGCTTCGTTATAAATATTAAAGGCAGCATCAATACCTTGTTGATGTAATTGGGTTTCATCATCATTGTATTTAGCTATTGCCGCTATTTTCCCTTGGAATTGACGACTTTTTAGCTGATCTAAGGCATAAATATTGGCTTGTCCGTTCGGCATTGCCAATAAAATGAGTTGAATACGATGATTACTGATAACACGTTCCCAAAAATCAGGATCAGTCGCATCGCCATGGATAACATTGCGCTCTTGATGGCGGTGAAGTTCTACTGACTCGCGGCGAGTTTCTACCCCAATAATTTGCTTACCATAACGGTTTTCCAATTCATCATAAGCCCCAGAGCCAATACGTCCCATCCCAAGAATAAGAATACTGGCATTACCTAAATCAATCAGTTTATCGTTACAATTTAGACGATCTGGATCGAATTCTTTTAAACGTTTCGCAGCTTCAGTATAAAGTTTATGGCTCATACTATTGAGCGGCGCAGCTAATAAAAATGATAATGAGACCGCCATTGCCATTGCGACTAGAAATGTACCGGGAAGTAATCCCATTTTATAGGCAACGCCACCAACAATAAGTCCAAATTCACTGTAATTAAATAAGGTCAGTGTAGCGAGCATTGAGGTACGGACACGATAACGGCATAAGTGGAAAACGGCATAATAAATAATACCTTTAAGAGGCAATAACAGCATTAATACCAATGCCATTAATAACCCATTTAAAGTGGGTGATTCGGCAAGTCCAATATTTAAAAAGAAGCACACTAACAATAATTCTTTAAAATTAAACAAGGATTTAGCCATTTCTGATGCTTTAGGGTGACCTGCCATTAGCATGCCTAATAACAACGCGCCTAAATCTGGTTTCATGCCGACGATTTCAAATAAACCAGCCCCTGCGACGAGTGCTAGCATTACGGCATACAGGACTAATATTTCACCATGACCTGCTTTATCGAGAATTTTATATAATAGTGGGCGTAATAAAGGCAGGGCAAATAAACCCAAAGCAGTAATTTCGGGAACTTTACCGCTTGAAATAGTGAGAAAGACGACCGCAAAAATATCCTGCATAACCAGAATACCAATCGCTACCGTACCGTATTTAGCGTTTAATTCGCCTTTTTCTTGTAGTAGTTTTATGGCAAACACAGTACTGGAGAACGATAATGCAAATCCAATCAGCACTAATTGACTTAATGCCATTTCGGCAAACATCGTTAAGCCTAATTGCTTTAGTACTAGTAGGAAGAGGGTAAATAGTGCTGTTGATAATAAATTATGTAGGGTAGCGCCTCCCCATACTTCTTTATTAAGTAAGGTTTTGACATCAAGTTTTAAGCCAATAGTAAATAATAATAATGTCACACCAAGATCGGCTAACGTGGTCAGTGCAGGGGTTGATTGGAAGCCAAAACTATTTAATACAAAACCGGCGACTAAAAATCCGACCAGTGGGGGTAGTTTACAACGAAGGGCGATGAAACCGGCTAGAAAAGCCGCGCTAATATACAGTAACTCCATACCTGGGCTACATCCTTGCAAAATAGTGTGTGGAAGTAAAATAGGGTGATTATGATAGCATAAGGGGGATTAATCCTTTGTGATTAATCCCCCTTCATAATGATGGTTTTATTGGCGGTTATGCGCTACCTCATGAGTAGTTGCTTATTAATCTTCCAATATTCGTTGCAGTAATACGCCATTGAGCATTGCGCGTTTGATCATTGAGAAAGCACCAATGGTTGGTTGGTTATAGAGCTCAGAGGCGACAATCGGTAAATCTTTATTAAAAGCAGCTAATGATTGGTTTTCAACACAACGACGTATAGCGGGTAATACAATCGCTTGAGCTTGAGTAATATTACCCGCCAGAATAATTTTTTGGGGATTGAATAAATTAATGGTCATGGCTAATGCTTTACCAAGATGATGACCAACCTTGAGTAATATTTGGATCGCCAGTTCATCGCCATTATTTGCGGCATCGCAAATAGCGGGCATTGTGAGATCTTCAAGCGCTTGTAAACTACTTGGATAACCTTGATTAAGCAGTTGTTGTACATGTTCAATTACTGCAGGATCTGATGCAATGGTTTCTAAACAGCCAAAATTACCGCACTGGCATTTATCACCTAATGGATCAATTTGGATATGACCAATTTCACCGACATTACGGTTCTGTCCCAGAAATACCTGACCATTAACAATAATGCCAGCACCTGTACCGTTATGCATACTGACTAAAATAGAATCTTTGCAGTCACGGCTAGCACCAAAGAAATGCTCAGCAAGTGCAAGACCTCGAATGTCATTGCCGACAAAAGTAATGATGCCAAAAGTATCTTGAATAATATGAGCAAGTTCAAAGTCATGGACTTTAATATTTGGCATGTAAGTCACGGTGCCATTTTCAGGGTTAACAAGCCCTGGAAGAATAATGCCAAATGCGACCAGTTCTTTCATTACGTTTTGGTTATTAGCAATAAATTCTTGAATATATTTAATAAGACCTTCAGCTAATACATTTTGATCAGAATATAAAAATGGATAAGCTGCGCCAGTAATATGTTTACCACTGAGGTCATAAAGGGTTATTTCGATATTCTTGCGGCCAATACGTACTGCAATCGAGTGAAAATCGACTGATTCTGTCGTCAGAGATATTGCTCTTCTTCCCCCCGTTGATGCTTGTTGCGCGACTTCTTTTATTAAACCGCGTTCCAATAGTTGGCGGGTAATTTTAGTGACACTTGCTGGCGCTAGGTGGCTAATATCAGCAACCTGTATGCGAGAGATAGGGCCTTGCAAGTCGATGAGTCGGTATACTGCAGCACTATTTAGCTGCTTGACTAGATCAACGTTACCAATTTGTCCGCCTGTCATAGTTTAGTTCTGCTCGTATTTAGCGTTAATAATTATCGCCTGAAGATGATTATTATGATTTGTTATCATTATTGTCTTTATCAAAGCGCTATCTATATGTACGGCCCTGTTGTCTTTAATTGTCATTATTATGAGTGCCGAATTATTCAATGTGGAGGATGATCTATACATTGATCGTTACAGTAATATACGTTCTTACTCATAAAAATAAAGAAATCGTTGTTGGTGTCTGCTTGGGCTGTGGCATTGGTCACTAAAATACGCGAAGAGATGTGAATATAAGCAAATATCGTTAATAGTCGAAGCGGTAAACCATGACTGTATTGTCAATAGTCACAATTATGCTTTTTGTGATGGTTTGTAATGGATTATTGGGAGGGAAAAGTAAAACGCCGTCAATAGAGACGGCGTTTTTTCAATCTATGATGACGGTTAACATTTCATGTTATGCCGTTCAAGCAATGACAAGTGTCATTGTTTAGATATGTGCAATGTTTTCTGCTTCTAACTCTTGGAAGTACTTAACTGTTTTTACTTTAAGTTCTTGAGTTGATGGCTCATCACAAATGATCATTGATTTAGGGTGAAGCTGAAGTGCAGAGACTGTCCATAGGTGGTTAACACAACCTTCGACAGCAGCTTGTAGTGCTTGTGCCTTGTTGTGACCTGTGATCAGGATCATCACTTCTTCAGAATCTAATAGTGTACCAACACCAATTGTTAATGAGTACTTAGGTACTTGGTTGATATCGCCTTCAAAGAAACGAGAGTTCGCAATACGTGTTTCATGCGTCAGTGTCTTGATACGCGTACGAGAAGCTAGTGATGACGCTGGCTCGTTGAATGCGATATGACCATCGTTACCCACGCCACCCATGAATAAATTAATACGACCATAGGTTTTGATTTTGTCTTCGTAACGTTGACATTCAGCTTGGTGATCAGTGGTATTGCCATCAAGCAGGTTGATGTTTTGCTCTTGCATATCAACATGGTTGAAGAAGTTGTTATACATGAAATTACGGTATGACTCAGGATGATCAGCAGCCATGCCAACATATTCATCCATATTGAAAGTTACTACGTTTTGAAAACTTACTTCGCCAGCTTGGTGTAGTTCAATCAGACGTTGGTATGTCGCAAGTGGTGTACCACCGGTCGGCAGGCCTAACACAAATGGACGCTCAGCTGTTGGTTGGAACTTGTTAATACGGTCAGCAATGTAGCGAGCAGACCATAGACCAACATCTTTAGCGTTATTAAGCGGGATTAGTCTCACGTTGACACCTCTTTGAAGATAGTTAAAACAGGAAAAATCTTAGCGGCATATCGCCTTTGTTTCGAATGATAAAATAAGTTTTATGATCGAGCTAGCAAAATCACTCAGTTCTAACCTCGGTCGGTGATTGAGATCACAAATGATGATGTTTTAATTTGCGGAGCGAAATAAAATTCATAAACTGCAAAGGACAAAAACAGGTGGCAAAAAAAAGCTATCACTATCGAATCTAAGAAAACCATAGGGGGAACTAACGGTGAACATTCTTGGATATTTTCAAAAAGTAGGTAAGGCGCTAATGGTGCCAGTTGCTGTACTACCAGCAGCGGCAATTTTAATGGGTATCGGCTATTGGGTTGATCCAACAGGTTGGGGTGCAAACTCAGCAGTTGCTGCATTCTTGATTAAAGCAGGCTCTGCAATTATCGATAGCATGTCAATTTTGTTTGCAATTGGTGTTGCATATGGCATGTCAAAAGATAAAGACGGTGCAGCTGCATTGGCTGGTTTCGTAGGTTACACCGTTGTAACTACGTTGCTATCGCCAGGATCAGTTGCAATGATTCAAGGTATCGATGCAAGTGCTGTTCCAGCCGCATTCTCTAAGATTAATAACCAATTTGTTGGTATCTTGGTTGGTATCGTTTCTGCGGAAATCTACAACCGTTACTCAAACGTTGAATTGCATAAAACATTAGCATTTTTTAGTGGTAAGCGTTTAATTCCAATTTTGACATCAGTTGCTGGTATCGTTATCGCAGCAGTATTACTGTTCGTATGGCCACTAGTTTACAACGGTCTTGTTAGCTTTGGTGAAAGCATCCAAGGTATGGGCGCGGCAGGTGCAGGTATCTATGCATTCTTTAACCGTCTATTGATTCCTGTTGGTCTACACCATGCATTGAACTCAGTATTCTGGTTTGATGTTGCTGGTATTAATGACATCCCTAACTTCCTTAGCGGCCAAGGTGTTCCGGGTGTAACCGGTATGTACCAAGCGGGCTTCTACCCAGTAATGATGTTTGGTTTACCTGGTGCAGCATTAGCGATGTACCACACAGCTAAGCTTAAAAACAAAGAGCGTACAGCGTCACTATTGATTGCTGCTGGTTTTGCATCATTCTTCACAGGTGTTACTGAGCCTCTAGAATTTGCATTCATGTTCCTTGCTCCTGCGCTATACGTTGTTCACGCAGCATTAGCTGGTATCTCGGTATATATTGCAGCATCAATGCACTGGATGTCAGGTTTTGGTTTCTCTGCAGGTCTTGTAGACATGGTATTGTCAGCACGTAACCCACTAGCAGTGAACTGGTACATGTTGATTCTTCAAGGTATTGCATTCTTCGGTATCTACTACGCAATTTTCCGCTTTGCGATTATTAAGTTCAATCTTAAAACGCCAGGCCGTGAAGATGAAGAAGAAGAAGTTTCATCAGTAAAAGGTTCAGCTGAAACGGGTGAGTTAGCTAAGCAATACCTTAAAGCACTAGGTGGTCACGGTAACTTAGAAAACATCGATGCTTGTATCACACGTCTACGTCTTACTCTAAAAGATAGCAGTCTTGCTAATGAGAAGACACTGAAAGCACTAGGTGCAATGGGTGTGGTTAAATTAGGTTCAAATAACCTACAAGTTATCCTTGGTCCTCTAGCTGAAATCGTTGCTGGCGAGATGAAAAAAATCCCAGCTTCAGAAGATCTATCAGCAGTAAAACTTCCATAATTGCTTAAATTCTTAAGTAATTAAGCGACACACTCAATACCGCAACACCTTTAATTAGACCGGTCCTGATATTTTAGTTGTAAGATATCAAGACCGGCATTTTGAGTACCCAACTTTTGGGCTCTATATAGATTTTCCCTTCATTTAAGGGATATCGGGAGAAAGGAATATTTCATGACTATTAAACTTACAGCGTTAGCATCTTTCATTGCACTAGCAGTAACGGGCTGTGCAACACAAGGAAATGATGATGAGAAGGTTGTTAAAAAATTAGCTAATAATCTTGATGTTACTTATGAAATTGTTACTCAACACGGTGCGGAAGAAGGTCTACAGTGTAAAACGTTAGGCGCAGAGTGGGCTTCTTGTGATCTAATTAATTTGACGCTAGAAAATAATGGTCCAGCAGTAACGGGTACTGACTGGAAAATTTATTTCAGCAGCATTCGCCAGATTCTTGAAGTACAAAACGACCAATTTAAAGTTACACACGTAACAGGTGACCTTCATACATTAGAACCAACTGAAAAGTTTGATGGTTTTGCAGAAGGCGAGAAGGTTGTTATTCCTTACATTGGTGAATACTGGACGTTGTTCGAAAACGATTATATGCCGCGTGCATACGTAACGTCTGGTGATGCCGCACCACAAACCATTAAGAGCACTGATTCAGTTAATCCTGCTGATTATTTAGTGTCGCTTAAAGGTGACCAATTCAAGCGTGTTAAAGCCGATAATAATGTGCTTGCAACCGCTGAAACACGTTTTGAGAAAAACCAAGATATCAACGTGTTAGCAACAGAAGAAGTGGCAGCAACGATTGTTCCTACCCCACTAAGCACTAAGCTAACAGGTAATACTGTTTCACTAGCAAACGGTATTAAAATTAGTAACTTCACACTACCTGCCGATATGATGGCTGCTGTGAATGAGCGCCTTGACGTATTAGGTGTTAACACTAAAGGTCAATACCCAGTAAAAGTGAGCTTGCTACCAGGTTCGTTTGCTAAAGATCAGCAAATTGCGGGTGCTTACACGTTAGACGTAACACCAACAGGCGCAACCGTTATTGGTTTTGATGACCAAGGTGCATTCTACGGTATGCAGTCATTGATCGCATTAATGAGCACCGGCGCTAAAAATAGCATTCCTACGCTAGAAGTAACCGATGCACCACGTTTTGATTACCGTGGTGTGATGGTTGATGTGGGTCGTAACTTCCACTCTAAAGCTGTGATTCTGCGTACGCTAGACCAAATGGCTGCGTACAAAATGAACAAATTCCACTTCCATCTATCAGATGATGAAGGTTGGCGTGTAGAGATCCCTGGTTTACCAGAGCTAACAGATATTGGTGGCAAGCGTTGTCACGATCTTTCTGAGACATCGTGCCTATTACCACAACTAGGTTCAGGTCCAACATCTGATAACGATGGTTCTGGTTACTACAGCAAGCAAGATTATCTAGATATTCTAAAATACGCGAAAGCGCGTGGTATCGAAGTGATCCCTGAAATCGATATGCCAGCGCACGCACGTGCAGCAGTGGTTGCGATGGAAGCGCGTTACAATCGTCTAGCTGCTGAAGGCAAGATGGATGAAGCTAACGAATACCGCTTGATGGATCCAAACGATACGTCAAACGTTACCACAGTACAGTTCTACGATAAGAGTAGTTTCATTAACCCATGTATGGATTCTTCTACAACGTTTGTTGATAAAGTAATTACTGAAATTCAAGCGATGCACAAAGAAGCGGGCATGCCGCTAAATACTTGGCACTTCGGTGGTGATGAAGCGAAAAATATCAAGCTAAACGCTGGTTTCCAAGATATTAACGCGGCAGAGCAAGCTGCTTGGGTTGGCTCTATTGATCAATCTAAGCAAGATAAACCATACCAGAAATCACCAATGTGTCAGAAATTGATTACTGACGGTGTGGTAAGTGATTACGATCGTCTACCAAGTTACTTTGCAGAGCGTGTCAGTGAAGTGGTTAACGGTAAAGGTATTGAGAACTTCCAAGCATGGCAAGATGGCTTGAAGTATTCAAAAGACTCAAAAGCGTTTGAAACTGATAACGTGCGCGTTAACTTCTGGGACGTTCTATACTGGGGCGGCGGTGCATCAGCATACGAGTGGGCTGATAAAGGCTACGACGTAATCGTATCTAACCCTGATTACGTTTACATGGATATGCCATACGAAGTAGACCCATCAGAGCGTGGCTACTACTGGGCAACACGTGCAACAGATACCCGTAAGATGTTTGGTTTCGCACCAGAGAACTTACCGCAAAATGCTGAAACATCAGTTGACCGTGATGGTAATGGTTTTGCAAGTAAAGGTACGGTGAAGTCGAAAGGTTTCCATGGTCTATCTGCTCAACTTTGGAGTGAGACTGTAGGCAATGATGAGCAATACGAATACATGGTATTCCCTCGTGTGTTAGCGGCTGCTGAGCGTGCATGGCACAAAGGTGATTGGGAAAATGAATACCAAGTGGGTGTTGAATATTCTCAAGATTCAAACCTTGTAAACAAGAAAGCATTACAGAATGAATGGCAGCGTTTTGCTAACGTACTAGGTCAACGTGAATTGGCTAAACTTGATGCAGCGGGTATTCAATACCGCGTACCAGTACCTGGTGCTAAGATTGAGAACGGTAAACTTGCGATGAACGTAAGCATGCCAGGTCTTACTCTGCAGTATTCTACTGATGCAGGTAAAGCATGGAACACTTATGATGCGAAAGCACAACCAAGTGTAACGGGTAACGTTGAAATTCGTGCTGTAAGTGGTGATGGCAAACGTTTCAGTCGTGTTACATCTTTGTAATCAACTGACTACGAGTAAAGCCTGATCACTGAGTGATCTTGCTAAAAGCCGATGATGGGATGACCATCGTCGGCTTTTTATTGCGCGTTATTTATTAAATACACAACAATTGTTTGCTATAACTGTGTTTTTGATTTTTTGCATTGCGGCATTAAGGTATAGTGTAAAGTCATGGTTCATATTAATGGACTGTACATAATTCTCAATCCTGTAAGTACACGAGGTGTAATAGATGAGTGAATCTGAAGCTCGTCCATCTAACTTTATTCGCCAAATTATTGATGCGGATTTAGCCAGTGGCAAACATACAAGCATACATACCCGATTCCCGCCAGAACCAAATGGTTATCTGCATATCGGCCATGCGAAATCTATTTGTTTGAACTTCGGTATTGCTCAGGACTATCAGGGTCAATGTAACTTACGTTTCGATGACACCAACCCTGAGAAAGAAGACATTGAATACGTTGAGTCTATTAAAAATGATGTTAACTGGTTAGGCTTTGAGTGGAGTGGTGAGATTTGTTATTCATCAAACTACTTTGATCAGCTTTACGGGTTTGCCATTGAATTAATTAATAAAGGCTTAGCGTATGTTGATGAGCTAAGTCCTGAGCAGATGCGCGAATACCGCGGTACGTTAACGCAAGCGGGTAAACATAGCCCTTATCGTGATCGTAGCGTTGAAGAAAACTTAGCCTTGTTTGAAAAAATGAAGAATGGCGACGTTGAAGAAGGCAAAATGTGTCTGCGTGCAAAAATCGACATGGCATCACCGTTTATGGTTATGCGTGATCCGGTTCTTTACCGCGTTCGTTTTGCACATCACCACCAAACAGGTGATAAGTGGTGCATTTACCCAATGTACGACTTTACGCATTGTATTTCTGATGCGCTAGAAGGCATTACGCATTCTATTTGTACGCTTGAATTCATGGATAACCGTCGTTTATACGATTGGGTTCTTGAAAATATCACCATTGATTGCACACCACATCAGTATGAGTTTAGTCGTCTAAACCTTGAATACACGGTGATGTCTAAGCGTAAGTTAAACCAACTTGTAACTGACAAACTAGTTAACGGTTGGGATGACCCACGTATGCCTACGATTTCTGGTTTACGTCGTCGCGGCTTTACACCGGGCTCTATGCGTGAATTCTGTAAGCGTATTGGTGTGACTAAGCAAGATAACACCATTGAGATTAGCTCATTAGAATCTTGTATTCGTGATGATCTTAACGAAAATGCACCACGTGCAATGGCTGTTTTAGATCCAGTTAAAGTTGTGATTGAAAACTTTGACGGTGAAACTGAAACGCTAACGGTTGCTAATCACCCGAATAAGCCAGAAATGGGCGTGCGTGAAGTACCATTTAGTCGTGAACTTTACATTGAACGTGAAGACTTCCGCGAAGAAGCGAACAAGAAGTACAAGCGTTTAGTGCTAGGTAAAGAAGTTCGTCTACGTGGCGCATACGTGATCCAAGCTGAACGTATTGAAAAAGATGCTGAAGGCAATATCACGACTATTTACTGTACTTACGATAAAGACACGCTAGGTAAAAACCCTGCTGACGGTCGTAAAGTAAAAGGTGTTATTCACTGGGTATCTGCACAAGCGGGTATTCCAGCAGAAATTCGTTTATACGATCGTCTATTCACTGTGCCAAACCCAGGCGCTGCTGAAGATTTCGTATCAGTGATTAACCCTGAATCTCTAACGGTATTAAACGGTTTTGTTGAGCCTTCATTGGTGACAGCTGAAGCTGAAAAAGCATACCAGTTTGAGCGTATGGGCTATTTCTGTGCTGATAACAAAGATTCAAGTACAGACCATTTAGTATTTAACCGTACTGTTGGTTTACGTGATACTTGGGCAAAAATTGGTGACTAATTAGTCGTTAATATTTGTTAAAAAGCGCCTATTTCAGTAATGGAATAGGCGCTTTTTTTATGGCGCTTAGCTGTTGCTTATTTCCCTGAGGCGATGACTTTTTGAGTAATATCACCCGCTAATTCATTATTGACGATATTAAATTTGATCAGTTTTTGTGATTGCTGAATCGCTTTAATGTCATAGTTAAATTGGGTATAAGTATCGCCCCATTGGTAGCGAATAAATGTCTCACCAGATTGTAGATGCTGATTGATTGAGTATTCAGTCGCATAGCCAGACATTTTGCCATTAATGGGACGGTTTGGCGCATCATGTGGAATACGGAACATGGTTGAGTCTAGTTTCACTATGCCATTTGTTACACTGCTAGGCTCTTTTAGATGCTGAGAGAAATAAGTGGTGTGAATAAAGCGATCTTCTGGGTTAGCGTTACCACCAGTCCCCAAATTTGTTTGGCTCCATTGTTGATCTTGTTCGCCCCAACCGCGTTGTGAGCGTTGGACATTAGCAAGATGCTGATCATATCCTGGTTGGTTAGTCAGTACTGTGTATTGTTTGCCATGCCAAATTTGTGGTTTACCGTTACGCCATTCAACAATAGCACTATCACCGGTTGGATCTTGGAATGAGAGATGTAGCGCAATACGTACTGGAATTCCATCGATCAATTCTTCAATTGGGGCATTGTCTTTAATTGCTGCCACCAATTCATTGACATTTTTGTACTGTGATAATAGGTGACGTAAATAAGTTATCGCACCAGCTTGTTGTTGTGGATCGCCCTTACCAAGATCCATCTCACCATCATAAAGTATATTACCGCCTAATCCTTGCGAGTTAAGACCATCAACGACAATGCCATAAGCTGTAATACCAGTAACAGCATACTTAGCATTAATATTATTAAGCTTGCTCAAGTGGGTAGAGTATTCACTGCCTTGTGGGTAATTGACTAATGTTGGGTGGGTTGATTCTGACCAATCCATTGTACGTGCAACGAATGTGCCCTGATCTTTTGTTTCCCATAAAACCCGTGTACAAGCATGAGCGACAGAAGAAATAGAGCTTAAAGATAAGGCGCTAACTAAAGCAATAGTGAGTGAATGAAGTTTCATGATTAATTCTCTATATAATTTATAAATAGCTTATTGATATATATATTTAATTAATCATTGGTTGTCACGTGGTCAATTGTAACGTTATTTGAATCGTGATATGGGTCTTGGTTTTTTCTAGATATAAAAAACCAGTGATATTGATCACTGGTTCTTAGAGTAAAAATAACGAGTTGTTGTTATTTTTCGTCGTGCAACGTTTCATCGGCATTACAGTCGCCATCGATGCAATGACCATAAAGGTATAAACTATGGTTTGTTAAACGAACATTAAAGCGTGCCGCGATGTCTTTTTGGCGTTGCTCAATCATTTCGTCTGAAAATTCAATTACTTTGCCACAATCAAGACAAACTAGATGATCATGATGATGTTGAGTGGCTAATTCGAATACCGATTTACCACCTTCAAAATGGTGACGCGTTACAATACCGGCATCATCAAATTGATTAAGAACACGGTAAACGGTCGCAAGACCAATTTCTTCACCGATATCGATGAGTTTTTTATACAGGTCTTCAGCACTGATGTGTTGGCAATCAGGTTGTTGAAGCACTTCTAAAATCTTAAGACGAGGAAGTGTTACTTTAAGACCAGCTTGCTTGAGCGCGTGATTATTATCTGACATCCGATTATCCTGTTGGCTAGCTGCAAAAATGTTGCAGTAGTCTTTCTCATTTAGATTCATTATAAGTGACGCAACGATAACAATAAACCTTAAAAGGTTAGTTATCTAGTAGAAGTGTCACTTTTCTTGAGTTTGCAATATTGTGAAAATTATGTAATAAATTAACTCATCATACCAGTTTGTATGGAGTATTGCTTTGTTTGATTACTATAAGCCAAGTTTGGTTAAGCTGGCGTTAAACTTATGACCTCCATTTTTGGGATCTGGTATTAAAATGGTATCGATTAGTGATGATTTTCATTATATGCGGTTGCAATTGAAGAAGGCGAATAATGAAGTCGTAGCGCAAATTACACGGATATTCTATGTTAGAAAAAAGCCACAATATTGGTCTAAAATTATTTCTTAACCTCGTAATATTAATGTATAACGGTCAGAGTAATTATGGCGTAGATAATAAAAAACGCGCTATTAGAGCGCGTTCTTATTGGTGTGCTGATGATGCTTAGTCAGCAAGTTCAGCAAGACACATCTCATCAAAGATTTGATTAACCCATTGCTCAACACGCGGTGCTGTTAGCTCAGGTTGACGGTCTTCATCAATGCATAAGCCAACGAAGTTTGCATCATCAACTAATGCTTTAGATGCTTCAAACTCGTAGCCTGCAGTGGCAAAGTTACCCACGATTGTGCCGCCTTTGCTTTCAACGATGTCACGTACAGTGCCCATCGCATCACAGAAGTATTCTGCGTAATCTTCTTGGTCACCACAACCAAAAATAGCAACAAGTTTAGTTGAAAAATCAACTTGCTCAAGCTCAGGGAAAAAGTCATCCCAATCGCACTGTGGTTCACCGTAATACCAAGTAGGAATACCTAGTAGTATCAGATCAAAGTTGTCGATATCTTCTTTGCTGCTTTTTGCGATATCTTTTACTTCAACTAGCTTGCTACCTAGTTGCTTCTGAATCATTTTAGCGACAGCTTCGGTGTTACCAGTGTCGCTACCAAAGAAGAGTCCAACGCTCGCCATAGTAGATATTACCCATATTAAATTGTTAACTGCTATTGGGCAGTTTACAGAAATCAGTATAAACGACGCAATAATAATTATTTTTTGATGGCGATTCGATGTTTTTTCGCCCAAATATTATCATTGTTTATTGTTGCCCTACATCAAAAGGGCATGATAGCTCTTCGTCAATAATGTTAGCTTGCCTAGAGGCTGCTTTAATTGCATTACTGTTGAGGAGACCATCGAACTTAGCGCACTATATCACAGTAGAGTAAGGGATTTAATAGTTAGTCCTGTAGTCTACTATAGTTAACCGCTGATTTTAATGAGATGTTATTTAAGTTTATTGAGCTAAAAATTGATTAATAATACGATTTACAGTCTCTGGCTTTTCGGCATGGAGCCAATGACCCGTATTCGCAACTACATGTGCTTTGGCATTAGGAAATTGTGCCATGATCGCATCACGATATTGGGGCTCAATATAATCAGATAGCTGTCCTTTAATAAATAATGTTTTACCCGTGAACGGTTGCGAAGTTGGCTGCCAGCCCATAATGGTGGCGTAGTGAGCAATTAAGCCTTCGACATTAAATCGCCATTGGTAACCCGTCTCTGTTTTTGCTAATGATTTTAATAAAAATTGGCGAACACCAGCATCCTCGATATAACGGGCTAAATATTGTTCAGCTTCACTGCGTTTTGTTATTGGGTGAAGGTTAACTTCTCGTAAACCATTAAAGACATTTTGATGACGATGAGTGTGGTATACCACTGGAGCCATGTCGATAACAATCAGATGACTAACACGGTGTGGTATTAATGCCGATAGTGTCATCGCAACTTTGCCGCCCATTGAATGACCCACAACATCAAACTGATCAATCGCGAGATGATCAAGGGTATCAATAATATCTTGGGCAAGATCCTGGTAGGTAAATTGATCGCTGTGAGGTGATAAACCATGATTGCGAAGATCGATACTGATCACTTGGTAATGTTGTTTTAATTCTCGGGCTAAAAGACCAAGATTATCTGCGCTGCCGAACAAACCATGGATCAAAACGATCGTTTTACCCTTGCCTTCAGCACGAAAATGAAGATTCACTGGCTATTTTCTCTAGTTAGGTGTGGTATTTACCATAGAGTATAACCTCGGATCAGGCTATAATCGTACCCAGAATTTTAAACGGAATGATAATGAATAATACCATGAAGACTATTGAGGTAGACGAAGAGCTATATCGTTATATCGCTAGCCAAACGCAACATATTGGTGAAAGCGCTTCTGATATTTTACGTCGCTTGCTTATGGTGCCAGAAGAACAATTGCAGCAACCAGCAGTTGTGATGCCTGTTCGTCCTAAAGGCATTGTTGTGAGTAGAGATGCTGGCAATGAGTCAACTATGGATCGCGTTAAAGAAATGCGTACAGTGCTAATTTCAGATGAATTTGCGGCGCAAGAAAAAGCAATTGGCCGTTTTATGCTGATCTTATCTTCTCTTTATCGTATTGATGCTGATGGCTTCGCTGAAGCCGCGGCGATTAAAGGACGTACGCGTGTCTATTTCGCACATGATGAAGAAACATTACTCGCAAGTGGTAAAACGACGAAGCCAAAAGCCATCTCCACAACCCCATTTTGGGTGATCACAAATACCAATACAGACCGAAAGCGTCAAATGATTGACCAATTAATGACGAAGATGGGGTTTAGTTCTGATATTATTGATAAAGTTTGTGGTGAAATTTAATCACTATTGAGTTTTTACAAGGATAAGACAATGGCAATCCATCCACGTGCGGGTCAACGCGCTCAGCAAGAAGATATGCATAATATTCCAGCACTAGTTGCTAATTATTTTCTGATTGAGCCAAATATTGCTGATCCGCTACAAAAGGTAGCATTTGGTACTTCTGGACATCGTGGTACTGCTGATAAAGGTACTTTTAATCAGCATCACATTTGGGCTATTGCTCAAGCGATTGCTGAAGTTCGTCTAGCTAATGGTTTAACTGGACCGCTATTTTTAGGTAAGGATACTCATGCTTTATCTGAGCCTGCATTTACTTCAACTTTAGAAGTATTGGTAGCGAATAACGTGAAAGTTGTGGTGCAAGAAGGGTTAGGTTATACGCCAACACCTGGCATTTCTCATGCGATTCTTTGCCATAATAAAGTGCATGCAGATAAAGCTGATGGCATTGTTATTACTCCATCACATAACCCACCGCAAGATGGTGGTATTAAATATAATCCTGTTCACGGTGGCCCTGCGGAAAGTGAATTAACTACCGCTATTGAGCAACGTGCCAATGACATCATTGCTAATGGTATGGTTGACGTAAAGCGTGTATCAATTACAGATGCTTTTGCTTCTGATCTTGTTGTAGAGCAAGATCTAGTTGCACCTTATGTTGCCGATTTAGTTAATGTTATTGATATTGAAGCGATTCAAAAAGCAAATTTAAAGCTAGGTGTTGATCCTCTTGGCGGTTCAGGTATTGAGTACTGGCGCCAGATTGCACAACATTATGCTCTTGACTTAACGCTAGTTAATGAATCTATCGATCCATCATTCCGTTTCATGTCGTTGGATAAAGATGGTGTAGTGCGTATGGACTGTTCATCACCTTACGCGATGGCAGGTTTACTTGCTTATAAAGATAACTACGATCTAGCGTTTGGTAATGATCCTGATTATGACCGCCACGGTATTGTAACGCCTGCTGGTTTGATGAACCCTAATCATTACCTTGCAGTCTGTATCGATTACTTATTCCGTCACCGTAGTGGTTGGGGTGAGCAAGTTGCTGTAGGTAAAACACTGGTATCAAGCGCTATTATTGATCGTGTTGTTGCAGCATTAGGTCGTGAACTTGTTGAAGTACCTGTTGGCTTTAAATGGTTTGTTGATGGTTTATACAACGGCACACTAGGATTTGGCGGCGAAGAAAGTGCGGGTGCTTCTTTCTTACGTCAAGATGGTACGCCTTGGTCAACAGATAAAGATGGTATTCTTTTATGTCTACTTGCAGCCGAAATTACAGCTGTAACGGGTAAGAATCCACAACAATATTATGATGAGCTTGCCGCTAAATTTGGCAGTTCAGAATACGCACGTTTACAAGCTGTTGCTAATAAAGAACAAAAAGCAGTGTTAAGCAAATTATCTCCAGAAATGGTTGCTGCTGAAACACTGGCCGGTGAGCCTATTCTTGCTCGCTTAACGCATGCGCCAGGTAACGGTGCTGCGATTGGTGGCTTGAAAGTAACCACGGAAAACGGTTGGTTTGCTGCACGTCCATCTGGTACTGAAGATATTTACAAAATTTATTGTGAAAGCTTTAAAGGTAAAGAGCATTTAGCCCTTATCGAAAAAGAAGCACAAGATATTGTTAGTAAAGTATTTAGTGATGCTGGTCTATAATTCAGCACCATAACGGATAGTACGTACGAAAAAACGCCCTAATTATCTTCTTTCTAGTTGAAAGAAGATTAGGGCGTTTTTTTATGGCTGTTGATTATGCCTTGGCCAATGATCGGGCACGATAAACCACACTTGATTATTACTATCTAGTGCTTGAGTCGGTACCTTAATTTCTGCAATATTGAGGAAGGTTATCAGTTGAGAAAATAG
Source organism: uncultured Photobacterium sp. (assembly GCA_947039005.1). Classification (GTDB taxonomy): domain Bacteria; phylum Pseudomonadota; class Gammaproteobacteria; order Enterobacterales; family Vibrionaceae; genus Photobacterium. The sequence goes on from CAMQXY010000012.1 coordinate 44,762, forward strand.
CGGTGGGGCTATCCATTGGCGTTTTTCTAGCACTTTTAATTCTAATGCTGTTGCTTGCGAACAATAACACCAATGGCCTTTAAGGCAAATGGGGTTAATCGGCATATCTGAGCCAGATTGTGGATTGGGCCAAGCATCAAATAAACGTCCCTGCATAATTAATCGGCGCTGAGTCGGGTAATGGTCATTTAAGTGTTTAAAGGCAGGATGGTCGCTGAGTTGGAGTTGATGATCAATCATACGGTTGATTTTTTTATCTAAATTATCATTGGCATTAGGACCCGGCCATTGATGCTGGAAGCGTAAATAAAATTTAATCGCGACTTCCCAATGTTCAATTTCATCACTGCGGTGATTGTGGACTAAAAAATCAATTGCCCCAACAGTTTGCTGTTGCCATTGTAATTGAATTTCTTCGCCAATCAGGCTGTAATCTGGATGATGAATGATTAATTGTTGCCACAGCCATTGGTAATAAAAACCTAATCGTGTATTGCCATTATAATGAATATCGGTCGGAATAATGGCATTTTTGGCAAACTGTTGCAGCCATTGATTGCTGATACTGTAATCACACGCAGTTACAATATTAGGCATCTTCAATAGCGCGTGAAAATCGGCGCTGGTTTGATGGTAAATATTATGATCTTGTAACATATTGACACATCCTTCAAAGTAAACGTTTTCTTTACCGTTATTGACTAATCGTTGACCGAATTTCTGTAGTATTCTTTCATTTATTGGATTAAAGTACCAATAAAGTTTATTAGGTCAGGAGTTAGCAATGTACACTCAGTTTTCAGTGGCGAATATTATTTCTCGTCGTGTTTATACGGTTTTATTAGGATTAGTGTGTTTACCTGTACTGCTTTTGATGCCGATTAATAAACGTACACGATTAACCAGCTATATGTATCGTTGCTGGTCGCAGACAAGTACTAAACCATTGTGGCTATCACGACTTGATCATGGCGCTCAACGTCGCTAGTTAGCGTATGACGATGTATTGTTGAAAAAGCTGCCGACGGCGGCTTTTTTTGTATTTTAAATAATGTAAGTTCAGCAGATGATTAATTTTGGTGATTGAGATTCTGGTTAAAGGCTGATATTTTTTGAAGAAGGTGTTGTTGGTTCAATGACATGACGTTATTTAAAAAGGATAAGCGATGAATAACCTTAAATTAGAAGCTTTGTTAAATGATTTTCTATCACCACAGCTGATTAAAGATTATTGTCCTAATGGGTTACAGGTAGAAGGTAAGACTGAAATCACTAAAGTCATTACTGGTGTTACTGCTTGTCAGGCTTTAATTGATCGCGCGGTTGCAGAGCACGCAGATGCAATTTTAGTCCATCATGGTTTCTTCTGGAAAGGAGAGTCAGCTGAAATTCGAGGAATGAAATACCGTCGTATTAAGGCGTTGATTGAAAATGGAATCAATCTTTATGCATATCACTTACCGCTTGATGTTCATGCGCTGGTGGGTAATAACGTTCAGTTAGCACAGCGTCTTGGGTTAGATATCGTTGGCGGTTTAGAAATTGGTAATCCACGCTCGATTGCCATTTATGGTGAGTTAGATACACCCTTAACCGGTGAAGAATTTGCCGCGCGTATTGCGATGGCATTACAGCGTGAACCATTACATATTGGTGATAATGCGCCGGCTTTAATCAAAAAAGTCGGTTGGTGTACGGGTGGTGGTCAAGATTATATTGAACTTGCAGTACAGCAAGGTTGCGATGCCTTTATATCAGGTGAAGTGTCTGAGCGTACGACCCATATTGCACGTGAATTAGGGATTCATTATTTTGCGGCAGGGCACCATGCGACAGAGCGTTATGGTGTTAAGGCATTAGGTGAATGGCTAGCGAAAGAATATGATTTTGATGTTGAATTTATAGATATTAATAATCCGGTATAACAAATCACTCTGATTATATTAATAAATATATCGTTGTTTTTGCTGTATAAAAAAGGTTGAGATTTCGTCTCAACCTTTTTATTTT
>CAMQXY010000013.1 GCA_947039005.1 uncultured Photobacterium sp.
ATTAAGCATTAAGCATTAAGCATTAAGCATTAAGCATTAAGCATTAAGCATTAAGCATTAAGAATAAATTTCTCAATCACTAGTGCAACACCACTATTGTTATTGGTATCAGTAATATAGTTAGCAATCGCTTTAGTTTCTTCAGTTGCATTACCCATTGCGACGCCTAAACCTGCAAATTCGATCATATGATGATCATTACCAGCATCACCCATCGCAATCACTTCATCTTGTTTGATATTTAAGAAATCAGCTAGGGCTTTAACACCGACACCTTTATTACTATTGGTGTGCATGAATTCAAGGAAGAATGGGGCACTTCTTACAATTGTATATTGTTGATATAACGTCGAAGGTAATTGTGCAATCGCCGCTTCAAGACGATCTTCTTCATCAATAATCATCACTTTCATGATTTCTTCGTTGTCATCAAGTTCTGCAAAATTGGCTAAGGTAATGGTTAAGCCGTTAATTTTAGCTTCGTGATCAGTATAGTAATTATGTTCTGGAGTAATGAGACCTTGGCGGCGAGAGAATGCGTGGACATGCACGCCAAGATCGTGTGCAATTGTCGCAATGTTCTTTGCATCAATACCTTTTAGTGTTTGACTTCTAACAACTTCTTGGCTTGCAACACGTTGTACTAACGAAGCATTATATGACAGTACAAAATCGTTATTGCTATCCATATTAAGTTCTTTTAGTGCCCATGTCATGCCTTCAATTGGACGACCTGACGCTAATACTACATAGACACCTTGTTCGCGTGCTGCAGCAATGGCTTGCTTATTATGTTCTGAGATAGCGCCATCTGAATTAAGTAACGTCCCATCCATATCAAGTGCAACTAATTTATACATTGTTATTGTCCATTACTAATTAATATGGGCTCTATAATAAGCAATATGTGAGATGAAAACGATATAAAGTCGCATTTATCATATTTTATACGGGCTTTGACTTAGAAACCTATACGCTTTAGCGTGGGAGTGAGTGTTTAATATTAAAGGAATATTAGACGTAGATATTACAGGTCTAAATGATAGTTGTCGGTATTTGTTGTGATTTTGTGCGTATATTGTTACATATCTTTGTGTTGTTGTGGTTATTTGTTTAGACTACTAACTATTATGATGTTTTAGTTAGAGATAAATAAAGGAAAGCTATTTATGCGAAAGTTACTTGTAACATCGTTATTCTTGGCAAGTTTTTCAACGCAAATTAATGCAGAGGAATGTGGCAAAGTTACCATTGCCGATATGAATTGGAATTCAGCTACGTTAATTGCCAATGTTGACAGCTTTATCTTACAGCATGGATATGGATGTGATACCGAATTAGTGCCTGGTGATACCATGCCGACGGGGACATCAATGATTGAAAAAGGTGAACCTGATATTGCACCTGAAATGTGGAGTAATTCATTGAAGGACGCTTTAGATCGTGGTGTAAAAGAGGGGCGGTTAAAATTTGCAGGACCAACATTTTCAGATGGCGGTGAAGAAGGTTTTTGGGTACCTGAATATATGGTTGAAAAAACACCAGAATTAGCCACCATTGCAGGCATAAAGAAAAATGCCAAGCTATTTACACACCCAGAAGATCCCGAAAAGGCCGCATTTTATGGTTGTCCTGCGGGATGGAATTGTCAGATCTCTGCGGGTAATTTATTTAAAGCATTAGATTTAGCTCAGTCGGGGTTTGATTTAATTGATCCCGGTTCAGGTGCAGGTTTATCGGGTTCAATTGCAAAAGCTTATGAGCGTAAACAACCATGGTTTGGCTATTACTGGGCGCCAACGGCAGTATTAGGCAAATATAAAATGGTTAAAGTGGATTTCGGTTCAGGTGTTGATGCGAAATACTTTTCATCGTGCATTACTAATCCAGAGTGTATCGATCCTAAAGTCACTATGTACCCACCATCAGCAGTTGATACTGTTATCACGACGTCGTTTGCTGCTCGTTCAACTGACGCTGTAGAATATTTATCAGCACGTTCGTTTACCAATAGTGAGATGAATGGGTTATTAGCATGGATGGAAGAGAATCAAGCCGATGGTGAAGCAATTATGGTTGAATTTTTAACGAACCATGAAGCTATTTGGACACAATGGGTTTCGGCGGATGTCGCTAAAAAAGTTCAGGGAGCGTTAAAAGATTTATAAGTCGCTAGTGGCTACCTAAAATATAAGTAACAGGATGATACTTATGTCAAATGATTCATGGTTAACAGAATTTCCTCAACTTGAACGGGCACAGTTAGTTGAAATTAGGAAAACATTAGATGGTGGCTATCGTGCATTCTCTCGTGAATATGGCGATAGCATTGAAGCTTTTTTTGATCCGTTATTGGCGTTTTTAATTTGGTTTGAAAAGTTGTTACTGGCTACGCCATGGTGGTTAGTTATTGTTGTTTTAGCCGCGATAGCTTACGTCGCTAGTCGTTCATGGAAATTATCCTTTGGGGTTGTAGTTTCATTTGTACTTATTGGTATTTTTGGTATGTGGGATAATACCATGCGCACCATGAGTATTATTTTAGTGTCAACCTTGGTTGCAATCGTTATCGGTATTCCGATGGGGATAGCGATGGCAAGATCGGATAGGGTTCAACGCATTGTGACGCCGATGCTTGATGTAATGCAAACAATGCCCGCTTTTGTTTATCTTATTCCTGTTGTTATGTTACTTGGTATTGGCAAAATACCGGGTGTAATTGCTGTTGTTATTTATGCTGTCCCTCCTGTTATTCGTTTAACAAATTTAGGTATTCGGTTAGTGGATGAAGAGGTATTAGAAGCCGCTACCGCTTATGGGGCGAGTCCGATGCAGCGGTTATTAGGGGTACAAATTCCATTAGCAATGCCTAATATTATGGCCGGAATAAACCAAACTATTATGATGGCGTTAGCGATGGTGGTTATTGCATCGATGATTGGTGTTAAAGGGCTTGGACAACCGGTACTTAAATCAATTACAAATCAATATTTTACATTAGGATTGTTAAATGGTTTAGCCATTGTTGCATTAGCAATTATTTTTGATCGGATCTCTCAAAGTTATGCTCGGCGAAGTCAGCAGCATCTAGGAGGGACCTCAAAATGAATAATACAATAAACATAACGCCATTAATTCAAGTGAAGCACCTGTATAAGATTTTTGGTCCAAATGATAAACAAGTATTAGTAAAGGTAAAAGCAGGCGAATCTAAAGAGGATATTTTAGCTGAAACGGGTCATACCGTCGGTTTAAGTGATATTAATTTGGAGATATACCCAGGTGAGGTATTTGTCATTATGGGGTTGTCGGGATCAGGGAAATCAACATTAATTCGTCATTTTAATCGATTAATTGAACCTACTGAAGGATGTATTGAAATCCAAGATATCGATGTAATGACATTAAATACGAAACAATTACAACAATTTCGACGTCATAAAATGTCAATGGTCTTTCAGCGATTTGGTTTAATGCCGCATCGGACAGTATTACAGAATGTTGGTTATGGTTTACATATTCAGGGAGTTAAACCCTTACAGTGGCAACAACAAGCACAACAGTGGCTAACAACGGTCGGTTTGACGGGGTATGAACAAAGTTATCCGGCCAATTTGTCAGGTGGGCAGCAACAACGTGTTGGTCTTGCGCGTGCATTGTGTACTAATGCGGAAATATTACTGATGGATGAGGCATTTTCTGCACTAGACCCGCTTATTCGAAGTGAAATGCAAGATCAACTGATTGAGTTACAACAAAAACTGCATAAGACGATTATTTTTATTACTCATGATTTAGATGAAGCGCTGCGCTTAGGTGATCGTATTGCTATTTTACGTGACGGTAAATTGATTCAGCAGGGAAAACCGGTTGATATTTTATTAAATCCTGCTGATGATTATGTTGAAGCGTTTGTTAAAGATGTCAATCGTGCGCGAGCGCTGACTGTCGCCACGGTGATGAAACTGCAAGTCGTTAGAATTTCCGCTGAAACGATTGGTGAAGCCGTTGCTGAAATGCGGAATGCGAAAGATGACTATGGTTATTTTATTGATGATGATGGTTATCAAGGCGTGATTACACAACAGACATTAGAGCAAATTAATGAAGCTGATTATGACAACGCCATTGATCAATCAATGCTAGAAAGCGTTCCTGCTGTTGCGTCTGATGCCTTATTAGAAACGGTTATTCCCGAAACATTGGACAGTGATCATCCTTTACCTGTCATTAATGAAGATGGTGATGTTACTGGTCGATTATCACGGTCAACATTAGCAGAAGTATTAAGTGATCAAGAAAAAGAACCGCGAAACTAATGCGATTAAATTAGCGATTAAATTAGCGATCAATATTACGATATATTGATCGTTATTTTGCTTATTTGCAATAAAAAGCTCCAGTGGTGGAGCTTAATCTTACTTATTGATTTTTTGTTGCTCTAAAGAAAATTGGTATAAACCGATAATACTTTTTCGTAGCCAATGCCAACATACAAATAAAATGACAAATGAAAATAATACAACAGAGATAATCGAATTAAAGGTATCGAGGATCGTATTATTGACCCCAAGCCGTTGCATCAATGAAAAGCTAATAAATGCAATCATGACAAATAGTATTATTAATAGCTGATAAATAATGCCATGAAGATAAATTTGACATAGTGTAAATAGATGATTAGTAAAGTTATCAACTTTTTCTCGTAATCTATAACATATGGCAGCAAGAACAAGGCTAATAATCATACTAAAGATAGTTAATGTAATGATGCCAGAATAGCCATAATAAAGAGCTATTAGCAGAGAGAGCGTTGTAGTGAGATACATAGATACAATCAAAATAGGTTGTAGTCTTCGATGATTGACAAGCAAAAAAATCGTCCTTCCAATAATTCCAGTTGAGTATAATAACATTACGCTAAATGGTTATGCCAATATTTGTTATTTCATCATTGCTTGGTGAGGATACCTGAATCTTATACACTTTCAACTAGAAAGCGCTTTAGGTGCAGGAGGAATCATTACTCTCCATTTATTTAATTCATGTTGTAGTTCACGCACTCAGTTTGCTCGTGTTCTTCTTAGTGTTAACGCTATAGAGTCATTGGTTTTGTAACCAAACGTGGACTCAAAATCTTGTCATTGTTTTTCAAGTTGTGATTTTACACTATCTATTTCGGCGGTATGTCTCGTCTACGGTATCGCCAATATTTTTACTGTTTTTGTTTAGAACAACACTAATATTCAGTTTTTATTCAATTATTAATTTAGTGTTTTTTCCATAAATAGTTGTTTTTGTTATCGAGCTAACGAATTTTAAGTAGCATTGTAGCGTTTTACTGATTTTTCATATAATAAGTGGTCAAATATATGCGTTTAGCGGGATTTTATAATTTCAAGGTTTTTCTTATAAATTAAAACGATTTTATTAGATTATATTGTATTTATATTTTTGATGTGTAAGGACGATAACAATGGGCGTAGGAAAAAAAGTACTTGTTGTCGATGATGATCAAGAGATCCGTGAATTACTGGATGAGTATTTAACAAAAAACGGTTTTGACGTTATTACTGCGGCAGAAGGCGAGGAAATGAAACGGCGTTTAGTCGCTGGTTATCCTGATTTGATTTTATTAGACGTTATGATGCCGGGTGATGATGGTTTTACATTGTGTCAGTATATTCGTAAAAGCTCGAATGTGCCTATCATCATGTTAACCGCTGTTTCTGATGAAATGGATCAAATTATTGGTTTAGAAATAGGGGCAGATGATTACATCGCAAAACCATTTAGTCCTCGTCAATTATTGGCCCGTATTAAAGCGTTATTAAGACGAATTAAACCGATGGGAAGTCAGCAATTACCCACTGAAGCTAAACGGATACGTTTTGCTAATTGGCGTCTTGATACCACCACACATTGCTTATTTGATCTTGATAAAAAGCAAGAGTTTGAACTGACTGGCGGTGATTACGCATTATTGATGCTATTTTTATCCCGTCCACAAGAAATATTAGATCGCGATACGATTTCTTATGCAACGCGAGGACGAGATACGCTACCTTCTGAACGTGGAATTGACGTTGCATTAAGCCGCTTACGGCAGCGATTAGGTGATAAAGGACGTACTCAACGTTTAATCAAAACCAGTCGTGGTAATGGTTATATTTTTACTGCTGATGTGGTTTATGAAAACGCGTAATGTACGAATAATTACGTTGAATAAAGTGTGATCGCTTACATAAGTGTCACACTTTTTTATTATATGGATAATGGTCAATGAATTGGAAAGTGTTGTATCCGAAATCATTGGTTTCGAGAACATTGTGGTTAACATTATTAGCCGTTTTTCTGGCACAAGTTATTGCAACCGCTATTTGGTATACCCAATCAAAACAGCGCGATTTAGATGGTTTACAATCTACATCGGCGAGCATGGCGACGATGTTTGCTTCAACAGTGACTTTCTTTCAATCGCTACCGATGCAATATCGGCATATTGTGTTAGATCAATTGCGTAATATGGGAGGGACGCGTTTTTTTGTCTCTTTTAATGATGAAGAAATTCGTATTGATCCGATTGCTAATTCTGAGCAAAAACAGATGGCAGTTTCTGTGTTTGAAAAAGTGTTACATCAAAAATTGCCGCGTTTGACGACGATAAAAGTCGAGTTCTCCCGCCCAGAAACGTTACATGTACTTAAAAATAATATTTTATTGAGCGATCTGCCACGTTCTTGGGTTCATAATACATTAAGTTTAGAACCATTAAACCCGCCTATTTTAGTGGTGCAAATTGAATTAGAAAAAGATCAGTGGCTCTATATTGCCGCGTTATTACCTGCACCTTATATGAACTTAAAAGATGAAGTGATCACTCGCCAACAAATTTTATTTTTGGTGTTTATCACCAGTTTGTTGCTAGTGTTTACCTATATCATGGTGCGACGTCAAATTAAGCCATTAAAACAACTGGCTGATGCGGCAAATGCGTTAAGTCTTGATATTTATCAACCGCCACTGAAAGAAGAAGGGGCGACGGAATTAGTAATGGCAACGCAAGCATTTAATCGAATGCAGTTGCGATTACGGCGCTATATTGAAGATCGTGAACAACTATTTTCTTCTATTTCGCATGATCTTAAAACGCCGATTACTCGGTTACGGTTACGGGTTGAATTGATTGACGACGATAAGAAAATTGATAAATTTAATCATGATCTTGATGAATTAGAAATGATGGTTAAAGGGGCTTTGCAATGTGTAAAAGATACTGATTTACATGAAAATATTGTTCCTATTGATTTGAATTTATTATTAGTAAGTATTGCTGAACGGCATAATCATCATGATATCAACGTGACTTTGCCTGCGGTGACGATTTCACCGATGATGGGTAAAGAATTAGGCCTAAAACGGTGTTTAAGTAATTTAATTGATAATGGTGTTAAGTACGGTCATAAAGTTACCGTCGCCGTAATTGATAAGCCCGATAAAATAATTATGACAATCACCGATCAGGGACAAGGTATTCCTGAATCATCATTATCTGCGGTGTTTGAACCTTATTTTCGCTTAGCAACGGATGCCGATGGTCATGGTTTAGGGATGGGGATTGCGCGAAATATTATTCATGCTCATGGTGGTAAATTAATTATTAAAAATGGTTTAACACAAGGGCTGATTGTCGTTGTTGTGTTGCCGCGTGTATTACCTGTTGCACTGGCCTAGTAAAGAAAGAGCAAACATGAAACTAAAATATCTTATGCTGACATCGTTTTTATCTTTACTGCCAATGACATCTGCCACGGCATCAGGGCAAGTTGAAGTACTGCATTGGTGGACATCGAGTGGCGAAGCGACATCGGTGAAAGTGCTTAAACAAATGATGGAGCAACAAGGTCACAGTTGGAAAGATTTTGCGGTGGCTGGTGGCGGTGGTGAAAGCGCAATGACAGTATTAAAAATGCGTGCCGTATCAGGTAACTCACCTACTGCCGCCCAATTAAAAGGTCATGATATTCAAGAGTGGGGACGGTTAGGGTTTCTAACATCACTTGATGATGTTGCTCAGCAAGAACATTGGGATCAAGTCTTGCCGCCAGTGGTAGCGAATATCATGAAATATGATCAGCATTATGTAGCGGTGCCGATTAATGTGCATAGGGTTAATTGGTTATGGGTGAGTCCAACGGTGTTTAAGGCTGCTGGGGCAAAAGTGCCCACGACCTTAGCTGAGTTTTTTGTGGTAGCCGATAAAATTAAAGCAGCCGGATTTATTGCGTTAGCGCATGGTGGTCAACCATGGCAAGATGCCACTTTATTTGAAAGTATTGCTTTGGCAGTATTAGGTTCTGCCGATTATCGTAAAGCATTTGTTGATCTTAATATGACCGTTATTAATAGCGCTAAAATGGTTGATGTCTTTAAGCAATTTAAACGGATGAAAGCGTATATTGATCCTGAAGTAGCAGGACGATATTGGAATACTGCTACTGAAATGGTCATTAATGATCAAGCTGCTATGCAGTTTATGGGCGATTGGGCAAAGGGTGAATTTGCACAAGCCGGTAAATTTGCGGGAAAAGATTACTTATGTGTTCCAGCGCCAGGTACGCAGCATCAGTTTACATTTAATATTGATAGCTTGGCATTTTTTAAATTAAAAGGCTCTGATACGGATAATATTGCGCAGTATACTTTAGCTAAAACGTTATTGATGCCATCTTTTCAACGTATATTTAATCTAAATAAAGGTTCAATTCCGGTTCGATTAGATATGGATATGTCGGCGTTTGATCTGTGCGCATTAGATTCAATGAATGCATTTAAGCAAGCTTCATTATCGGGTGATTTAGTGCCGAGTTTTTCTCAGAATTTAGCCACAACCGCTGATGTACAATCAGCCATTGTCGATGTCGTGAGTGAATTTTTTAATCAGGCTGATCCGAATCCAAAATTAGCGCCATCTCGACTTGCGCGAGCAATAAAATCAGCGATATAGTGGCATAGGTTTATAAAGGATAAGACTATGAATACAACCTATTTACCTTGTGTTGAAGTAGAACCAACCGTTAGCGCAACTGCCAGTGTTATTTGGCTGCATGGTTTAGGCTCTAATGGACATGATTTTGAAGCAATATTGCCACAATTACAGTTACCTGCTGATATGCCAGTACGGTTTATTTTTCCGCATGCGGCGTCTATTCCCGTCACAATCAATGGCGGCGCGGTAATGCCAGCATGGTATGACATTATTTCATTAGATGTGTCGCGTAAACTTAATGAAGATCAATTGATACATTCGGCTCAACAAGTAATTGATCTTATTGAACGTGAAATCAGTCGTGGTATTACTTCTGAACGGATCATCTTAGCGGGATTTTCTCAAGGTGGTGCAGTGGTTTATCATGCCGCTTTGTGTTATTCAAAACCATTGGGTGGATTACTGGCGTTATCAACGTACTTTCCAACGGCAAATATTATTCAATACAGCGATGCAAATCGTGATATTGCCATTGAAATTATGCATGGTAATTATGATCCGGTAGTGATACCTAAATTAGGGGAAATGGCGCGCGATGATTTGATTGCCGCAGGGTATAAGCCGCAATGGCGGACTTACCCGATGGAGCATCAAGTGTGTATGCCTCAAATTAATGATATCGCGCAATGGATAGCGGCACGATTAGCATAAAAAATATAAGACGGATAATAAGCTATACTTATCCGTCTTGAATCAACCATGGCATATTTGCTATTTTATAAGCATTAAACCAAGTTAATAAAAATTGAATACATTTTGAAAAACAAAAAGAAAATGCAGCTCCAGTTATTCCCCAATAATATGAGAGTACAGATATTAAAGTTAAGTGAATAATGCCTGATGAAATGGTTATTTTTGATAGTAATAACATTTCCTTTTCATAAAATAAGTAATTATTCACCATTAAATACATACCACCAAATATTTGTCCGAGAAAAATAAGACCAACGATATTATTATTTATAATGTAATTTTCCCCCGCAATTAATGTGATTAATTTTGATCCGTGAAAAAATAAAAAAACAGAAGCACATAATAATAAAATAAAATAAATATAAGTTGTAATAATTATTTTCTTTTTTGTGTCATTATTGTTTTCATTTAATTTATCAAACAACCAAGGATAATATCCCTTATTAATCGCATCAAAAATAAAAACAAAAACAGTACTGATTTGAAGAATAACAAGATAAGATGAAATTGTTGATAAGCCAAGAATCTTAGTGATGATAAATCTATCAGCACCAATTAAAAGGAATATACCAATAGAATGTGGAAGTAGTGGGATACACACAGTGAGTATATTTTTTATGATTGACATGGGTATAAGAGAAAATAAGATCCATTTTTTAATTACAATAAGATAGATTGAAAATAAAAAAAAATCACTGAGACACTTAATAAAGCATAGATTCTTGCATGTATTTTATCATGTAATATATAAAGTAAGAGTAAAGTAAATAAAGATGAAATTATTATATAGCATGAGTTATAAATTGAATTTTGGTAAGCTTGTTTTCTCATTTGCCATTGCCATAAACAAAATTGTATAAAACTTTGTGAGAGAGCAATGATAAAGGCACAAATTAACCATGATTTAGGTAGCGATGATAGTTTTGATAAGAGTGATAAATTAAATAATAATATAACTAAAAAAAATAAAATTGATAATGACAGTATTATTATACATCCTGTGTTATATCTTCGGATTTCTTTATCGGTAAGTGATTGGTCAAAATATTTTAGATTAGATGCCTGAAAAACATTCAAATGTATAAATGATAATAAGCCGAATATGAATGTTTGCAGTAATACAACTTGACTATATTCTTGGGTTGAAAGGAAGCGCGTTAAAAAAGGAAGTAGAAAAAGTAAAGATAAACCATTAATCATATTCGATATCAAATAAGCGGATGATTTTTTAAAAAAAGATGGCATCTAATATCCTATTATCAATGCTTTCTGTTGGTATACATGCGATAAATGTACCAAGTCTTATGCTATTTTATTTTTATTCTGCATTTAAATATAAACAATTTTATTCCGTACCATAACTGTCGTAATGATGCGAATTTGTATCGATTTATTATCGTCATTTTTATTTTTGCGCCAGTTATCTTTGCAAATTGCAATCTAAATTGTTTTTCCCATTGTTCGCCATATCTTTTTGCAAAACATTTTTCCATTTCAGCTTGTGCTTGGCATCGATATTCATAAGCAGATTCATCAGCAAGTTTTAATTTATGTGCTTGATTTGTCTTCCAATGTACCCATAGTTCTCGTGATACAAAGGTCGTTAATCCATGAGTTAACGCCATATGTTGTAGCTCAATATCGATACCATGTCCTCTTTTTAAGCTTGTGTTGAAATAAGCGGCACGTTTTTTGTAACAAATAGATAAAAGTTGGTGCGAAACTAGAGTCATAATGGGTTGAGCGGAATAAACCGAACGATAAGGCGTAGCGTGGAGTGTTAAGTCGTGATGAGATTGTTCTGGGCTTATTTTTTCAGTCTCCCCCCCGATAAGAGAAGCCATCACGACGCCAAATGATTCTGATAACTCATCAATAATAAGATCACAAATATGAAGGTAGTTTAATATTGGATCAAGTTTTGCACTGGTCGTAATCAGTAAGTAATAGTCAGAGGGACGATAAGTCATAAGAAATTGAAGGGTTGTATTTGCTTGTCCAGAAAAGCGAACATTAAATGGCAGTGATAAATTAGTAGAAAGTGCCTGAGGTGCTTTATCTGAACCATTGTCAACAACAGTAATGTGATCCGGTGGGAAGTTGTTCTTAATCAGAGTGTTGTATGTCTCATCTGTTTGATTTGGAAGATTATAGTTGAATATAACACATTGTATTTTCATGAATTATTATCCATAGGTAGAGTTATGAATAGAGTAATAAATAGAGTGATGATCGTAGATGTATCCTTACTCGATCGTTTTATTGCACTGCTATACAGTGTAGTTAGTTTTCCAGTATGGGTTTGTTATGCTATTCAAAACTATAGTTCTTGTGGGCGAGTATTTAGTCGATATGAGTATTGTTGTGGATTTGATTATCGATTTGGTCAAACGAGCCGATTAGCAAGATTACTGGCAGTCGTAAAGGGAGAATTACATCTTATCGGTTTTTCACCTAAAATAGCTTATAGCAGTGATAACAATCATGTTGGTGCTTTTTCTGCTCGAGATCTTCATGAAAATTTAGGTATTACACCACCGGAATATCATCATTTAAGTGATGATATTGAATTAAAGATTTACTGGTGGAAAAAAGTTATTTATCCATTACTATATGCATATTCTTTATTATTTAAAGTTTCATATAAACCAATTAATCAACGAATAAAATGGTTTGGTATTGAAGTTTTTAATGGCCATCAAAATATAGCATTAAAAATAATTAAACAATTAATAATAGCAATACCAAAAAGTACTCCTAGCTTAATAGGTTATGTTAATGCTGATTGTTTAAATAAGTTAAAAGATAATAGTCGTTATCGTAAAAATTTATCTAAATTTAATTTAGTACTTCCTGATGGTGTTGGTTTGAAATTTGCACTGAGGTTAAAAGGGATCTTACCGGGGGATAATATTAATGGTACTGATTTTAGCCCTAAGGTTTTAGAATTGGCAGCAAAAGAGAATTGGTCTATATTCTTTCTCGGTGGTGAAAGTGATATTTCACATAAAGCGTTGAGGCGATTTAAATATCTATACCCTAAATTGAATGTTGCGGGAAGTCATCATGGTTTTTTTGACAATGATGATGCTGTTATAGATTTAATTAATAAATCAAAAACGCAGATATTATTTGTTGGTCTTGGTACACCGATACAAGAGCAATGGGTTATCAATAATTATAAAAAATTATCCGTAAATGTTATTATTTGTGTCGGTGGAATGTTCGATTTTTACGCGGGTAAAGTACAAAGAGCACCATTATTAATAAGACAAGTTGGATGTGAATGGATATATAGATTATATCAAGAACCACAAAGATTATGGAATAGATATATAATAGGCAATGCTAATTTTATTTTTTGGAATGTATCAAAGGCATTAAATATAAGGATCTTATGTTTGAGTGTTTTTTCAAGAATAATTGATGTGGTTATTGCTTTTATTGCGTTAAATATATGGCTACCATTTCATATTGTACTGTATTGTTTGTTATTTATTATTGAGCGTAAGAATCCAATATTTAAGCAAGTTAGAGTTGGAAAGAATGGCCAACGTTTTATGATGTATAAATATATAACAATGGATAATGATATAAAATTAGATCAAGAAACTGTTGATAATAATATTAGCGGTGGAATAAGATATAAAAATAAACTCGATCCAAGAATAACAAAAATAGGATACTGGTTAAGAAAATTTTCTATTGATGAAATCCCACAATTTTTAAATGTATTAAAAGGTGAAATGAATTTAGTTGGACCCCGGCCAGCATTAGAGTCAGAAGTTGACAAATATACTCAAATTCATAAATTACGCTTATTAATTAAACCAGGAATCACGGGGTTATGGCAAATTTCTGGTCGTTCAGAATTATCATGTAGTAAACAATTTGAGCTTGATTTAAATTATGTTGTAACTAGAAATATAGCCATGGATTTATGGATTATAATAAGAACAATCCCTGCTGTTATTAGTACGAGAGGGGCAATGTGATGCGTTTTTTTATTATATTTATAATGGTCATATTTTCTTTAGGTTGCAGCAATAAACATTCTGCAAATAGCTTTGACACTACAAATTGCTTTAATTATTGTAATAATGAATGCAATTATGAAAATAACACAGGATTTGGTGGTAATTTTTATCAAAAAAAAGATAACATTGATTTATTACAAAAGCAATCAATAAAGTTATTACAAAATAAAAATGAGATTTTATCTCCAGGCGATGTTATTAATATTAATATTATGAATCATAAGGTGTTGTCGAAAGACTATATTATTAAGTCTAATGGCTATATCTATTTACCATGGATTAAACCCATAGAAGTTAAAGGGTTATCTATTGATGAACTTAGTGAAAAATTAAAAAATAATTATATTAACACGAAAATATTTAATGAAGATGGATTCTATATAATAATAACAGTAAAGAAATATGCGCCGATCTCTATAAAAGTAAATGGTGAGGTATTTAAGCCTGGATTAATTGTTATTAATAAAAATAAGCCAGAATTTAATCAGTATCAAAATTTAGATATTTCTTATGTAGAAGATAAAATGTTAACATTAGCTATTAAATTAGCGGGAGGTATAAAGCCTACTGCTAATGTTGAAAATGTGCGTTTAATTAGATATGGTATTGAATATCATCTTAATTTAAATGGTGTTTTAGATGATGGTGAATTTCATGATATTCCGTTAGTTTCTGGTGATGAAATTTATATTGGTTCTTCTTTTTGTGTAGATAAAGATTTAATTCGATTATCAAGGATAACACCAGTAGGTGTTAAATTATTTTTATCTAATGTTACGATACCTGCGAATAATAATAATTTAAGTAATATAAATAAAGATACAAGAGAATTTCCTTATGGTAGTCGTTTTATTGATGCTGTATTTAATTCTAATTGTATGGGAGGGACGGAGGCAAGTAATAGTAACCGTAGTTTTTTATTAATAACATCATTGAATAATGATGACGAATTAGTTGCATTAAAAATATCTGCTTATGATTTAATAAAACATAAGAATAGCATTCACTATAATCCTTATTTAATGAATGGAGATAAAGTGACTTGTTACGATTCAGATATGACAAACTACGCTGCTATTATTAAATTACTGGCAGATACACTAACACCTATTAATATATTGCATGGATTGATAGGATGGTAATCCTTGCCTTAAAAAAATATTTTATAGTATTTATATTTGGTGTTGTATTTATCTGGGGGTTATTATTCAGTAGTGTTTATTTAAAAAATAAGCACACAGGATCATTAACAATAATATTTCCATCATCTCAATCTGATACTCGATTAAAGTTGTTGAGTATCGGAGAGATGTCGACTAATAATAGGTCTATATTTTCTAACATGAAAATAGATCCTAAAGAAACGTATAAAGAAATAATCATGAGTGATGAACTAAGAGAGAAGATTGCGAATGATCTTGATTTGTCATTATCTAACATACCAGTTCCAAAGATTAAAAATATTCCTCAAACACCACTAATTACAATTTCCATGAAAACTGATTATAAAGATAACCTATTATTAATGTTAGATTCTTTATTATATAACTTGAAAAATAAAATAAGAGAGCATAGAGTTAAATATATTAAATTTAGAAGTCGAATTAATAATAAACAAATTGATGATTCTAAATTAGAAATTGATTTATTATCAGAAAGAATTCGAGACATTAGGATTAAATATAATTTATTACATAGTAATTCTAATGATTATTATGCTAATAAAATACATAAACTGGAAGATCTTTTTCTGAAGAAAAAAATAGAACTTGTATCATTAAAAACACAATTGGAAAAATTTGAAGATATTTTGAATTTAACACCTGAAGAAGCATCATTAGCATTACTTATCAATTCTGATTATATTTTAAAAAATCTTTATAACGAAAGAGCTAATGCTTTTTCTAGAATATCAGCACTATCGGCTAGTAGTGGTAATAATAATCCAGAGTTTAAGATGGCTAAAAAAGAATACCAACAATTAACTATAAATATAAATCATAGGTTATCGTTACTCAATAAATCTTCAAATGACAGTAATACTAAAAAGCTTATTTTAAGTGTAGATATTGATGAACGTTCAGAAATATTCAAAGTGTATGTGTTGAATGAAATAAAATATCATACGGTGGTTAATGAATTTAATCAATTAGACATTGAAATAAAAGAGTTAAAAAAAACAGCGGTAGAGATATTATCTAAATATAACGACCTACAAATGTTAACGAAAAAATTAGAGCTTAATGAAGCCATTTATTTTTCTAAGTTAGGTAATGAACAAGCATATATTGATGATGCAGAGTCTATATATCCGGATGTGCAAATATGGAATGATGCAAAAATAATAGGTGGTAAAAATAAGTATATATATTATATCGTTATATTTAGCGGAGTGCTTTCGACAATTATCTTGGTTATTATATTATGTATCTATTACAAAAAGCATCATTTAATAGTGTAGATGAGAAAATAATTTATTATGTGATTGTTTTAACATATCCATTATATTTATTAGGTGGGTTATATTTTGTTGGTCCTATTTTAGCTTGGGTGTTATTTTATCGAAGCATTGTGCTTATGTTTAATAATAATATAAAGTATAATTTTTTGGCTTTACTTTGGCTTGTCGCAGTCCTGTTAATTGAAGTCGTTGTGATTATTGGTTCTTTAAATACAGGCCATAGTATATTAATGGTGATTAAATCAAGTATTGGTTGGGCTAAAGGGTGGGCTTTAATTGGTGTTTTTATATTTGTGGGTACAGTATTACCTATTAGATATACGATATTACAGAATGCGATGACGAATATTTTATGGCAAAGTTTGCTTATTACTCCTTTCCTTATTATTGTTGCTTTTCTTAATTTTCCAACATTACTTTATACATCACCATTGAAAATTCTTGGTGGTAGTGGTGATCAAGTCTTTAAAGTTTGGTTATATTGGTATGATACGAATACAGGATTTCCACGCTGGCAATTATTTGCACCATGGTCGCCAGCTCTTGCTTTTTATGCATTGTTGGCTTTTTCTATTATTTTATCTAGACCATCGGATAGATTAAAATA
Organism: uncultured Photobacterium sp.; assembly: GCA_947039005.1. GTDB lineage: Bacteria > Pseudomonadota > Gammaproteobacteria > Enterobacterales > Vibrionaceae > Photobacterium. The sequence goes on from CAMQXY010000013.1 coordinate 16,848, forward strand.
TTTTGCTATTTTATCCTCTATTATTTTGGTTTTTATTTCAGAGTCTAGAGCTGGAATATTAATATTGTTTATTTTGCTAACAGTTTTTATTGTATATTACTATTTTGACACTATCTCAATACTTATATTTGTTCTTATATCCACATTAATCGTTGGTGTTTTCATTGAGAATATAATTAATTTTATCGCTGATATTTTAAATAAAATCAATAGTCTGCGTTCTGATTCCAGTATGATAAGAAATACATTAAATAATATTGGATTATATCGTTGGTATAATGAGTCTTTTTGGTTTGGACATGGAAATGTTGAACGTGGACCTCATATTGTTCAGTTTATGCCAATAGGGAGTCATAATACATTTGTTGGATTATTATTCATAAAAGGAATAATAGGGTTGTTGTTATATATAGTACCATTAATGATGACAATTATTTATATGTTAATAAAAAGTTTAATTAACCATGATTATTTGTCTGGTTTTTTTGTTATTACTATTTTCTTTATCTATTCATTTACTGAAAACATTGAAATATTGTCATATATTATGTGGCCAGGATGGATATTCGTTGGGTTTGTTTTTCGAGCATGTTTTTATCGCTGTAACCTTAATGAGATTGCCTTTGAAGGTAACGGCCAAGTTTTTGTTGAACGTAAATAAACAATCTATTGAATATTTTTTTCGGTAATATGATTAAGAGAAGACTTGAACCTAAGGTTATAACGGTTCTGATAGGCTCTTCAATCATCATTTTAGGGTGGGTTCGTAGCGCTTGTGTGATGTAATATATTGATTCTTTCTTTTGTTTTTTTATTATCGCCCAGCGAGAAATATATCTAAATTGATAAGCTAATGCTTTGTTTTTATATTTTTTAATTAACAAAGGGTTATAGCCAATAACGTTATCTGTCATTTTGAACCAATTTTGAAGTTGTTTTTTATAATCAGCAGATAAGCCTTGAATATTGACTCTATACATTGTTAATGGAAATGCTAACCCTTCAATGTTTAAATTCGTTTTTGTATATAACCGTATCCAACATTCAACATCTTCTGATTGTATTAAAGACTCATCAAAGAATTGTAGATCTTGATGGATTGTCTCATTATGAAATCCAATTTTTTTTAATATAGTATGTTTAATGACCGCAGAAGAACCATTCCCAATTGGATTTCGACAATAAATATCGCTGATGGTTATATTGGTTATTTTTGGCTGTTGTTGAAGATTGATTAAAGTATTGTCCATATTTATGAACTCGGATTGACTATAACTCATAGAAATCGCAGGGTGTAATTGATGCAAATAATAATGTGCTTTGAGCTTGTCTGGGTGCCATAAATCATCGCTATCTAAAAAGGCAATAAATTTCCCCGTCGCGTGACGGATCCCTGTATTTCGAGCCCCACTGAGACCTCTGTTTTTTTGTTCAATTAACTTAAACCGAGGATCGATAGCACTGAATTGTTTGCATATTGTTACGCTGTTATCTTGACTACCATCATTAACCATTAATACTTCAAAGTCATCAAAACGTTGATCGACTACGGACTGTAGACTATCTCTTAAGTATTTTTCTTCGTTATAGATAGGTATAACGATTGAAAAGTAAGGGAGGTTAGAAGAAACCATATTTAGCCACTAATTCATCAGTATCAATATCATTTGAGATATCATTTAAAATATGGCGTTCATTGCGCGTTAGAGTTAGAGCAAGTTCGATCACTTGATGTTCGACTTGCTGAGGTATGACGACAATACCTTCATTATCAGCATAAATAAGGCAGTTTGGTTCAACGGCAATATTATCAAGGAAAATGGTTTTATTAAAATGTTCGACAACGGCTCTATTTTTGACATCTTGGCAGTTATACCCTTTAGAAAAGACCGGATAATTAAGATTTTCAACATCTTGGCTATCACGCGTGACGCCATCAATAATGGTGCCGATAGCTCCTGCTCTAATGGCTAAATTTGCGTTTAATTCGCCAAAGTAGGCATAATCTGAAATTTCATTTTCTACAACAATGATGTCATTTGGGACAATATACTTATAGGTATTTAATGCGTTATAAATTCCTGATGGTGATTCGTGCTGCTCTTTTTTACGTAATTTTAATGTTTTAGCTCTTCCAAAAATTTTTGTGGGAGTGTAAGGCTTTAGCTTTTTTATGACTTGGTTGGGATAGCCTAAGTCATCTAATATATCGGATAATATCGCGCTAGAAATAGAGGCTGAAATGTTTTTTAGTAAGTGGTTTTCTTTTTCTCGTATACCTGCGGCGATGAGATTAGCTAATTGAAAATCTTCACTCCAATTGACATCAATTGCTTCGATTGGACTGGCATAGATAAGATAGGGATTATTTCCTATACGGCGTTGTAGGTTAAGAGCATGTTCACGATACATAATATACATGCCCATGGTTTCGATGATCGTATCAGGAAGATCAATACTGTTTGGAATATGGTTAATATCATAACTTGGCTGATGGTTATCCCATTGATATTGTTTTTCTTTTCTTACCATGACGGCACTGTCATAGCTGGGATCATTAATTAATGTAGCTAATGTCTTTTCGATCGTTTGAATATCAATAAATGGGCTGGTGCATAGAACTTGTAAATAGATATCCGCATTAATATGGGTGACTTCATTTAAAAATAACGCATTGCCATCGGTTGTGTTGCTGGCTAACTGAGGATCGCGTTTCATTATTTGAATAGGAAGTTCACTTGCGATCTCTATAAATTCATCACTATCAGTATCTAACCAGACTTCGTTGATCGAAGGGCACTGAAGTAATTTTTCTAACATATTAATAAATAAGGGTTTACCGTCGAGAAGTTGACTGTTTTTTGATGCTATTCGATCACTACTTCCTTTTGCGGGCACAATGGCGACTATTTTCATATTTTCTTCCTGTAAATACGAGTGTAAACACCTAAAACCTGTTGAGTGTTACGATGATCTACTATAACCATAGTATTAATACTCTGTTGCTGCATTAATTGCTCTGCATCGTGTACCGTATGTTGATCATCTAAAGTTATGGGATGTAGCGACATAATTTCTTTTGCGGGAATATTTTGCCAATGATGAGGATTACGAGAGATCGCACGATTGAGATCGCCTTCGGTAATGAGACCTTGAAGTTGTTGTGGTTCACCGATGAGTACACACCCTTGATGACCGGATAATAATTGTGATAACACAAGTTGTAGAGGCGTATCGAGAGTAATAATCGGTACTGCATGTAACTGTGTTTTTATTGGTTTTAAGGCATTTAATCCTAGATTGCCATGAGGATGGTTATTGGCAAAAACCGCACTAGAAAAGGCATGATATTCAGCGATGGCGAGAGTGATAGCATCTCCCATAATTAACGCACAGGTGGTTGAAGATGTGGGTAATATATTAAGTGGATCGGCTTCTTTTGCGGAACCTGCGATAAGATTGAGATCAGCTTGTATTGCAACGCTATTGGTGTGGCTTCGTGTGAGTGTGATCATCGGGATATTGCGTTGTTTAAGTTGATATTGTAGCGCTAGTATTTCAGGGGTTTCACCTGAGTTTGAAATTAAGAAAGCCAGATCATTGTTATTTAATGGACCTATATCACCATGCATTGCCTCACTGGCATGAAGGAATAGGGCATTGGCTCCCGTACTTTTTATTGAACTTGCCACTTTTTGAGCGATATAGCCTGATTTTCCGATGCCAGAAAAGATAATATTGCCAGATTGAGCGCTAATTAACCTGATAAGTGTCTCGTATTGAGATTCACTAAACTGGCGTTGCATATTCTCAATCGCATCAATTTGTCGTGATATTGATTGATATATCGATGAATACATAGTTATAGCACCTATCGTATTAATAATTATTGTAATAAAAAGCAAATATTATGCCGATTACAGGATTATGATGAATAGGGGATGATAACGATGAAGGTCAACCAATAGGCAAGGTGGTTGAGTATAAGAAAATAGAATCAAACCATAGGCATGGTTACTTGATCTTTTATATTAATAACGCTTTGCTTTTTGCGAAAAAAACAAGGGAACATGATTGTCCCCTTATTTCTGATAGGCGGTGATTAATTGTTTACTATTATATCCAGCGGTGGATTTTTACAACGTTGACGAATATCTTGCCATAACAGCGGCATAACAATGAGACTTAATAGAATGGTTGAAAGAGGCATTGATAGCCAGACACCGTTCACGCCTAACCACTGAGGCAAGAAATATAAAAACGGTAATTGTACTAACATGTTACTTACTGAAATAGTTAATGCTTTGCCTGCTTTATCTACTGCCATAAAGTACACGGTTGTGAGTACAATTAAGCCATCTAAAAACATCGCAAACAGGTGCAATTGAATACCGCCGACCGCTTCTGAGGTCAGCTCCGCATTGCCGCTATTAAATAATCCAATTAATGTGTGTGGGAAACTATACAATAATGCAAACCATGCAATACCAGCAATAATGGTTACTTTTATGGCTAAATAAATGGTTTTATTTATCTTTTGCGGTTGTTTAGCACCATAGTAATAGCTCACCGGTGGTTGCATTCCTTCTGCAATACCTTCAGCAACTAAGTAATATAATGTCATCATATAGCCGACAATCGCAAATGCACCTACGGTGAGTTCAGTGCCATATTTCATAAATTGATAATTATGTAAAGCGACTACAAAACTGGCATAGAGGTACATGATTAATACCGATGAGCCAAGACTAATAATTTTCCAACAATGGCTGAATTGAATATTTTTGGTGGTAAAGTGGATGCGGAGTGATGAACGTGAAGAATAAAAGTAGATGATCCCCCCCACAACGGTGATACCTTGCGCAATAATAGTCGCAATCGCAGCGCCTTGTAATTGCCACTTAAAAATACCAATAAACAGATAATCCAACACAATATTAGTTAGTGCGCCAATGATTAATAATCCGGTGGCTATTTTAGGGCTATCATCATTACGAATTATCATCGGAATAGCAGCCGCAAAGATAGTTACAAATGCTGCCCAGCCAAAACTTTGAACATATTGTAGAGCTAACGCTTTTATAGTGTGGTTAGCCCCTTGAATGGTTAATAATGTTTCACCGAAATGAACAAATAGCACTAATGCCATTACACTGACCGCGGCAATTAATAATACCGCATGATCTAACGCTCGTTGCGCATGGTGAGGTTTATCTTCCCCTCGAGCAATCGAGATAAGCGTCCCACTGCCAATACCAATCATTAAGCCTAAGCCTGATAACAAATAGGTGATTGGCCATGCCATATTGATTGCAGCTAGCCCTTGATAGCCCACATAGTGACCAACAAAAATACCATCAACAATTTGATATAAACCTGTGACTAACATGGCTGCAATTGATGGGATCGCATAACGCCAAAAATTTTGGCTAATAGTCAGTGATGGCGGTGGTGAGTGAGTTAATTGCATAAGAGGTCTCATTATATTAGTAGCGGTATTATCCTTGTTTATTAGATTGTTCAAAGATAATATCTATCTTATTTTCGGATGGTTTAAGCAGTGATGGATTGGACATTAGATCAGCTCAATGCGTTTGTAATCTCAGTCGAGCAGGGCTCCTTTTCAGGTGCAGCTCGAAAAATAGGCAAGGCACAATCACGTATAAGCACCGCAATCAGTAATCTTGAGGCAGATCTAGGATTTGATTTGTTTGATCGCAGCGCCCGTTTACCGGTGTTAACGGTTGCAGGTGAACAGATGTATGAAGAAGCAAAAGTGGTTTTAGCCCAATGTGACCGTTTGCAATCGCGGGCATTAACATTAACTAAAGGTGAAGAAGTTTCACTTACTATTGCGATGGATGAGGCAACACCGACCACAGTCTTTGAAGAGTTTTTTGAACGTGTTGCTGCTCGATTCCCATTACTAAAGTTAACCATTATTAGTGGTTCGAAAGATGATATCACAAGTCAAGTTGACGATTTAACTGCAGATTTAGGGATTTTGTTTTTTAGTAAGACCCTGCCGAGTAGTTTAGAATTTACCCCTATTTGTGAGTTTAATTCATCACTTATTGTTGCTAAAAATCACCCGCTAGCAAAAGTTGTTGCACCTACGATGCAGCAACTTGGGCAATATCGGCAGCTATTAATTTGTGATCGTATGGGTTATTACCATACCGATGCCCTTTCTGCGAATTATTGGCATATTGATAGTTATTATTCGATTACGGCGTTTGTATTAAGAAATATGGGCTGGGCATTTGTGCCTGATCATGTGTTTAATTACTCGATCTTTAAAGATGGAGTGGTGAGGTTATCAATAGAAAATATTCCGACGTCACCGTGGATAGATATGGGATTGGTAAAACGACGTGATCAAGGTAATGGTCCGGTTCTTCGCTGGATGTATCAAGAGCTTAAAACAATGTTCGCTCAACATAACTAACTGTTTATTATTGGTGTATGGTAGAAAAAATGGAAAATTGCTTGGTTAGAGATCCTTTACCGCTAGTTGTAGCAGGACCTATTTTACGTAAAGTAACCGCGAAAGAATTGACGCTATGGTTAGTGACAACACGTCAACTAGACGCTGATTTTAGGATGTTTATGGGAGCGGATGACAGACCTTTTTATGAGGCTAAATTTGATCCTGCACACCAAATTCAAATTGGTAAACAGGCGTGGGTGGTACTTGCTCGTTTTATAGGTGATTTTCCACAAAATACCCCTCTTGAATATCAGGTTATAACCTCAGAAGGTTCATTAACTGAATTAATGCCTGATTTACTGTATGACAATGAGTCGCGCTTGAGTGTTGTTATTCAGCAACGTGCTGATTATGTTTTACATGGTTCTTGTCGTAATCCTCATTATCCAAGTAAAGACAGTTTAGTGGCTGCTGATAATAAAATGAGTACGTTAGCCGCTGTTGATCGTCCGAGTTTATTAATGATGAGTGGTGATCAAATTTATGCCGATCATGTTGCAGGACCAATGTTGGATGCCATTCAACAAGTAACAGTATTATTAGGGTTACCAGATGAAACGTTTGAACAGGCACAAGTTGCTGATACTAAAGCGTTATACCAACATCCACAAAATATTTATGGGCGTGATAAATTATTACCGCGTTATGTTAACGATGAAAGTTGGTGGCGACGTTGTTTACCGACAACTACAACCCCTATTTTTAGTTCGCGTGAATGTGAAAACCATTTAATTAGTTTCAGTGAATTCTTTGCGATGTATTTATTGGTGTGGTCGCCGACATTATGGCAGTTTGTTGATCGTGAGCGTTTTGCGCGTAATGGTTATTGTAATGCTGGCGTTGCTGTGTCACTAAAATGGCAGCAAACATGGCAACATGAAGCGCCTATTATTGATGATTTTGTTGCAGGGCTTAACAATGTGCGTCGATTAATGGCGCATATTCCCACCTATATGATTTTTGATGATCATGATATTACAGATGATTTTCAGCTTAATCGACGTTGGGAAAAAGCTGCCCACGATAATTTTTTCTCACGCCGTATTATTGGTAATGCCTTAATTAGTTATTGGTTATGTCAAGGGTGGGGTAATGCGCCTGAAAAATTCACTCCCGCTTGTTTAGCGTTAGCCCAGACATTTTTTGATCAGCCGACACCGCAGGCACAAGATGCGTTAGCGGAGTATTTTTATCGGTTTGAAGAGTGGCATTATACCATTGCAACGATCCCTAAAATGGTGGTGTTAGATACGCGAACTCGACGTTGGCGATCAGAATCACATGCTAATCGTCCGTCAGGATTGATGGATTGGGAGGCATTGATTGAATTGCAACAAGAGTTATTAAATGAATCGGCAGTGATCATTGTTTCTGCCGCCCCTATGTTTGGGGTTAAGTTTATCGAAACCTTACAACGGATAATGACATTATTAGGGCAACCATTGGTGGTTGATGCTGAAAATTGGATGGCACATCCTGGTTCTGCTAACACCTTATTAAGTATTTTTACGCACACCAAAACGCCGACGACATTTATTATTTTATCTGGCGATGTGCATTACTCATTTGCTTACGATATCACATTACGTAATTTGAAAGGGCAGTTTAAAATATTTCAAATAACGTGTAGTGGGCTTAAAAATGAATTTCCTAATCGGTTGCTACGTTTTTGTGATTGGATGGATCGCTGTCTTTACAGTCCGCATTCCCCTCTTAACTGGTTCACTAAACGGAAGCGATTATTAATTGAAAAGCGCGATCCAGATATTGAAGGGCATCATCGCTTAATCAATAGAAGTGCCATTGGTGAATTATATCTTGATGATCAAGGGACACCACGTGTGATTGATATATTAACCGCAGAAGGGGATGTGATCCATTTTCCACCCAAAAGGTCTTAATCATAAATGGCATTTGTTTTATTTTTCATCGATAACAAGAACGAATAAATATGAATGTTATTTCTCATATTTATGGTTTTATTTTTATAAATAAAACAGATTTAATACCGCATTATAAAAAAAAATGACCTATTATTGACTTTGACATGACGTTAATTAGATATGTTTTTCATGCTAATGGTGGATACTGTTAAGGTTATATTTGAATATGAGTTTTACAGGAGTTGATATGAAAAAAAGTATTATTGCTATAGCGATTGCTGGTTTAGTGCTTGTTGGTTGTGATCAAGCAAGCCACGATTCGGCAAAAGAATCTACGGCTTCAGTAAAAGCAACAACGACACAAGTAAAAGACGATGCTGTTAGTACAACGGATACAACGCTTAATTCAACCAAGCAAGCACTAACAGATTCTGCCGATGCTGTAAAAGATACAGCGGATAAAGCAGTTGATAAAGCCACAGAAGCTAAAAATAATGTAGCAGACAGTTCTGATTCGGCAGTAGAAAATACAGAGAAAACTGTTTCAGATTCAGCTAATGCTATAGAGAATAAAGCCTCTGAGCTAAAAGATAATGCCACGGATGCAGCCTCTGATGCTGTTGATGCATCTAAAGATGCTGCTAGTGATGCGGTTGATGCGTCTAAAGATGCAGTCAATAATGCAACAGATACGATGAAAAATGCAGCGAGTAATGCTTTAGATAAAGCAACTGAGATGAAAGACGCGGCAATGGATAAAACTAAATCAGCGGTCAGTGATACAACTGATGCGGTGAAAAATGCCGCGAGTAATGTTGCAGATAGCGCAACAGATATGAAAGATGCCGCGATGGATAAAACTAAAGCAGCAACTAATGATGCGGTTGATATGATCAATAAATCTGTTGATTCAGCAGAGAAGAAAGCATCTGATTATATAAAATAATCAATAAGATACAGTAGTAAGTAATAAAAAAGATTAATATTGACGTTAAGATGCCGAGTATTATCAATGCTCGGTTATTCTTTTTTTCACAAGGAGTTTACGGTGAAAAAAAAATGTTTATTGGTCGCTATGGTCGTACTTGCATTAGCGGGGTGTGATCAAGCTAAAACCAATGATAGTGCTTCTGTTGCAAAACAAACCGAAGTACATAATGCACAAAACTCACTAGATTGGATGGGCGAATATACTGGCATTCAGCCTTGTGGTGATTGTTCTGGCATTGAAACCAGCTTAACCTTAAATAAAGACGGTAGCTTTGTTTTAAATGAAACCTATCAAGGTAAAGATACGAAGCCGTTTGTTAATAAAGGTAAGTTTAAGTGGAATGATCGTGGTGATACTATCACGCTAAATCTTAGCGGCAGTCAATCAGTGAAGTATTTCGTTGGTGAGCATCGTATTTTCCGACTAGACCAACAAGGTCAGCGTATAAAAGGTGATTTAGCTGACGCTTATACGCTTACGCAAAATGACGATAATTAATTTTTAAGAAAATGCTCTGAAGTCTCTTTTTATTGGTTAATAAGAGAGATATCAGGGCATTTTTTATTGCCTCATGTAAGTAAAAGCCACTTTTTTAGTTTTGTTTCATTATTGTGAGCGTTCAATTTCTTCATCTACCCAACGTAATAATTGTTTGATAGCGCGTGATAACACTTGATTTTGACGGACTATATAACCAAGGCTGGTGGTCGGGAAATGTGGTAATGGTGTAATGGTTGTTTGTAGATGTAATTTCGAGTGCAATGAAAAACTCGGTACAATAGCGACCCCAAATCCTGCTTCAGCCCAATCTATTTGAGCATCGACACTACCAACCTCCATCACATGATATTTAGCAAGTTGTAAGCTAGGTAAGGCCAAATCAATTAATTCGCGAGTACGGGTATCATGGCCTAATAAGATTAATGTTGGTTCTTCTGCTGCGAGAGGCTGTGATTCAATAATGGCTGCGGGATCATGAGATAATTGTTGCCAGCGCTCTAAGCCGTTGCCTAATGCACACCATTTAACCTGACGCAGCTCCATAAAATGCAATGGTTGACTTTCTTTTTGGGCAATCACAAACCCTAAGTCAGCTTTGGCACTTTTTACCAGTTCAGTAGCCTGTGACGAGGTGGTATTAAAAAGTGATAAATCAATACCTGGATATTCTTTTTTAAATGCTTGGAAGGGACTGATAAGTAATAACCGCGAGATAATATCACTGGCTGCAATAGTCAGTGTGCCTTGGTTGAGTTCGTTAATTGCATTCAGATCCGCCTGACAGACCTGTAATTCCATTAAGGTGTTTTCGGCACTTTTCAGTAATCTTTCGCCCGCTTGGGTTAACCTGAATGGGTTTCTTTCAATTAATTTTACTCGGGTTGTTTGTTCTAATTGTTTAATATGAAGACTGACATTAGGCTGAGTCATATGAAGAAAAGCGGCTGTCTTCCCAAAATGTTTATGTTTAGAAAGTGCAACGAATGTATTAAGCCAATGTAAATCTACCATTTTTACCTTCTTAATTTTGATTCAGCTCTCTTGCTGGCTGCAACATATCTGAGTAAACACAATGACTAATGTACGCCATATAAGAGATTCTTATCAAGTTAATAACGATTATTAATTATTTTTATTGCGTCATTGAGCATAGGATAGAGGTCTTGCTTTTGAGGAGATTAAATTATGTCGTCTATTGTTGTTGTTGGTGCTAACTGGGGTGATGAAGGTAAAGGTCGGATTGTTGATTATTTAGCAGACCAAGCTTCAGCGAGTATTCGTTTCCAAGGTGGTAATAACGCAGGTCACACTGTTGTTAACGATTTTGGTACTTTTAAACTACACCAGTTACCAAGCGGCGTATTTAACCCTGATTGTATCGCTGTTTTAGGCCCTGGTATGGTTATCAGCCCAGAGAAATTAAGCCTAGAAATCGAAGAAGTAGCAACATCAGGTGTTGAAGTTAAACTTTGCATCTCAGATCGTGCCACATTATGTCTACCATTACACGCACTAGAAGATACCCTAGAAGAATTACGTCTAGGTGACGGTGCTTACGGTTCAACACGTCAAGGTATCGCACCTGCATACGGTGACCGTGTAATGAAGAAGGGTATTCTTGTTGGTTGGTTAAATCAGCCAGAAGTACTTCTTGAGCGTATTCAATTCATGATGGATTGGAAATTGCCACAGCTTAAAGCGTTATATCCTTCAATGGAGTTCACGCAAACAGCTGAAGAAATGACAGAGTGGCTACTTGAAGTGTCTCAACCTTGGCGTGACAGCATTTGTAACGTTACTGAGCCACTAAAAGCGTTACAAAAAGAAGACAAAACATTATTGTTTGAAGCACAGTTAGGTGCGGGTCGTGACTTAGTTTACGGTGAATACCCATGGACAACATCATCTAACGTGACTGCAGCTTATGCAGGTATCGGTAGTGGTTTACCAGCACTTCACCCTGAGCGTGTTATTGCTGTTGCTAAATCATTCAGTTCTTCAGTAGGTACAGGTACGTTGATCACCGCAATGGAAGATCAAGACCAATTCCGTGAAGATGCTAAAGAGTTCGGCGCAACAACTGGCCGTCCACGTGATATGGGTTACTTTGATGCAGTAGCAACACGTAATGGTGTTGAACTACAAGCAGCAACAGAAATCGCATTAACTAAGATTGACTGTTTAAGTGGCATGAAAGATCTTAAGATCTGTGTTGCTTACAACGGTGACCACACTGAAAACCCAATTTGGCCTCAAACTGCATCTCTAACAGCAGTTTATGAGCAAATGATGGGTTGGGATGAAGACATTACGGGTTGCCGTAAGTTTGAAGAACTACCAGAAGGTGCACAACAGTACGTACTTCGCATTGAAGAACTAATGGGTGTTCCTGTTAAAATGGTATCAGTAGGTCCAGAGCGTGACCAAATGATCCTACGTTAATCGTAGCGTAATCAAAAATTATAACGGGCGAGTTACTTAGTAACTCGCCCGTTTTTTTTATAAGAATGATACACAATTAACCTCGAAGCTATTTTCCCGCAGTAATACAGCACATCTACTACCATATCACTTGCCGTTTGTAACGAAATCTGAGGTAAAGACTCATCAATCGAGTGGCAGCCTTTTTATTGTTGTTAGCAAGAGAATTAACAAGATAATTATACCAATCCCATTAATTAAGTGGTTATCTTTCAAAGCATTAGATTCTCTATCGCCCTCGCGGGCATTCACTGTAGGGAATGACGAAAGGGGAGGCATTAAATGAAGTCAGAAACTTATTGTGATTGGTATTAATATGATGTTATGGGGTTTTGTGAGCTTAGTAGCGTATTAAGTGTGAGGTGCTTATGGGGAAGGTGTTATAGATAGCAAATATAGATAAGTATTTGCTATCTAAAAGAAGATTATTTTTTTAAGAGGGCTTGTTCTAATGCATATAAACGACGATTTTGTTTAATCATTTTCTGAATTAATTCACGCTCAGATAATGTTGTCATTAAGTGATCTTGTGCATGCACCATAATCATACTAACCGTCATTTTTTCACCACAGATTTCTTTGCGGATCAATTCTGTCTGTACTTCATGGGCTTTAAGTACGCTTTCATTGCACTTTTCCATCATAGAGAGAGCGCCATCAAAATCACCGTCTTCAGAGAGACGCAACCCTTCATAAGCATAACCTTTAGCTTCACCTGAATAGCTTACGATAGAAAAAACAATTCTTTCTAGATCTTCATTTATATCAACGGTTGCTGTTGTCATTAGTATTCCTTTACATCAGTAGAGTTTTTTATTTTGATGGATAGAGATTAGCATGAATTTAAATTAGCTCTATAAAACTTCATTTCACAAATTACGTGAAATGAAGTTTTGTTGACGGAATAAATAAAAATATTATTAATAGTGTTGTTTTTATATTTAAATGACTAAGGAAAGTGTGATGAATATCTTATTAGTATGCGCTGGTGGATTCTCTACGACCATGATGATGGAAGAGATGAAGAAAACTATTAATAAAAGTGAAAAATTAAACATCGAAGATTTTGTTATGGAAGCTATTCCTGTTGATCGTTTACCTGAAAAAATAGAACAGTTCGATGTTATTTTGGTTGGTCCACAACTTGGTCATAAATATATTCAAATCAAAAAAACATCAGATGAAAATAATAAACCCTCTGTACTGTTAACTGCTGAAATATATGGCTCTATGGATGGTGCAACAGTGTTGAAACAAGCATTAATCGCACACAAAAAACATCAAATGGCGGCAGTGTAATCTTTCTTTATGATCTTTTCTCATTAAGAATAAATAACAATGAGCCTAATTAACAGGCTCATTTTTTAGATGCTTTGATCTACGAATATAAAGGTTATTGAAATGAGTGTATTTGCTAGTTTCGAAAGACTGATTGGTCGGGTATTAGTACCGATTGCTGAAAAAATAGATAAACAAGTTCATTTAAGTGCGGTTAAAAAAGGGATGGTCGTCTTAACGCCTATCCTTTTATTAGGTTCAATGGCATACCCACTTAAAGCCTTAAAAAATGTTTTTTCAGACTCGGTTGCTGTGCAAGAGTGGTTTGTTAATAACGTATATCTAATTGATTTATTGATTAAATTCTCGCTTGGTTTTATTGCTATTTATACTGTTATTTCTATCGCTTTCTTCCTCAGTGAAGGCTATAAAATCTATACGGTTGGTGCGATAGCCTTATCATTGTTTGCCTTTTTGATAATGACGACCTCGGTTAATCCTGATGGTTCATTAGACGTGACATTCTTTGATTCTAAAGGCTTATTTACGGCTATTTTTATTTCGATAGCTTGTGTGGAAATATACCGTTTCTTCACAAAAAATAAGCTTGTTATAAGAATGCCTGAAGGTGTGCCTGACTTTGTTTCCAGCTCCTTTGAATTAATCACACCGACCGCGTTTATTGCAGTATTATTTCTTTCTCTACGTTATTTTATTGCTGATATGACAGGTGGTTTATTATTGCCTGAAATTGTAATGGATGTATTAGCTCCAGTTGTTGGCAGTTTAGATAACTTATTAGTGGTATGGTTTGTTATTTTACTTCGTTTATTATTTTGGTTTTTTGGTATTCACTCTGCAGTATTAAGCCCTATTCTTTCACCTGTTTTTGTGCAGTATTTATCTGAAAACATTGCGGCTAAACAGATTGCTGCTGAGTTACCTCACTTTGTGACAGGCGGAACATTTTCGGCATTCGTAAACTTTACGGGATCCGGTGTGACCATTGGTTTAGTTATTGCGATGATGATCGCAAAAACGCAACGTTATAAAAAAGTAGGGCAGGTATCTTTAGTTCCAAGCTTATTTGGTATTAACGAACCCGTATTATTTGGTGCGCCAATTATACTTAACCCAATATTATTTATTCCGTTTGTGATCGGCGGCTCATTAATTGGTATTTTTCCATTAGTGCTTATGAAGTATGGCTTCTTAGCAAAACCATTTTTTGATCCTCCGTACTTACCGTTATTCTTTGAAGGTTATTTAACTGGCTTTGACTGGAAAACACCGTTTGTTCAAATGGTACAAATCATGGCGTCATTCTGTGTTTATTACCCATTCTTCCGTGTAATGGATAAGCAAGAAATGGTACGTGAAGAAAAGCTAAAAGCTGAAACAGAAAAGAAATCAGTATTTAGTAAAAAAGACGAAGAGTTATTAGACGAGCTCGGTCTCGATTTTTAAATGCGAATAGCACCACATTACAGAAGTGATAATGATGAATATGTTGAATATAACAACTTACAGCGATCAATTTGATGCTTTATTAGTGACGGATACCATTAATAAACGTTATCTAACACAATTTACAGGCAGTGGTGGTTACCTTCTTATGACCGCTGAAAGTAAAGAATTATTGGTTGCTGGTAAATATGTTGAACAGATTTTTTTGCAAAGTCATGATTGTAATGTGGTGTGTACTGATCACCTTGGTTTGATTGAAACATTAAAGCAACGCTTAGCACATCACGGCATTCAGCGTCTTGGCATCGAGGCGAACGCATTGAGTTATGCCATGTTTTGTCAATTAGATGAAAATCTATCTCAAACATTGGTTGCTACAACTGAGATTATTGAAACATTACGCCAACAAAAAACAGATTCAGAATGTGTTTTGATTAAAAAAGCGTGTGCGATTACTGAGCAAGCGATTGAACATGCTTTAACGCGTTTCACCCCTAATATGACAGAAAAAGCATTAGGGTTATTGATTGAATTTACTGCGCGAGAATTAGGCGCTGATGATATTGATTTTTTGATTGTCGTGTCAGGTAAAAGGGGGGCATTACCTCATGGTCGTCCTAGTGATAAACCGATTTTGATGGGGGAATTAGTCACTATTGATTTCGGGATTGTTTATCGTGGTTATCATTCTGATGTTACGCGCACGTTTGCTGTTGGAGAAATTAGCCATCAGTTACAGCATATCTATGATGTTGTTTTTCAAGCGCAACAATTGGGCGTGAGTATGTTGGGGATAGGTGTCGCAACTCAAGATATTGATACTGCGGTACGTAATTACATTCAAGAGCATGGCTATGGTCAGTATTTTATTCATGGCTTAGGTCATGGCGTTGGTTTACAAGGGCACGAAATTCCATTTTTAAATCAGCATCAAAATACAGTGTTACAGCAAGGTATGATCGTAACAATTGAACCGGGTGTATATATTCCAAACGTTGGTGGTGTACGTATAGAAGATACCTTGTTGATCACTGACAGTGGGGCGGAAAGTCTGACTCATCTTCCTCGACAATGTCGAGATATCACACAAGATTTTTGTGTTCCCGTTCAGATAGGAGTGCCGAATAAATGAATACCGATCTAATGATGTCACTGACTAATGCTCATGGACCTTCTGGGCGAGAAGATGAAGTACGAAGTGTGCTTTATCATGCATTAAATGAGGTTGCTGATGAGATCAGTTTTGATGGTCTTGGCAGTATTATTGCTCGTTTAAATTCACAGGCGCAAGGACCTAAAGTTGCTATTATTGCGCATATGGATGAAGTGGGATTTTTAATTCAACATATTACCAATGATGGTTATTTGAAGTTGTTTAAATTAGGCGGTATTGATCCGCTTATTGCATTAAACAGTGAAATTGAAATTAAAACCCGTTCAGGTAACAAATATCATGGGATTGTTTTTACAGATAAGCCATTAGCTCACTTAACAATGGATGATCTGTTTGTTGATATTGGCGCAAGTAACAAAGCTGCTGTGGTTGATATGGGTATAGAAATTGGTGATAGCGCTGTTTTTGCAACCCGTACGCGTGAATTGAATCATAGCGGTAATTATATCGCAAAATCATTTGATGATCGGATTGGATGTTTGCTTGGCGTTGAGTTAATGCATGCTTGTGCACTGCAAAAATTAGATTGTGATTTGTATTTTATTGGTAGTGCTCAAGAAGAAGTGGGCACGAAAGGCGGTAAAACAGCCACAGAAATGCTGCGTCCTGATATTGTGATAGTACTTGATGTTGCATCGACTAAACATACACCCAACCATCACACTGAAAGACGGGTATATGGTCAAGGACCTTGTCTTGTTGTGGCGGATAAATGTGCATTAGCAAACTACCCTTTATTGAATTATGTCAGTGATGTGGCACAAAGCCATAGCATTGCGGTTCAGCGTGACTTTTTAGCGGGGGGAGGGACGGATAATGGTGCTGCAACGTTAGTGGGATCGGGCATTGCGGGTTTGGCTATTATCTTACCGGTTAAAAATTGTCATAGTCCTTATACATTAGTGAATGGAAATGACTATAAAAGGTGTTTATCTCTATTAAGTCATACCGTTAATGGTCTTAATCCTGCAATAGTCGCTAGTTTATATAACTATGGTCTATAACCGCGCTCACTATTAGGTACTTTCATTAGGTACTTTCTAAAAAGGAGCAAGAGAATGCTCCTTTTTATTCATCTTTATTTATTGTTGATTGGTGTTTACTTGTTCATGTAATTGATGAACCGCCCGTAAATGCTTAACGTTATCAACATTAGAGATCATAATAATTTGTTTAAATTGTCGTTGTTGCGCATCAATGATGGGGGTTGTTAATTGTAAGTTTGTTACGGTGAGTTTTTTACTGTGAGATTGACATTTACCATGGCAGATCAGAACGTGATTTTCGACGAAATAGTCATGACTGTGTGCATATAATAATGAAAGTACGCCTTTTTTATATTCCGAAGTAACAAATTCTTTTTGCTCCATTTGATCGCATAGCCACTTAATGGCTTCTGTTAATGAATTTGCCTGAGCTGTGGGTAATGTGTCGTTGATAGTGTAAGAAATTGTCATTAAATCGGCTAAATCACGATCATCAAAAACCAATGTCTCAAAGCTATTTAAGGTATCGATAATAAATTGTTCGCAGTTTAAATGATGACTATTTTGTTGTGCGAGCCGCAATAGTTGGCTTAATGGAATTCGTGTCTTTTGGGCACGGTGAATCGCGTTATTGACTAATTCAGTGATATAGCTAACTTCTTCATCGCGTAGCGGCTCAACAAGATAATGTTGATATTCAGTAGTGATCCACTTTATTTGGTTAAATAAGCCATGACTTGCATTACTGTGATCAAAGGCGTGAAGCGTAAGGTTATTCTTAGCTCGATATACTGCCGTTGTTAGATAGTTGATAATATCAGTTATTAAGCAGGTATCTGTGACTAAACTGAGTGATAATTTATTATCAACAATCGTTAACAGTTGATAAACAAAACTCTCTGCTTGAAATCTTTTTTCGAAAAAACTTTCAGTATTACAATTGCTTAAAAAGTATTCAGTTAAGTGTAATGCTTCGTATTTGTAAGAGGGCTGTTGCCATTGTAATGCATGGCAAATAATCGGGTAGAGTTGTGTTAATTCTAAAAAAGCCCCATTATTTTTTTGTGCGATTAATGTTCGTTGTTCTATACGATGTAATGTGATGATGAGATAAATAGTAAAAATATTTTTAAAATCAGTTTCGAGGCTTTTAGTGTACTGTTTCTCCATCATCTTAATACTATCAATCGCATGCTGAGTGTGAGTGCTTTCTATATAGTATTTAATTTCATTAAGGATATCTTGCTCATAAAAATAGGGCTTGGAAACAAAATGAATTTTATTATTTTTAAAGTAAAGATATTTACTGGTATAACACATTGTTAAGTAACGAATTTGCTTTTCTTTTCCGGTTACCGAAATACTATCACCACACAGGTTAATTTGTAGTGCTAATTGATTAAATGTCTCATTGACGCGTTTGAGATCTTTATTCAATGTTGTATTACTGACTTTTAAATAATCACGAAGATGACTTAACTTTGGTGTTGGATGAAATAAAGCAATAACGGCTATATATTCATCGCGTTCTTCTTTACTAAAAATAAAGTTACTGGCGCTATTATGGCTAAAGAAAAGAGTCGCATCATGCGAATACTGTAAAGCGCCATGATCTAATTCAATCAAAGGTAAAGATAATCGATCTAAATAAAAATTAATATTTTCAATGGCATATCGTATGTTTCTTGAACTCATATTAAAAATAGTGGCTAACTCATTAATCGTTTTGGCGCTATGAATGAGATAGGTAACAATATCAAAGTGTTTTTTATTTAGGCTCATAACGTAATTAATTTCATCTCTGCATCGTTCATTCAAACGGAACAATAAAAAATTGAGTGCATAATGGCGTAATAACCCTACTAAAAATGAGATCTATTACACTAAATAATGAAATTATCAGTAAATTTTATAAATTATGAGAGAGTAAACACATTATCTATATCAAAGACTGAATGTAACAATTGTCATTGGTCGCAATATTATTGATCATTTAGGGTTACATCAAAGGAAAAAGCGAGGATAATAATCGCCCTCTAGTGGTTCTCGCGGCACATCATGTAATGTGTGGCGAGTGATTCGCGCTAGGATAAGAAAATTTTAAACTGCTAGGATATTGATTATGCGCGCTTTCGTATTACGAGCTCGTTCTGCTCCAACAGATAGTAAGATGTTGTTAGCTTCAGTTGGACAAGATGCTCACACTGAGATTTTGGCTCACGTTTTAATGAATGCTATTTTTGTAGCGCAATCACATCGTGAAGATATTATGGTGCATTTAGTTCTTGAAAGTACTCAAGACTTCTCTCGCACTATTAGTTTTAATTCAAATGAGATCACTAATTTATCAGGCTTTCATGAGCAAGCTTGGTTGGATAAAATAGCGCATGCGTTAGATAAATCCATTGGTATGAATAAAGAGCAATTGCGCAATGTTGAGCCTGGTATTTGTGTTCGTACGATTAGCTTTGAAAAGTTAGTCGGTGAGCTAGCAGAAGATTACCAATTATATATGCTCGATAAAAAAGGTGACTTTATTCGAGATATCGAGCTAGCTGCAAATCCCTGTTTTTTACTGACTGATCATATGCCGATGCCAAAGAAAAGTTTTAATAGTTTAAAACGTTTAGGCGCAGAAAAAATCAGTTTAGGGCCTAAGATGTTATTTGCATCTCAATGTATTGTACTGATACATAATGAGTTAGATTTAACGCTGTAATTGTTTGGTATTTGTTGGTTTTTAACCAGTAAATAAAAAGCCGTTAGGTGACCGTTGATATTTTAGCGGCTTACTTAACGGCTTTTTTATTATCTAAATACAATTGAATAGTTATGCTTTGATTTAGAATAAAATGATTTTTTATGTAATATTTATGGCAAGAATGTAACTAAAAGTGTAAAGTATATCTATATGGTATATAATAGAGCGTCATTTTTTATATCTGATAAAGTCCGTTTTATTTGTGTGAAAATTAAGATATTAAATATGGAGTAAGATTAAGCTTGAGCTTGTGGGTGTTCAGTGTATTTTCAGTATTAGATACCAACGGTATTGCGAATTAAATAACAATTATTACCGTTAGCCTTTATGGCCCCTTTACCTAGGAAACAATATGCAATTATCCTCTCAGCCTAAAGGGCTTTTTCACCTCATTGCTATTCAGATGTGGGAATTCTTTAGTTATTACGGCATGCGGTCGTTATTAATTCTCTTTTTGACTCAAAAACTTTTAATGTCTGACGATCATGCGTATGCCCTTTATGGTGCTTATACGTCGCTTGTTTATGTTACCCCGATTTTAGGTGGGTACTTAGCTGACCGTTATTTAGGTAACTATTGGTCGGTGATCATTGGTGGCTTATTAATGGTTGCTGGGCATGCTGTACTGAGTATTCCGAGTCATGACAATACGGTGCTTTATGCTGCATTGGCATTGATTATTTGTGGTTATGGTTTTTTTAAAACTAACTCAAGCTGTTTATTGGGTGAGTTATATAAAGACCATGAAGATGCACGTGAATCTGGATTTTCGATTTCCTACATTGGTGGTAATGTTGGTTCAGCCTTAGCACCTATCTTCTGTGGTTATGCCGCGAGTCGTTGGGGTTGGAATGTCGGTTTTGCCCTAGCGGGTATCGGTATGCTTATTGGTTTGATTATCTTTAGTACGGGTCGTAAGCACTTTGCGCATGTTCAAAAAGTTAATATCCCAGCATTACGTCAAAAAACGGCAGGTTTTCGTCACTGGCAACTGATTATTCTTGGCGTGATTGTATGTGCCATTGGTTTAGTTTTCGTATTACAAAACTTGTTAGCGGGCTATATTCTTGCGGTTATTTTGGCATTCTCAGCCTTACAAATGCTACGTTTATACCGTAAAAGTAATATGGAAGATCGTAAGAAACTGAATGCGATCATCTACTTTATGTTATTTGGTATGGTGTTTTGGGCGTTTGATCAGCAAGGTGGTAGTTCTATCAGCTTGTTCATTGAGCGTAATATTGATACTGATATCTTTGGTTACCATATCCCAACGGCATTTTTTCAATCAGTGAATCCTATCGCGGTTATCGTGGGTGGTGGTGCTGTTGCATGGTTATGGAAAGTATTGGCGTCACGTCAAATTTCAGTACGTACCTTAACAAAGCTTAATATGGGTTTGTTCTTGCTAACGGCAGGTTTTAGCTTAATTACTTTATCGTCTAAATTAGCGATGGTGAGCGGGCATACAACATTCTTATGGCTGTTCCTTGGTTTGTTCTTAATTGGTATTGCTGAGCTGTTTATTGACCCAGTAGCATTGTCTGCTATTACTCGTATGAATCCACAAGGTGCAACGGGTACGGTGGCAGGTATTTATATGTTAATGGGTGGTTCGGTTGCTAACTATTTAGCGGCGAATATTGCAGAGCTAACCTCTACCGGTACGCAAGCAACCAATACTGCGGATTTGATTGCATCTGCCGCTCAGTATCACCATGTATTCCAATCAATCTTTATTGTAACAGTGGTAGTCTTTATTCTGGGTTTATTAGTGAATTTCAAAACCCGTAATGATCCTGAATACGATTAAGTTTCGGCGTTAGAAAAAGTCGGCAATACACGCTATTTAAGCTTGTATTGCCGGCTTTTTTTTTGGCTGTATATCAGGATTTTGTGTCAAGCAAGGATAATATCTTTTGTGATAACATCAACGATAGTTATCAATAATTACGATGATAGATGAAACTAAAGAGTCGTTAAATGAGTGATAAAAAGAAGTATGCAAAAGTACCAAGTGGTCGATTGTCACGTTTGGCGAAATTAGGATCATTAGTCACCCGTGTTGCATCTGGCATGGTGGCTGAAGGGGCTAAACAATTAGCGACAGGGCATCGGCCTCATGTCAGTGAATTGATGTTAACGCCTGCTAACGTTAAGCGAGTGGCAGATCAACTTGCTGATTTACGCGGTGCAGCGATGAAAGTTGGGCAATTATTGTCAATGGATGGTGGTGATTTATTACCGCCAGAATTAACCGAATTGTTGTCTCGATTGCAAGCAAATGCGAAACCAATGCCCATAAGTCAACTTAACTCTTCTCTTGAACAGCAATGGGGATGTGATTGGCAGCAGCAATTTAGTCAGTTTTCATTTTACCCCATTGCGGCGGCATCTATCGGCCAAGTGCATAAAGCGACAACTGTAGATGGGCGGCAATTAGCACTAAAAATTCAATACCCAGAGATAAATGAAAGTATTGATAGTGATGTTAATAATGTCGCGACATTATTGAAGATTAGTGGCTTAGTTCCAAAACAAGTGGATGTTTCTGGTTTATTGGATGAGGCTAAAAAGCAATTACATGCGGAAACAGATTATTTACTTGAAGCTCAATATGTAAAGCAATACCGTCACTTGTTAGCCGCAGACATAAATTATTTATTACCCGATATTGCGGATGATCTAACGACGAAACATATTCTTGCGATGACGTTTGTTGGTGGAATGGACGTCGATGAATTGGTTCATCAATCGCAATCTATACGCGATCATGTTATCGAGTTGGCATTTAGCTTAATGTTTCGGGAAGTGTTTGAGTTTAGATTGGTACAAACTGATCCGAACTTTGCTAATTATCGTTATGATATTAATACTAAACAATTAGTGTTACTTGATTTCGGTGCAACACGGGTTTACCCACAATATATTGCTGAAGGCTATCGTCAGTTAATGACGGGGGCTGTGATTGATGATCAACCACGAATGTTAGCCGCCTTAAAACACATTGGTTTTTTCTCTCAGCCAATTGAACCTCAAGCCCAACAAGCATTATTGGCGTTGTGTTTACAAGCCTGTGAGCCGTTGAAATATCAAGGTCTATATGATTTTGGAGAGTCAGGGATGGTACATCGAATTCGTGATGCTGGCAGTCAATTAAGTATGAAACGAGGTTATTGGCATACACCACCGGCAGACGCGATATTTTTGCACCGTAAATTAGGCGGACTTTATTTATTAGCAGCCAAACTTAAAGCTCGTGTGAATGTTAATAAAATATTTTTATCCTATATGACTGAATAATTATATGAAGCAGGTAATTTAATGTGAGTCAAGAGGCTCATATTTAGAATATCAGTTATTATTTTGACTAATTTATACTTTACTCAACAATGAGTATACTAATCACCTCTTAAAACAATTTGTATGACAAATGCCCACTAAAAAGTAAACGCGTTATGACTGGTAAACACATCTCTTATGCAGTACAAAATATTGAAGGACTTTCCTTTGATACAACAGATATATCAAAAATAGCTTTAGTTACTGAAGGCGGAGGTCAGCGTGGTATTTTTACTGCTGGCGTGCTTGATGCCTTTTTAGAAGCAGAGTTTAATCCATTTTCTCTGATGGTGGGCACATCAGCAGGATCGCTCAATTTAGCATCTTATATTTGTGGTCAATATAAACACGCATATAAAGTTATTACTCAAGCAACGACAGATCATCACTTTTTTGATGTGTATCGGTTTATTTTTGGTCGAGAGGGATTGGATTTAGATTGGTTGATGAAACAAACGCAAACCAGTTTTGAACTTGATTGGCATCAAGGGCGCGAAAATATGCGTTCCCGAACAGTATTAGCTTCTGCCAGTGGCGTTACCAGTCATCAGGCGGCGTATTTTAACTTAAACAGTGAAAATTGGTCATTAGCATTAAAAGCATCATGTGCTGTGCCGGTATTAAATAAACAACCTATTTTTTCTCAAAATGAATTCTGGGTTGATGGCGGGTTATGTGCGCCTATTCCAGTACAAGAAGCTTATGAGAGAGGGTATCGTCATATTGTTGTTATTCGAACTGTACCGATAGATACCTCATTTGATCATTGCTGGATGACTAATATTAGTCGTGCTTTAGGTAATTCTAAAGCGGCTGGTATGATAGAGATGTTGTTAGAGCATGAAGATAATTACCGTAAAACTCAAGAATTTTTAAGTAATCCTCCTGATGATGTGACGATTTTTGAAATTCATCCTCAAAAACCGTTAAAATCAAAAATGATTGGTAGTGATTTAGCTGCTTTGGATATGGATTATCACTTAGGTTATCAATCGGGTAAATATTTTCTCAATACCGTTGGCCGTCATATTAATATTCAAGATGCGCCTTATAAAACGGATTATAAGCATGACATTGAAAATGATGATTTAATGAAATATGCCTAATTTTATTACTCAAATAATATCACTGTAAACGTGGAAATATTTGGGAGCCTTTACTAAGAAGTTGATAATCAATGAACCTGAAAAATGTGGAATTCTCAACCAAGGAGTCGGTATTTACACAGTTGATGGAAAATGACGTTCATAGTATGTGGTTGCAACGTAAACAAAATGCATTTAGTGGTAAAGATGGGGTGCAGATCCAATGGATAAGTGTCACTAATCCTGTTAATACTCGCTGTATTGTAATTGTAAATGGTCGCAATGAAAGCTTTTGGAAATATCAGGAGATTTTTTTTGAGTTTTCGCGCCAAGGTTATGATGTCTATGCTTATGATCATCGAGGTCAAGGTGCCTCTGGTCGATTAACTGCTGATCCTGAGCTGGGTCATGTGAATAGTTTTGATGACTATGTTGATGATTTACAAGAGTTTGTGACTAAAGTTGTAGAAAAAGAAAAAGACTATCAGCACCGTTTCTTATTGGCGCATTCTATGGGGGGGGCCATTACCACCCTGTATCTTGAAAAATATAAGAGTCACTTTGATGCCGTGGTATTGAATGCACCGATGTTTGGGATTCATATGCCAGTGCCTTTAAAATTAGTCGCGTCATCTATTGCCAAGCTTATGGAACATTATCAACATGAGCCTTCGTATGTTTTAGGGCAGAAGCCTTACCATGAAGAGCCATTTGAAGATAATGCATTATGCCAAAGTAAATTACGTTATGTTTGGGCTAAACATTTATATCAAATTCATCCAGAGTTACGTATTGGCGGGCCAAGCCCACGTTGGTTATGGCAAGCGATCGAGGCCGCTGATCATTGTATTCGTGATGTTGAAAAAATAAATATTCCAGTATTATTACTGCAAGCGGGCAGTGATACCATTGTTGATAATAATAGCCATCATCGATTCTGTGGTCAGAATAAGCACTGTAATCTGAAAGTTATCCGTAATGCGCGCCATGAAATTTTGATGGAAAAAGACGTTATTCGCAATCAAGCATTATGTGAAACGTTAGCTTTTTTTAATCAATTTATAGTCTAAATCGATTAAAAAACAGAGAAAGCACAAATTAACGCTAAAGAAAGAGGCTGTATTTAATCATTAAATACAGCCTCTTTTGTTTTTAAATAAAACCAGGTAATTGATAAATAATCTAAGTTATTGGCAGATAAACCAAGATTTAGCATCCGCTTCAATAATGGCTTTTTTGTGCCATGGTAGTGGTGTTGAGATTGGTGCGATACGTACATCCCCTTTGATCTTATGTGTTACTAACACACGTACACGACCATCCTTAACACTTTCAATCGTGCCTTTGTAGGTTACGCCATAAGCCTCATCTTTCGCTTTTTTATACATACACACAGTCTCACCGACATGTGTAGCAATAAACGTTGTCTCTTCAGTCCATGCTTCTTCTGTTGGAGGAGGGGTTGCATCATCAAGACTCTCAATGGCTTTCGTGCTCATTAAAGTACGATGCACGGAATAAGGTTGATACCCTAATAACGCAGCACCATCAATCCATGCAGATTGGGGAATGTCTCGATTTTCAATGATACGCATGGTGACAAAAGGACCGTTGGCGCAAATATCAGCCCACAGATCAATCGAAGAGATACGAGCGGCAAAGAGGGGGGTTTCTTGCTCAGTATTAGGATGTTGTACACACCACGTACCCGTGTCTAAATTAACCATTGAACCTTTATTGAGATTACAGGTTTCTGTGGCTAACTGGTTAAATTGCACGATGTCTTGTTGTGCTTGTTGCGCACTATTAGAACAATAACGGTAGCTATAAGAAAAAGTTTCTTTAGGATAAAACATCCCTTTATCAACGACAACGCCACTTTTTCGCGTGCTATCAGCTGCGATAAATTTATTGGCAGCCGTTTTAAAGCTGTAATCAGGTGCTGGTTTTGGTGCAGGTGGCGGTGGTGGTGAACTACAGCCCGTAAGCACAGCGATAATTGCAGCGAGTGATACGCGAGTAAAAAGGGTGTTGTGCATTCTTTCCCCCAGAGAAAATGATTTTATATACCAGATAAAACGGCAGTAATAATAAATAAGTCTATAGGGGACAACAGAAATTGTTAGGAAGCAAGCCATTATTCAGTTAAATAAAAGGAGTATTAATAGATTCAATGAGTTAGTAGTAACTAAGATTTACTTATATTTATTGATAGTAACTTATTGAGATAGTTATCAGCGCTATAATGCAATCAGCCCATTGACGATGAACGGCAATGGGCTGAAAATTTTACTGATTATCAACTAAGATTAATCAGCAAAAGTATCAAGTAGTGTTTGTGAAACGATAAAGTAGTTCGTCCCTGTTTTCGCTTCTACAAAATCAAGTAAGCGGTCGTAATGACCATTATCATCAGCGAAGATCATTTGTTGTAATGACGTACTCATGATGACAGGAGAAGCGGTTAAACCGATGAACATAGTGCCATGTTCCATCGCGTTACCAAATGGACGGTTCTGACGTAGCATCTTGATTTCTTTATCATCAATGATCACTTTACTCTTGTTGTTGTGCGCCCAAACTGGCTTCACATCATCATCAAGTTCAATATCATCAAGTTTAGTACGACCAATCACTTGCTCTTGGTATTCTGTTGATTGCTTATCCCATAAACCTTGACGGTCAATGTAACGTTGAACGGTTAAGTAGCTACCACCTTGGTGAATATCAAGATCATCAACTACTAATACAGCATTCATACGTGCTGCATTTTTAGGGTTTTCTGTGCCATCAACAAAATCAATCATGTCGCGACTATCAAGGTATTTAAAGCCTTGGATATCTTCAATCAATGTTGCGATACCAGTAAATGTCTGTGCAAGATATTTAGCAGCTTGGTAGTTTAAATCCATTCGTTCAGATTTAATCATGATGAACACATCACCAGGGGTGCTTGGAAATTGGCGTTCGCCATCAATCATTGCTTCAAAATCTTGTAGCAAAGCAGGTACAGGTGTTGTTGGGAAAGCCGTTGCCCAACCATGATGAGACACACCAATAGTAAAGCTAAGATCTGCAGTTGAATCTTTTTGTCCGATAGATTTTTCAATGATCTGAATTTTAGCAAAAGCATCGCTAACGGCTTCTGCATTAACATCTGCTTTAAAAACAAAAGTGAGATATTCAGCAAACGTATTTGGATTTGATAAAGCACCAGGTTGGGCACGTTCAGATAACATTGGATTCATAATAGTAGACCTTAATTAAAGCTATCTTGTTACGTTACGCTTTTTAGATAGCGGGCTATAGGTAAATTTTTGTAATGTAAATTTTCACATTTTAGACTGTAAAATGATACCTAATCTGTTGTTAATAGTGAAACGACGAAGCACACAAATTGTTTATATCGTTAATAATTTTTACTTCTAACGATATTAACGTGACGTTATGAACTAGGTGAGGTGTTTTTGAATAAAAGCACAGTTTTGCATGAGGCAAAAAGGCGACATTGAGAGACAAATTATTTGCGTTTAAGCATGCTTTATTTATAAGGCATGAACGATCAAAACTACGCAATAAATAGATCTATTACTAGTCTTTTTTGGTTATTTTATTACGAATATGGCGTTGCTCACAAACTTGTTGTTATGTGCTTTTTTCAATTAAAAACCTTTGATACTAAGTACTGCATGTCGACACAGGTTTCTTTAGGAGGGTATTGTGTCTATTAACTCTATCGATTATTCAGAAATTTCTTCCGTTTCATCTAAGTGGGAACACAAGGACGATTCGGCGACCAACATCGCAGATAGCAAGAAGCAGCAAGGTGCTGCACGACGACGCATTGAGATGCTACGCGATATTCAAGCAAGTGGGTTAACCCTTGCCGAAGCCAGAGAGTTGGGTTTATTGCATTAAGTATGGAGTGGATCAGGGTAAGCCTCACAAAGGCTAACAATCATGAATTCGTCACTAAATAGGTCACTAAGAGAGTCACTAAACCAAAAACCAGACAGGATTTACTTCACGGTTATTAAACGAGGTAATATTTATCATCAGCGGATGACATGTGTAGGCAATACAGGTAAACCACGAGCAAGTGTTACCGTATCCCTAAGAACAAAAAGTGCCATCACCGCCAAAGCGAACGCTGAGCAACTTAAAAACAAGTTGGTTAGTACCAATGGAGCATTAGACTGTTTTGATAATGCTCGCTACACGCTAAAGAATCTTGCCTGTACTCTCAGTACACCAATAGGGATACCACTCGGCGTCCCTTTTTCTTGTCCAGATAACACCCCTGCCGCGAAATCCTCTTCATCTATTTCAGATAAACCCACA
>CAMQXY010000014.1 GCA_947039005.1 uncultured Photobacterium sp.
CCACCGCCACAACCAGTAAGAACTAGACCAATCAATGTCGCTAATGTGATTTTTCTCATGAATACAAACCTTTTGATTAACAAATTATGAATATTGTTTTATTGGCAGGTATACTAGATCATCAAACGTGAAGTATTCGTGAAGAGCCTAATTAAAAAGATGAAAATTCTTATTGTTGATGATAATCATCAGATCGTCGAAACTATTGCAGATTACTTAGAACTAGAAGGTATGACCGCTGATTGTGCCTATCATGGTCAAGCAGCATTAACATTTATTGAAAACAACCATTATGACGTCATCATTATGGATATTATGATGCCTAAAATAGATGGTATTGCTGCCGTTCAAAAAATACGTAACGAACTCTATTGTGGTACTCCTATCCTCTTTTTAACGGCAAAAGACACCCTTGAAGATAAAATAGCGGCGTTTAAAGCAGGGGGAGATGATTATTTATTAAAGCCATTCGCCATGGAAGAACTGTGCTTACGATTACGCGCATTAGCCAATCGCGGTCCGAGGCAAGATGTAGGTATATTAAAATATGCTGATATTGTCATGAATAACCGCAGTGATGACGTTAGTCGTGAAGGAAAAACCATCAAGTTAAGCCGTATTCAATTTAAAATTTTAAAAGTGTTATTACACCACGCACCTAATATTGTTAGCCGCCAACAAGTCCTTGACGCAGTTTGGGGAGAAGAATCCCCCTCTAGCGATGCACTACGTAGTCATATTTATGGTTTGCGTAATGCAATTGATAAAGATTTTTCCACTTCACGATTAGAGACTATCCATGGACAAGGTTACCGCATCAAAGCCGCATAGTTTTCCTAGTATTTATCGTAAAGTAGGTTTAAGTTTTGGACTAATGACCTTTGGCATGTTTATTTTATTCTGGGTGGTTATTTATGTCGCTGAAAATCAATTAGAAATCATAAGCCTTCATCATTGGCTAGACAAAGAATCAAGCCAATATGTTATTGATTATAAAGAAATGGGTGATAATGCTCCCCTGCCGAATAATAGTGAATTCAAAAGTTACTGGAGTAAGAAATCATTGCCGAAATGGCTAGAGAAATATAATCAGCCTGGTTTTTTTGAGCATTTACGCGGCACTGAAGATAAACACTTTTTAGTCTTTGATCACCCATCAGGACGAGGATTAATGTATGTTATCTATCAGGATGATGCCGATGATTATCTTGATGACTATGAAGATAGCCTCCATTATTTTACTTTCATTTTTGGGCTATTGCTCTCGTTAATCATGGGTGGCTATAGCTTCTATTTTGTTCGTTCGCTATCGCAACCATTAGCCAAAATAGATCAGAAGATTCGACAAATGCCACCTGATCAGCCATCTTTTGAAGTCGAAACCCAATACCGTGAAACCCGAAAAATTGAACAAGCATTATTGGATAGTAAGAATAATATTGCGGGATTTTTTCAGCGTGAAAAGGAATTCAGTCGTTTTGCATCCCACGAATTGCGGACGCCGATTATGATCATTCAAGGCTCGGCTGATTTACTCAATAAAGTGCCTAACCAACCTAATGTTGCAAAAAAAGCCATCAATAGATTACATCAAGCCAGTGATGATATGCGGATCCTAACGGAGACATTCCTCTTATTGGGCAAAGAATCCATTGAAAAGCATCATTTTAACCAATGTGATCTTGCTGATCAGCTTCGTCAGCAATTAGTTGTAATGGAACCTTTATTTGCCAAACAAGATGCCAGCTACTATCTTGAAATTAATCATTCAGCCACCATTAGTGCTCCACTCAGTTTTATCACTATAATCATTAATAATCTGATAAAAAATGCATTTAGCTACAGTATTGGTGATATAGAAATAAAATTGGCACATGATCACCTAATGGTTATCAATCGCCATGAT
This sequence comes from uncultured Photobacterium sp., assembly GCA_947039005.1. Lineage (GTDB taxonomy): Bacteria > Pseudomonadota > Gammaproteobacteria > Enterobacterales > Vibrionaceae > Photobacterium. Next base: position 1,907 of record CAMQXY010000014.1, read on the forward strand.
GGCAATGAAATCTATAACCAAGGTTATGGCTGCGGATTAGTAATAGTGCAGCGTATTTGTGAACGTATGCAGTGGCCATTCACAATTACAGACAATGCAGTTACTTTTACCGCTGAAGTCATTTTTTCGCCACCGCAACCATAAATAAGGAAGAATGGATGCTGATTTATATTAAATGGATTTTCAATCTTTGTTTATTAACCATACTCAGTGGTTGTACAACGGGAAAACCAACTAACGTCGAACCAATTACACATTTTGATGTGAATCGTTATCTCGGTCAGTGGTATGAAATAGCACGATTGGATCATAGTTTTGAGCGTAGTTTAGATCAAGTAACAGCTACTTATAGCTTAAATCCAGACAATAGTATTAAAGTGATTAATCGTGGCTTTAATAGTGAAAATCAACAGTGGCAACAAGCCCAAGGCAAGGCTAAATTGGTTAACCAACCCAATATTGGTTATCTCAAAGTGTCTTTCTTTGGGCCCTTTTATGGTAGCTATATTATCTTTGCACTTGAAGATGATTATTCCGCCGCATTAGTCAGTAGCTATAATTATGATTATTTATGGATTTTAGCTCGCGAAAAAGACATGCCACCAAAATTACTCACCCATTATATTAACCTTGCTAAACAAGCAGGGTTTGATACGGATAATTTAATTTATCCACAGCAATAGCTAATTGATATTACACCATGGCTAATAACCGCTTAATCATCAACTCAAGCCGTTATTGAACTACCTAAACAAATGTAAACCTTGCGATAATGACACCACAGCAGATAACGAACATAAGACTAATACGCCATATTGCATTACTTGTTTTTTAATTTTATTGCGAATACGATATGCAGCAATACTAGCAATAATCGGTGCGGGCAATAACCACACAATAGAACTGAAATCAGCCATTGTGAACCGTCCTGAATAATGCAGTGCCACCAATGATATAATATTGGTTAAACAAAAAAATGCGGCTAGATTAGCACGAATATGATCAGGTTCTTCAGCTTGCATAAGCAGAGCAATAGGTGGACCACCGATGCCCGTTGCAGTACCAGTTACCCCTGAAATAAAGCCACCAATGAATAAATTTATCGGGGTTGGTGCTAAACGTAATTTTGCTAAACTTAATATCACTGCAGCTAATACTGTTACTCCGAGCATAATCTCTAATTGATCCGTAGAAATCACCATTAAGACATAAGCAGCAACTAATGTACCCGGTAAGCGCCCTAAAAAAGCAAAGATTAAAAAGCGTAGAGATAAAGCATGTCGATATTGATACCATACAATAGCAGACATAAACATACCGATAAAAACAATCGCACTCGGCATTAAACGGGGTTCAAGCAACAAAATAAATGGAGCTGCTAATACACCCATCCCAAAGCCAATAGTACTTTGGATAAAACACCCACAAATAAAAACTAATAGGCAAATAAAAAAAACAAGGGGATCCATAATATTCTTATACAGTGAAAAACTGTTTTTGATCCTACACTTTATTTTTACTCATACCGCACAATTAGCCATAAACAAATGAAAGATTAGATTGATAAATAACATCATTTCACGAGCATTTTATTACCAACGGAAACAGTTTTCATCCATGATAAAGCATTATTAAACGTCAATGGTTTGGAAAAATAAAAACCTTGAACAATATCAATACCACATTGTTGCACAAAGTGTTTTTCTATCTCTGTTTCTACCCCTTCCGCAACCAAGACACAACCGGTTACTTCACTGATTTTAGCTAATAACTGATATAGGGTTTTTTCACGCTCATTTTCAATATTAAATAATAACGAACGGTCTAACTTCACCTTATCAAAATTAAATTTTAATAAATGTGGAAAAGAAGCATAACCTGAACCAAAATCATCAATCGCAACGGTTATTCCTAACGCTTGTAAGACAGTAATATTTTCAGAAACCAGCTTATCATCAACAATAATCGCTTCTTCTGTGATCTCTATTTCTAACGCTGATGGTAAAATATCATAAAAACATAAGCGTTCAACAATATATGCCACGATATATTTATCCGAAATGGTTTCCGCAGATATATTAATCGCCACCTTACAGCCACTCTCTAATGGCATTTTTTGCATATCGGTCAACACTAAATCGATCACCATTTTATCCAATTGCTTCATTGCACCTAATTGCTGAAAATCTTGGATAAATAGCGGTGGTAATAATTTTCCATTAGGATCTTTATAACGAATGAGTGATTCGAAAGATAAATGCTGATCATTATTCAAATCTATTTGCGGTTGATAATGCATCACAAATTCACCGCAACTCAGCATTCGACTCACACGACGACTAATATCATATTTACTGATATAGCTGCTCATCGCTTGATTCACATCACCCAAAAATGATTTTAATGTACTACGACCGAGTTCATACTGATGACTTATCGCCATATTATTACTTTGGCTTCTGCCTGCATAATGCAGATAAAAAGGACGATAAATAACAATACCGATCATAACCACTACAATTTGTAATATCACACCAGATAAACTGTGCTGAGTTGCAATATAACCGCTAATAAAAGGTGGTGTCATCCAATCAACAATAGTACCCACTGGATTTACAAATCCAAATGTAATCGCGCCATATACAACCACAAAACTCACTAAAGGTACTAATACAAAAGGCACAATGAGTGTTGGATTAAAAATAATCGGTAAACCAAATAATAAGAGTTCATTGATATTAAAAATTACCAACGGTAATGCTGATAATGCCAATGTTATATGGCGCCTCTCTTTTGAAAACAATAAAACACATAACAGCAAACTAATCGTATTTCCAGATCCACCCATTGAGAGAAAAGCATCATAAAACCCCTGTCCAAGCACATTTAAAGGAGCCTCTCCCGCTTGCCAGGCGGCAATATTCTGTTGTGTATCCTCAAATAATTGCTGTTTAGATCTAAAAAGAAAATTATGACCATTAATGCCAATCGCACCTAATAAGCCTAAAATAAATTGGTACGTTAATCCGCCATAAAATGTCAAAGGATTAATAAATAAATCATGGCGTACTTCTTTACTAATATCGATAATAATATTAGTTAACTTTGCCAGTATTACGGTCAAAAGAAGAAAACAAAAAAAGTGTAAAACGTGCTTATAAAGGGTACCCACAAAATCAATTCGTGAAGGATCGAGTGGAAAAAGACGAAATGAAACACAACACATTGCAGAAATAATAGCGGTCAATAATGCCATAAAGGCATTATTAGGCAGTCCGCTATCTACTGAGACCAATGCATTAGGTACTGACACCGCAATAAACAATAATAATGAATATGGCACTACTAACATGGCATTCACACCATGTTTAGTCGCTATATAATAACTAGTAATCAAACACAGCACGATTGGGTAAATGCCAATTAATAAATTAGACAAATAAAAGAGATGATTAGCTAAATTACTCAACCCAATGAACTTTACTGCATAACCAGCAAATAACGTGATTGCATTACAAATAATCAACGGCAGTAATAATAAAAAAACAATAGAAATATCACGAATATAGTTATTGTAATATGCCTTTAATATTGATTTTTTATACATACATTCACAGTAGCAATAGAAATGAGCACTGGATTATATAGAGCAATCAAGAATGCTCAAGCTAAAAGATTGTAACTAAGTATTACCATTACGTATCATCCATAAAAAAATACACACGTAAAAAGTGTGTATTTTTTATTAATTCAATATTCTTGTTAGTTATGCATTATTTTTTTCAAACATCAGCATAAAGTCGACCAAAGCCTGAACGCCTTCTAATGGCATCGCATTATAAATAGAGGCACGCATACCTCCAGCAACACGATGGCCTTTCAATGCTTTTAATCCTGCGATGTCTGCTTGAGCTAAAAACGCCTCATCAAGTTCAGGGTTTTTCAATTGAAATGGCACATTCATTACTGAACGGTTATCCGTATGAATATTATTAATATAGAAATCAGAATGGTCGATAAAATCATACAATAATTTAGCTTTAGCAAGATTACGCTGTTCCATTGCAGCAATCCCACCGACGCTTTTAAGCCATTTAAACACTTCACCTGCTAAATACCATGCAAATGTAGGTGGTGTATTAAACATCGATTCTTTATCAACTAAAACTGTATAGTCTAATATACTCGGTAAAATTGATTTTGCTTTACCTAATAAATCATCACGAACAATAACAATCGTTAAACCTGCTGGGCCAATATTTTTTTGCGCGCCAGCATAGATCACACCGTATTTAGACACATCAATTTGACGTGATAAAATAGTCGATGACATATCAGCGACAATCGGTTTATCCGTTACAGGTAGATCTCGAATTTCAATACCATCAATGGTTTCATTTGGACAAAAATGCACAAATGCAGCATCATCAGAAAGGGGCCATTCTACGGCAGGTAAAATCGCTTTTTTACCCTCTTTAATGCACGTGATGTCTACCCTGTTTGGCTGACAATACTTAGACGCTTCTTCAATCGCACTGTGTGCCCAAAAACCACCATCCATATAATCAGCAGTTGTCGCTTCACCCAATAAATTTAACGGCACAGCAGCAAACTGCCCACGCGCACCACCATGACAAAATAGCACATGGTAATTAGCTGGAATATTCAGTAATTCACGTAAATCTTGTTCTGACTGAGCGGCAACCGCAAGAAATTCTTTACTACGGTGGCTGATTTCCATAACGGAAGTGCCTAAGCCCTGCCAGTTAATTAATTCTTGCTGGGCTTGCGCCATAACATCAGCGGGGATCATTGCCGGACCGGCACAAAAGTTATAAACCTTATCCATAATGCTGTACTTGCTCCTGCTCGAGTTACAAAATAAAAATTCACGGCTTCATAAAGCTAATAGCATCACAATAGGTACTACTTTTAGCATTACAAAACAGATATTAATAATAAATCTCAATATTGAGATAATGATCACTTATTTATTTTTACACCTTTATTACGCAACTTTAAAGGCTTAATTTAACATTCCTTTATTTATAAATACGCAGATAAAAAAAACGCAGCCTAGTGGCTGCGTCTTATTCAGAATAAAGCACTATAAGGCTTACTCTTGCTCGGTTGAATCACCTGATTCTGCATCTGTTGCTGGTAGTTCTGTATTTTCAACAGTCTCACCATCAACTAATTCAGCATCTTCAATTAATTCAACTTCTGCTGGCTCATCAATACGTTGTAGGCCAACAACTTTTTCATCTTCAGCAGTTCGAATAAGTGTAACACCTTGAGTATTACGCCCTACACGGCTTACTTCAGCAACACGAGTTCGAACTAATGTGCCACCATTGGTGATCATCATAAATTCGTCGCCGTCTTCAGCTTGAACAGCACCAACAACGCTACCGTTACGCTCAGAGACTTTAATTGAAACTACACCCTGAGTGGCACGGCTCTTCGCCGGATACTCAGCAAGACCAGTACGCTTACCATAACCATTTTCAGTTACTGTAAGAATATCGCCTTCATTGTGTGGAACAATCAGCGAAACAACTTTATCGCCTTCAGCAAGTTTAATACCACGAACACCAGCCGCAGTACGACCCATGCCGCGTACGCCACCTTTGGTATTGCCTTCGTCGTCAATAACGACAGGGCTTTCGTAGAAACGTACTACTTTACCAAATGCTGAGAACAGCATGATATCGCAATCACCATCAGTAACATCAACACCGATCAATGAATCGCCTTCACGTAGATTAACGGCAATAATACCGGCACTACGAGGACGACTAAAGTCAGTTAATGGTGTTTTCTTCACAGTACCATCAGCTGTTGCCATGAAGACAAACTTATCTTCTGTGTATTCACGCACTGGAAGAATAGCAGTAATACGCTCATTTTCTTCTAGTGGTAAAATATTCACAATTGGCTTACCACGAGCAGTACGACTAGCTAATGGTAATTGGTATACTTTCAGCCAGTACATACGACCGCGGCTAGAGAAACATAGAATCGTGTCATGGGTATTTGCAACCAACAAACGCTCAATGAAGTCTTCTTGCTTCATGCGCGTTGCTGCTTTACCTTTACCACCACGACGCTGTGCTTCGTAATCGCTCAGAATTTGGTACTTAACGTAACCTTCGTGAGAAAGCGTTACAACAACATCTTCTCTAGGGATCAGATCTTCTAAATCAATATCATTGCTTGCTGCAGTGATTTCAGTACGACGTTCATCGTTAAACTGTTCTTTCACTAACGCTAGTTCTTCACGGATCACTTCCATCAAACGCTCAGAGCTTGATAGAATGAACATTAGTTCAGCGATTTCTTCAAGAAGTTGCTTATATTCTTCAAGAATTTTTCCGTGCTCAAGGCCTGTTAACTTATGTAAACGAAGGTCAAGAATAGCTTGCGCTTGTTGCTCAGTTAAATGGTATAGATTATCACGAATACCAAATTGCTCTTCTAGCCAATCTGGACGCGCAGCATCAGTACCAGCACGCTCAAGCATTGTTGCAACATTACCTAGCTGCCAGCCACGAGCAACTAATGCTGCTTTAGCTTCTGCTGGTGTATTTGCATGGCGAACCAACTCGATAATTTCATCGATATTCGCAAGGGCAAGAGCAAGACCTTCAAGAATATGAGCGCGATCGCGTGCTTTACGCAATTCAAAAATAGTACGACGAGTCACCACTTCACGGCGGTGATTAACGAAGCACTTAATCATTTCTTTTAGGTTAAAGATCTTTGGTTGGCCGTTATCAAGCGCAACCATGTTGATACCAAATGTTGTTTGCAACTGCGTTTGAGCGTAAAGGTTGTTCAGAACAACTTCACCAACCGCATCGCGCTTACATTCAATAACAATACGCATGCCGTCTTTATCTGACTCATCACGTAATGCACTAATGCCTTCAACTTTCTTATCTTTAACAAGCTCGGCAATTTTTTCAATTAAACGCGCTTTGTTAACTTGATATGGAATCTCATGAACCAGAATAGTTTCACGACCATTCTTTTCAGTTTCGATTTCAGCTTTGGCGCGCATGTAAACTTTACCGCGACCAGTATGATAAGCATCAATGATACCTTTACGGCCATTGATCATCGCAGCAGTTGGGAAGTCAGGACCTGGAATATATTCCATTAGCTGATCAATAGTGATGCTCTCATCATTGATATACGCTAAACAGCCGTCAATCACTTCGCCAAGGTTATGGGGTGGTATATTCGTTGCCATACCTACCGCAATACCAGAAGAACCATTCACTAATAAGTTAGGAATCTTTGTTGGTAAAACTGCAGGTATTTGCTCGGTTCCATCATAGTTAGGAACGTAATCAACCGTTTCTTTGTCTAAATCAGCCAATAATTCATGGGCAATTTTAGACATACGGACTTCGGTATAACGCATCGCAGCGGCAGAGTCGCCATCGATTGAACCGAAGTTACCTTGACCATCTACGAGCATGTAGCGAAGTGAGAACGGTTGCGCCATACGTACAATAGTATCGTATACAGCACTATCACCGTGTGGGTGATACTTACCGATAACATCACCTACCACACGGGCAGATTTCTTATATGCTTTATTCCAGTCATTGCCTAGCACATTCATCGCGAATAAAACGCGGCGGTGCACAGGCTTAAGGCCATCACGCACATCAGGAAGAGCACGACCAACGATAACTGACATCGCATAGTCGAGATAAGAGCTTTTCAGCTCATCTTCAATATTTATGGGCGTGATCTCTTTTGCAAGATCGCTCATGGAGCCAATATCCCTCAGGTAATTTCTGTCGTATTTTTATACGTGCAAGGTGCAATAATATAGCATATTTCAGCCTTAATAGGCACACCTTTCACGACTTATGTTGTGAGTAATTTAGCGGAATTAAAAGAAAACAGAAACAAACATCGTCACATCTGTGAATTAACTGCATGTGGTTGTTTATTTATTGTCCGTTATACCAACCACCTCAAACTCCCCTCTTAACCTACAGACTATGTGACTATTTGTAAAAAAAAGATGTAACACTGTTCTATAAGCAGTGTTATTTAAAATTAACAAAATAAAATCAAAAATGCGACATTTGGCTATTTATCTATCGCCATTATTCAGCACACTGTATAGATACTTAGTAATAACGATAATGAACATTTTTAACAATGTCTAATACGTAGATATTTACAATAACCGCATGGCTGATTTGAAACTTCCATGCTTTTATATGCAAATTTCACTGAGGGTAAAGTGATGGGTGCAGCAATTAACATGATTGGTATCTCAATCATTATTGGTAAATATATTTTAATGGTTATCCTTGCCATTATCACCTTGTTTGGTGGGGTGTTCACGCCTGAACTCATTCCAGCCACAATGAGTAGTTTCAATGAGTAATACTTAATTTCGCCAAGTAGCGTTATTGTGCTTGGCGACCATATAGTTTTCTTATTATGCCTATCCCACTCTTCTCACAGCGTTTATCACAGTTATCCTTTGCAACTATCGCTTTATTTCGCATAATAGCCCGTATCAATTAAGGAAAATGGCACTGTTAAAATGACCAAAGCACGCAATGTTGACCTTGCAGAAATCGAAAAATTTGAACAAATAGCTTCACGTTGGTGGGATCTAGAAGGCGAATTTAAACCACTTCATCAAATTAATCCGTTACGTTTAAATTACATTATTGACAATGCCAATGGCTTATTTGGTAAAAAAGTCCTCGATGTCGGTTGTGGTGGTGGTATTTTAGCGGAAAGCATGGCAATTGAAGGCGCTCATGTAACAGGTCTTGATATGGGCAAAGAGCCGTTAATGGTGGCTAAGTTACATGCTTTAGAGACTGGAGCAAAATTGGACTACGTTCAGTGCACAGCAGAAGAGCATGCTGAACATCACCATGAAGCTTACGATGTGGTGACATGCATGGAAATGCTGGAGCATGTACCCGATCCTGCATCTGTTATTGCATCATGCGCAAAAATGGTTAAACCTGGCGGACATGTTTTCTTCTCAACCCTTAATCGTAATATTAAATCTTACTTATTTGCGATTGTGGGCGCTGAATACGTTATGAAGCTAGTACCTAAAGGGACCCATAACCATCAAAAGTTTATTCGCCCATCAGAACTAATGACAATGGTAGATCAAACGCCACTACAAGATCGCCATATTATTGGACTTCACTACAATCCGCTCACCAACACCTATAGTCTTGGTAATAACGTTGATGTGAATTATATCGTTCATACGATTAAACCATTATAGTTAACCTAAACGAATATTAAAGGAGATCAGTTTGTCTCCTTTAGCTACATTTTGCTAACAAACATAGTAACAACATCTTATTTCCCATCAAAAAAAACCAATAAGATCAAGGACTATTAACGCTTTATTTTACCAAAAACGCTGTATTTAACCAACCCAAATTCAAAGCTAAAAATCAACAAAAATAAATTTTATTTATCAAAATAAACAACTAAAAAAGCATTGATTTTTACTATCTATTTGATGCCATTCGCGACATCGGTAGTTGGCACTAACTTTTTATTTAAATCCCCATGTTATCCACAGCTGGTTAAAAAATACCATCTTGCAAAACCACTCATTCACCACTATCTTGTAAGCACTTTCGCTTAACACCCCAACATGTAGTGTTTTTGCTGAATAACAGTATTTAAAATAAAGATCACATTCTTTGCTAATCTAATAGATAAATTGCAAAAAAATATCATCTGCAGGGAAAACTGGGAAAATAATAACAAATGACTCAACAACTAACAGTTACCAAGCGCGACGGTCGTAAAGAACCTATCGATCTCGACAAGATTCACCGTGTTATAGACTGGGCAGCTGAAGGCCTAGAAAATGTATCGGTATCTCAAGTCGAACTTAAGTCACATATCCAGTTTTATGACGGTATTCGTACTGATGATATTCACGAAACTATCATTAAAGCGGCTGCTGATCTGATCTCAGAAGAAACACCCGACTACCAATACCTTGCTGCTCGATTGGCAATTTTCCATCTTCGTAAAAAAGCCTATGGTCAATTTGAGCCACCAACGCTATTTGCTCATGTTAAAAATTTGGTTGAAAAAGGTAAGTACGATAGCCACTTACTAGACGATTACACCCAAGAAGAATTTGCTGTGATGGATACTTTTATCGATCACTGGCGCGATATGAATTTCTCTTATGCTGCGGTTAAGCAACTTGAAGGTAAATACCTCGTTCAAAACCGTGTATCTGGTGAAATTTTTGAAAGTGCACAATTCCTTTATTTATTAATTGCAGCAGCACTGTTTAATAAATACCCGAAAGAAACGCGTCTTGATTACATCAAACGTTTTTACGATGCATCTTCAACATTCAAAATTTCATTACCAACGCCGATCATGTCAGGTGTACGTACACCTACACGTCAATTTAGCTCATGTGTATTGATCGAATGTGATGATAGCCTTGATTCCATTAACGCAACAGCAAGCTCCATTGTGCGTTATGTATCACAACGCGCAGGCATTGGTATTAATGCTGGTCGAATTCGTGCATTAGGCTCTGAAATCCGTGGTGGTGAAGCATTCCACACTGGCTGTATTCCATTCTACAAATACTTCCAAACCGCAGTTAAATGCTGTTCTCAAGGTGGTGTTCGTGGTGGTGCAGCAACATTGTTCTATCCTATTTGGCACCGTGAAGTTGAATCACTGTTAGTCCTTAAAAACAACCGCGGTGTAGAAGAAAACCGTGTTCGTCATATGGATTACGGCGTACAAATTAACCGCTTAATGTACACCCGTTTAATCAAAGGTCAGAACATCTCATTGTTCTCTCCTTCTGATGTTCCAGGACTATACGATGCATTTTTTGCCGATCAAGTAGAATTTGAGCGTTTGTACAACTTGTATGAACAAGACGACAGCATCAAGAAACAATCGATTAAAGCAATTGAACTGTTCTCATTGTTAATGCAAGAACGTGCATCAACAGGTCGAATCTACATTCAAAACGTTGACCACTGTAATACACACAGCCCGTTTGATCCGGCTGTAGCGCCAATTCGTCAATCAAACTTATGTCTTGAAATTGCATTGCCAACCAAGCCATTAAAGAATGTTGAAGATGAAAATGGTGAAATCGCATTATGTACACTGTCAGCATTTAACTTAGGTGCCATTGATACACTCGATGATCTTGAGGAACTAGCTGAATTAACGGTTCGTGCACTCGATGCATTGTTAGATTATCAAGATTACCCACTGCCTGCAGCACGTCGTTCAACAATGAATCGCCGTACATTAGGTGTGGGTGTGATTAACTTTGCATACTACCTAGCAAAACACGGTGTACGTTACTCCGATGGTAGTGCCAATAATCTAACCCATGAAGCATTTGAAGCGATTCAATATTATTTATTGAAAGCTTCAGTAAATTTAGCCAAAGAATACGGTGCATGTCCGTCATTTCACGAGACCACGTATTCACAAGGTATTTTACCTATCGATACTTATAAAAAAGAAATCGATAATATTTGCAGTGCTGAATTACGTTACGATTGGGAAACATTACGTGAAGAGATTAAAACTCATGGTTTGCGTAACTCAACACTAACAGCATTAATGCCATCAGAGACATCATCGCAAATTTCAAATGCGACTAATGGTATTGAACCGCCACGTGGATACGTTTCCGTAAAGGCATCAAAAGATGGTATCCTTAAACAAGTTGTTCCTGAGTTTGCTAAATACAAAGACAACTATGAGTTACTTTGGAACATTGACAGTAACGATGGCTACCTACAGCTTGTTGGCATTATGCAGAAGTTTATTGATCAGGCTATCTCGGCAAATACTAACTATGATCCGAGTAAACAACCTGGTGGCAGAATTCCAATGAAACTGCTACTAAAAGATCTGCTTCATGCTTATAAATTAGGTATTAAAACACTGTACTACCATAACACTCGAGATGGCGCATCTGATAGCCAGAGCGATCTGAATAGTGATGATTGTACAAGTTGTAAAATTTAAGCATTAAAAGGGAGCCATATGGCTCCCTTTGATTTGAGGATATCATGGCCTACAGTACTTTTTGTCAAACAAGTAACGATCAACTTAAAGAACCAATGTTCTTCGGTCAATCGGTGAATGTTGCTCGTTATGACCAGCAAAAATTTGAAATTTTCGAAAAACTTATCGAAAAACAATTATCCTTTTTCTGGCGTCCAGAAGAAGTGGATGTATCTGGTGATCGCATTGATTACAATAATTTACCAGATCATGAAAAACATATTTTCATCAGTAATTTAAAATACCAGACACTGCTTGATTCCATCCAAGGTCGTAGCCCTAACGTTGCATTATTACCTATCGTTTCGCTACCTGAATTAGAAACATGGATTGAAACATGGTCGTTTTCAGAAACAATCCATTCACGCTCTTATACGCATATCATTCGTAATATCGTTAATAATCCATCGATTATTTTTGATGATATTGTCCGTAATGAACATATTATTAAGCGTGCTGGTGATATTTCTAAATACTATGATGATTTAATCACAGCAACCAATGACTACCACCGCTACGGCGAAGGTCATCATTCAGCTAATGGCATTGCTTTTACTGTTGATTTACATGAAATCAAGAAAAAGCTTTACCTGTGCTTAATGTCGGTTAATGCATTAGAAGCGATTCGTTTCTATGTCAGCTTTGCGTGTTCATTTGCTTTTGCTGAGCGTGAAGTAATGGAAGGTAATGCCAAAATCATTAAGTTGATTGCGCGTGATGAAGCACTACACCTAACAGGCACTCAGCACATGCTGAACTTGTTACGTAATGGCCATGACGATCCACAAATGGCAATCATTGCCGCTGAATGTGAAGAAGAATGTTTTGACATCTTTAAAGCTGCAGCAGAGCAAGAAAAAGAATGGGCAGAGTACCTATTCAAAGATGGCTCAATGATTGGCTTAAACAAAGAAATTTTGTGTCAATATGTTGAGTACATTACTAATTTACGTATGAAAGCTGTCGGCTTACGTCCAGCCTATGACAATGCTAATCAAAATCCAATTCCATGGATTAACTCTTGGTTATCGTCAGATAATGTTCAAGTAGCTCCTCAAGAAGCTGAAATCAGTTCATATCTAGTTGGTCAAATCGACAATGATGTTAGCGCTGATGATCTCGGTGATTTTGAATTGTGAGTCAATTAACCATTACGGTTAATGGTATTAAGGTTTGTGGCAATCGCCATGAACCTTTATTAACCCAATTAGAAAATGTCGGTATTAAGCCTGAATATCAATGTCGTAATGGCATGTGTGGCGCTTGTCGTTGCAAACTTATCTCAGGCTCTGTCACTCAAAAAGATGCCTTAGCTTTTATTGGTCCGAATGAAATATTAAGCTGTTGTTCTACTCCACAGCAAGATATTAATATTAACTTTGATTACCAACTCAATACTAATCACCAATCAGCTAAAACTAAAATAGCCCTTTAAATATTCCTTACCTTGTAAAATCAAGATAAGGAATAAAGGGCTATTTTTATTTAGGTATTCTACCGCGTAGTATTCTTACTTCACACACATCACATAATACACGCCATCTTCCACTTCGGTTCCTTCCGTCTCATGCTCAAAACCTGGGAATTCTTTATCCCAAATTTCTAAACTGTGTAAATAACCAATTTGAGGACTATTTGCATCACCAAAGTTCTCGCCTGACATCAACATTGGGATACCTGGTGGATAAGGAATAACCGCATTTGCCGCAATACGCCCTTGCAGTTTATTTGATGGTACCATTTCAACATTATCATCCACTATCGCTTCAAACGCTGCTCGTGGTGTAATATCTGCTTTTGGTAAAGTCGAATAAGCCGCATTCAACATTTCAGATGGAGTATGGGTTTTCAGATAAGTAAACATCTTATCACCCAAATCTTTCAAACCTAAATCGCCATAAACTTGCGGGTGACTTGCCGCTAAATCAGGCAATACTGATTTCAATGGCGTATTGTTATCATAGTGGGTTTTAAAACTCAGTAAGGTGTTAACTAGCGTTGCCCACTTACCTTTAGTAATCCCCATTGAGAACAAGAACATTACTTGGAAATCCGTGGTACGCGTTGGCACAATACCAAAACGAGTCAGATATTGAGTAACCAATGCCGCAGGAACCCCTGTATCCAGTAACTTGCCATTATCTCCCATACCCGGTGCTAAGATACTCACTTTGATAGGATCTAACATACACCAATCTTTTGGAATATCATCAAAGCCGTGCCATTTATCACCCGGCTTCATGATCCAAAAATCTTGGTTAGTCGCTAATAGTTCTGCTGGTGCATCTTCAAAACCATATTCAATCCCCGTTTCAGGATCAACGATAGATTCTGCATTCCACGGTTTAAAGAACCAATCACCATCAGCAACAAACTCTCGATGTAAACGCCCCATTGCTTGACGATAATCAACCGCTTCTTTAATCACTTCATTGGTTAATGACTCACCACGATTGCCGTCCATTTGTGAAACAGCAATATCATTTGAAACACTGATCGCATACAACGGTGATGTGGTTGCGTGCATCATGTATGACTGATTAAAACGCTCAAAATTAATATGATCTTTACCATAACGAACATGGATCCACGATGCTTGAGAAAGTGCATTCAATAATTTATGGGTTGAGTGGGTTGCAAACACCGTTGGTCCATCATCTGGTGTATCTTGTGGCTCGCCGCGCATTGCAAAGTGATCGGTATAAATAGGATTAAAACGCGCGTAGCCATACCATGCTTCATCAAAGTGAATGCGATTACTACTCTCACTTAAAATATCTTGAGCACGTTTAGCGTTATAACATAAGCCATCATAAGTACAGTTTGTCACCACCGCATAAGTTGCCTGTCCGCCAGCTTGAGCTTTGGTTAGTTCACTACTTTCTGCTGATTTTTTCAGACCTTCAGGCGACATTTGATCAGGGTAAATTGGACCAATAATCCCGTAACGGTTACGCGTTGGTACCATATAAACCGGTAATGCTCCGGTTAACATTAACCCCTGCTCTATCGACTTATGACAATTTCGATCACAAATCGCTAAGGTGTTTTCTCGCATACAAATTTGCATGATGGTACGGTTTGCACCCGAAGTACCCGTTACCAATGAATAGGATTTATCAGCACCAAAGACTTTAGCGGCATAATCTTCACTTTCACCGAAAGCGCCAGTATGATCAAGTAATGACCCCAGAGAACCACGCTCAATACCCATGTCTGAGCGGAAAAGCCCTTCTCCATAATAATTATAGAACCGCTGACCTTCTGGTGTTTTTAAGAAACCCACCCCACCTTGGTGACCTGGTGCAGCCCATGAATATTCATGAATACTATCGTACTTCATCATTGCATTCGCGAGCGGCGGTAATAATTGCTCACGATAACGGTGCATGGCTGCCATAGCTCGACCAGCCATAAAATCAGACGTATCTTCTAAAATCCATGCAAATTCACTAACTAATGACATCAGATGACGATCGACAGTTAAGGTCATTTTCTTACGTTCAGCTAATAAGAAAACGGGCACACCTTGCTGACGCTGATTCAATTTTTCAATCAATGAAAAGAACATATCGTTCTCTTCTTGTTGCTGTCCTGTCATGCTAGAAGTCAACATGAAGCAATCAATTGCCATATTGACATTAAGCATTGAATAACAATCATCGTAAGTAGATGCTTTAGCAACAATAATTGATTCATCTTCAAATTGTTCAACTAATCGGTCGATAGCATTAGCAACCACCCCTGTAGATTGAGAGTTATCAAAAATTAATACTCTCATATGCTTACCATAATTCAACATATACAATCCTTTAATATCTATCAGATTAATAATTAAAATTTCGTTTAAACAATGAAAATCACGAGGACTCTTTATTAATTACCGCTTCTCGGCTAGCAATAAAGCCATAGAAGAAATAACCAAGCAACGTAATGATAGCACCATAGAATACAGCTTCTTCACCTGTAGAATATGCGCCATATATGCTATATAGAACGGCAACAGAACCAATAATAATACCGTTGTTATATTCTTTTTTATTAACATCTGCATTCCGCATAATAATACCGAGTGCAGTTAATGCTAATACATAAGGAACCATATTAATAAATACGGCTAAGTTCACTAATACATTAAATTGTTTTAATAATGTCGGTGAAATAGTCATCACAGCGAGAATTAATTCAAACGCCAGCATAATCATCATGCCTTTAAATGGCGCATCATATTTATTCACATCACCAAATATTTTAGGGAATAAACGCATATCCGCAGCAACTTTAGATACTTGCGCATTAGTAAACTGCCACCCAAGTAGTGAGCCTAAACAAGCCATAATTGCCATTGCAGTAATAATCTCACCGACTAATGGGCTAAACATTTGTGCGAAAACCAAACCAAATGGCGAATCCGATTTTGCTAAAATCTCATTAGGAATAATACCCTGAATAACCGTCGTTGAAGCAATATAGGTTGCAGCAGAAAATACAGTCGCCAACATACACGCCAATGGGACATTTCGTTTTGGATTTTCAACAGTACCAGAGTTGGCACCTGCAGACTCAATCCCTAAAAATGCCCATAAAGTTAATGACATACCTGCATATATCGCGCTGCCAGCAGAGATATCATTTGGATTCCATGCCTCCGCAAATACTTTCGTATCAAACCAAAACCAACCAATAATAGATAAACCCAGTACTGGAATAATAATCCCCCAAACGGTAATGGTTGATATCTGCCCTGTTATTTTAGCGCCCTTAACGTTAGCAAACATAGTAACAATTAATATAGCAATAACACCAACAAAGGTATGAATAGGCGTTTCTTTTAACCACGGAATAAAATATTCCAAATAGCCAACACACGAAACAGCAATCGCTACTGCACTAATAACAAGACACACATAGTAAGTATAAGAGGCTATAAAAAAACTGGATTTACCATGTGCTTTTTCAGCGTAGGCTGACATACCACCATCATCAGTACAATACATACCACATTTAGCAAATGCATAAGCGATTGCTAGTGCTCCTATTGCAGTAACAGCCCATGCAAGTAAAGCGATTCCTCCTGTTGCAGCTAAACTGGAGGGTAATAATATTATCCCCGACCCCATCATATTAACGGTAACTATGGTCGTTAATCCCATTAGTCCCATTTTGTTACTATTTGAACTCATAGCGTAAACTACCTTATAGCTTATTAATTATCTTTAAAACAATATTAATTTGATGAAATTAGTCATCAATGTTTTATATCGAAACAAGTATAATTTAAAAAGTGAAGGTCGGTTTATTTGTTAATGATATATTAAATAATTTTTACTTAGATATAATAAAATAATCTTTTTTTTTGCATGTTGAATATATTTGAACTACCTTAATTTTTTATTTATTTATCAACAAATAATACTCATAAAAAAAAGCGTATAAAAGGATTTATCCCTCTATACGCTATAATACATTATTTATTACATCATTATTTTATTTTAAAAGTCGCAATAATATTCGCGTTACTATCTTTAATACTTAATATATTATTATTAATGCTATAAGTAGCAAATTTAGGTAATGTTGCTAAGAAGGCTTGCTCTAACTCCATACCATCCATACACATTTTACGTGTCGATGCCGCTTGACCTAATGTCAATGCTGTTGCCGTTTGAGATTCAACTGCACTGTGGAAATTATTACAGCCAGAAAAACCATTGGCACTTTTAGCAGTTGCATCAAACTGAATAAAAGCACTATCGCCACCAGCACCTGGTTTAACAGTTTGACCCGATAACGTGACTAATTGCCATTGTGGCCCAGCAAGTGTTGGTTGACCCGCCTGTGGCGCTGCATTTTTAGCTGGCGCAACACGATCTAATTTAACCTCTAATGGCTGTTTGGCATCAGCAGCAAATGGATCCATTGCCGACGTAGACGTCATGATCAATGTATTATCGACTTTTACCGTTGCACGTACATTATAACGGTGATTAGCTTTTACTTTATTAGCATCATAGTTCAACGTAACAGGATAAGGTGGTGAACCCGCAATATCCATTGATTCAGTACTTAATGTTACTGATGGCGCATCTGCAAGTGATACATCTTCAAGAGTAACATTCAAGACCGCACCAGGTGGTAGCATACGGCGATCTAAATAAATAACACTGATATCTAATGGTTTCATATCGGCTTTCTCTACTTTAACAACCGCAGCTGGCTGTTGAGGAGCACTTACAGTCGCTTCCTTATCATTACATGCTTGTAGCATTAATGCCGATAATATAACGGATGTTGCTACTACTAATTTTTTCAATTTAAAAGCCATCATTTTTCCTTAAATTTACGTATGCTTATTTGAATAAATTACTCTACTTATTTTGAGTAATTCATCATTATTACAACAGCAGCCTTAATAGTACATACCATGATTAGCAACTAACTTATATTTAATGCTATCATTTATTGATGTAATAATACAGCATTCAAAATAACAAATTTGGCAGAGATAAATCACATTATTATCATGATTACAGGCTATAAACGCTCACTTACAACACGATCTAAAGCTTCATAATAACCAAACACATCTTTGGTTTGTAAATAACGACGTAACATATCAAAAAGTACGGTTGATATAATCCATCGGCGATCATAATTGTTATATTGACGTTTAAACGTTAACTGCTGACACCAACAACCATCAGGGGTTGTCAGTCCTAACATAAATCCATTATCAGTTAATGATGGTCCGGTTGTTAAGGTATAAGTTGCTGGTGCATGTAAGTGCAATCGCTGTGCACGTAATGCAATTAAAGTCGCTAATTCGTCAGCACAAGCATTCTCATCGACCTTATCTGCCATAACTTCACTCACCGCTAATCTTGCACTTAATGATGACACATCTTGTAACCAATTAATGGCAAACCCACCGGTGCTTTGTTCTGATAATGCGAGTGTGGCATCCTTGGGTAATAAGTTCGCAATCGTATTTAATAAATCACAGCCCTCACCAACAATATTATCACCCAGTAATTCAGTCATTTTTGATAATAACACTATCGCTTGATGATCATCTTGAGGTGCAAATAACTTTATTTCAATAAAAGGCAACGATGAGCGATAACCTAAGCTACAGCCCTCTGGCAGGACTAATGATTGAAACAGATCACTAATACCCGATTCAGATAAACCATAAGTATAAAGACGGTGGCAAACTTTACTGTCCATTACATTAAACATCGTCTGTAAGCGCGGTAATATTTGATCCTTCACCATGACTTTAAATTCACTTGGTACACCGGGCGTGAAAAATAACCACGCACGGTTTAACTGCATCATAAACCCACAGGCAGTACCAACAGGATTATCAATAAGTTCTGCACCTTCAGGCAGCATTGCTTGCTTAAGGTTAGCTGCAGGCATAACTCGACCAACCCTCTGATATTTCGCCGTCATTTCATCAACCCAAGCATCTGATTGCTCAAGACCAACATTGGCTGCCATTGCAGCAGACGCCGCAGTAAGATCATCGGATGTTGGTCCTAAACCACCATTCACAATCACAATATCCGCACTTAAACTGCACATTTCAATTTCTTTAGCTAATGCTTCATAGTTATCGCCCACCGTCACTCGGCGTGTCATCGCAAAGCCTTGTTCAAAAAACTGAGCTGATAACCATGCAGCATTAGTATCTGTAATATCGCCATACAGCACTTCTTCACCCGTACTGATCATCACTACACTGAGCATGGTTGTTATTCCCTATAAAATATACGAATTGATTACAGTTTATGCCGAACATGAAACCATGGACAGAATATTATGCATCGTCTTTATTATTGATTTTCTTTTTACTCACCAACAACAAGTGTAAATAAAATTTTACACAATAAAGATAAGTTGACAGTCACAAACTCTGTCGCTAATGTAGCGGCTAACAGCGACATCAAAATATCGTTAATTTGTTATTATATCTAGCTTAAAGAGAGTAAATGTGCAAAACATCCATCAGAACACTGCCTATCGATAGCCACAGTGGCTCAATCTAGGTGTAAACATTTTAAAACACTTCATCTCGATTATGCCATTGTGGCCTGCTTTATATATAGGGAGCGACCACAGGTGTATTTATACCCCCTCCCAAGTTACATTTTTATCCTCTAGGGAGCGACATAATCATGTCTTTAAATAAAACATTCGGCAGTATGCTGATCATTGCTGGCACCACGATTGGTGCAGGTATGCTAGCTCTTCCTCTTGCATCCGCAGGATTAGGATTCACTACCGCTACAATTATCATGATTGGTATGTGGGCACTAATGACCTACACCGCATTATTGATGTTAGAAGTCCATCAACATGCAGATGCTTCAGCGACACTCAATACATTGGCACACGAGTTATTAGGTCGTAAAGGTCAAGTCATCGCAACATTGGCTATGTTCTTTTTATTCTACGCATTATGTGCGGCCTACATTGCGGGTGGTGGTAGTCAATTAAGCGAAAAAATATCCACATGGACAGGCACTCCTGTTGCCCCACAAATTGGCGCTGTCATTTTTACCGTTGCGATTGCCTGTGTTGTATCAGTAGGAACACACAGTGTTGATATGGTTAACCGTATTCTTTTCACTGCAAAAGTCGTGGCTCTTGCTATTATGCTCGGGTTACTGTTACCACACGTTCAAGGACAGCACCTCGTCGAAATGCCAATTGAGAAAGGATTAATTCTTTCAGCTTTACCTGTTATTTTTACCTCTTTTGGTTTTCACGGTAGTATTCCATCGATTGTCCGTTACATTGGTATTGATATCAAGGCACTGAAAAAAATCATGATCTTTGGCTCTGCATTACCATTAATGGTCTACATTTTATGGCAACTGGCGAGTCAAGGGATAATGAGCCAACCACAATTAATGGCAAATAGTACTCTTGGGGCATTTATTGGTAGTTTAAGCCAATTACTTCATAACCCAATGGTAGGCCAATCGGTGTCTATCTTTGCAGATCTCGCATTAGCAACATCATTCCTTGGTGTAAGCTTAGGGCTGTTTGATTTTCTAGCAGATACCCTTAATCGTAGTAATCACTTTGCTGGTCGTGGACAAACGGCGTTAATCACATTTTTACCACCGCTTGCCTTTGCTATATTTTACCCTCAAGGGTTTATTATGGCATTAGGTTACGCTGCTATTTCATTAGTTATTTTAGCTATCTTCTTACCCGTTGCCATGGTTAGAGCACAACGTAAAGCACAACAATCAATGCCAAACAGATCTGACTATGTTGTAAAAGGTGGATCCTTTGCTTTATTTTTAGTGACTATCGTTGGAGTCGTTATTATTACAGCCCAGTTATTACAAATGATTAGAGTAATACCTACTCTTGATTAAATCTGCAACGAACGCAACATTCGTCCGTTGTTATGAATAAGGTTCAAGCTACCTAGTTAAATTTTTAAGAAATATCCCCCTCGCACCGTTGATGTCTCTATCAACGGTGAATCCATTTCCTTTGATTATTTTTTAACTGTCTAACAAAAACACACAATTATCCACCCACGCTATATGAAAGAATGAACTAATATCACGCAGTTATTATAAAGGTATATTTTACCGTTCTTATTTCAGTTATTATTTTAAGTATTAATAGCAGAATAAAAAGAAAGAAGTCAGAGATGGATCCATTCTCACCTCTACATTATCTTCAAAATCCAATATGGGTATTTGATGTAGATAATAAAAAAATCCTGTGGGCAAATGATAAATCACTACGCTTATGGGGAGCTGTATCTATTGAAGAACTCTTAAACCGTGATTTTAGTCAAGATATGTCAGCCGCAACAATTGCGACATTAATAGAATACCAACAAACTATTAAATTAAACAAAGTCATTAAAACTTGGTGGCATTTCAATCCCAAAAAAATCACCAAAAATATGCTCTGTTTATTTTCAGAGATCCCCCTTGATGATGGTCGCATAGCCATGCTTATTGAAGTCATTGCCGATGAGTCTTCTTTACGCCGTGATCTCGCTTTCTCTGACTGCTCAAATTTAGCACTCCTCTTTGCGAGTGATGGTAACTTCATCAGTGCCAATAATGCTTTTTCAAACAATTATGGGGATCATTTAATCGATCTTTCTGAGTTCACTGGTGACACTAACCTTTCACTACAATGGTTAGAAGATGCCAAGAAAAACAATCATTTCAAATGCAATCGCTTATGTTGGACAGGTCAACGTCATCATTGGTTTGATATTGAAGCTAAATGGTTAAATGATAATTCACAACTGTTATTACAATTAGTCAATATCACCAAAGATAAAGAAAAACTCAACAAAGAAAAATACAATGCTGAACATGATTTTCTTACTGGATTAATGAATCGGCGTGGTATCTCCGCAGCATTAAAAGCCAGCCATCATCACCTCTCACATTATAATTTACTATTTCTTGACCTTGATGGTTTCAAGCTCGTTAATGATTCTTATGGTCATGCTGCTGGTGATAAATTACTACGTGCAGTGGCAATACGATTATTAAATGTCGTCAAAGATAGAGGTTTAGTTGCACGTTTTGGAGGAGATGAATTTATTATTCAAATAGAAAAACGAAATTATACCACTATCGCTAATTTTGCGAATCAAATAATAGAAACACTCAATCGACCTTTTCATATTAAAGATATTGGCGAATTATCGATTAGTTGCAGTATCGGCACCTCAAGTTACCCCGACGATGCTAATAATTTTGATACGCTAGTAACCCAAGCAGACATGGCGATGCACCGCGCCAAACAACGTGGACGTAATTGTTATTATCCTTTTTTACAAGAAATGGCTGATGCGCTATATCGTAAAATGACCTTACGTCACCATTTATCACAAGCATTAGAAAATCATGATTTCGAATTATATTATCAACCAATAATTAATTTAGAAAATCAGCAAGTAAAAGGTTTTGAAGCATTGATACGCTGGCATGATGAATCATTAGGCCAAGTTTCACCCGCTGAATTTATTCCATTAGCTGAAGAAACGGGCCAAATTGTGCCACTCGGATTATGGGTTTTACATCATGCTTGCCAACAACTGGCATATTGGACTCAACATTATAAAAAATCTTTTATTATCAGCATTAATTTATCACGAGCACAATTACAGCCTAATTTAGCCGACACTATTCAGCAGATTATAAACCAATATAATATCAATCCATCTCAACTTGCATTAGAAATAACTGAATCAGCCATGCTACAAGATTATTGTGAAACTAAACCCTGTTTAGATGCCTTAGCGGCAATGGGAATTGAGCTTTATTTAGATGATTTTGGTACTGGTTATTCTTCATTGTCACAATTACATGAGTTACCAATTAGTACCGTTAAGCTTGATCAAAGTTTTGTACGTGGAGAACACACAAGTAGCAAAGTTATTATTGAGGCAACTAAAGCTATATGCGATAAATTGAACTTAAAGATTGTTGCTGAAGGTGTTGAAAAACAAGCACAACTTGATTATATCATTCAATGTGGTTTTGATTATTGTCAAGGCTATTTCTTTAGTAAACCTATGCCCGTTCATGAACTCGAACAAAAATATTTTCACACCAAAGTAACAGAGAAAACTGCACTGCTATCAGCCTAATAAATCCCCTATCATTATTGATAGGGGTTTCTAAATCTTAGTTTATAGTATGACGCCGCTCAGCATGGATCAATAAATTACGAGGAGTTATGGGCTTATTACAAAAAGTACCCACCATCACCTCATAACCCTGTTCTTCAAGAAAACAAGCACGATCAAGTGCTAACCAAATTTCAAGTGGTCGTCGAAATAATTGTCGAACAAGTTCCATTCTCTCAGTAATGGCAAATCGCTGTTCACCTTGACGTTGCCACATCTCAAAATCAATATTATCCGGTAAATCAATACCCTTTTTGGATGCCGCCCACTGACAAAACGCTTCAAAACCTTGCGTTAATAACGCTTTTTGTACATTGGGAACCGAAAGGTAAGACTCAGTTTGGTTTAACTCGCGTTGTAATAAATCAAACCCTAAACGAAAGCTAATTTCCACAAACCGTAATTGTCTTACCCGATTACCAGCGGTGACTGTTTCTTGCAACGGCAGTCGTAAATCATGTTTAGATAATACTAATACGCTCGTTTTCGCAACAGCAGACATCGCTTGATAGTGTGACTGACGGATTAAATGATAACAGCACGGTGAAATACTGACTGCCGCCCCTTTGTTAGCGACAACTCGCTGTAATAATGACACATGCAGATCACCGCAGGCATGTAACGCAACGGCATGTTGATTCGCTGCAATCGCATTATCACTATCGGCACTAAATGCATCGGCATGAACAAAATTAATGTTCAATTGTAATTGCTTAGCGGCTTGCTCACCGTCGATACATAATTGCTGTTGCCACTCAAGGCTAGTGACTGGCTGTTGATGTGATATCGCCAATACACGCCCAAGATACCCCTTGCCCGCACACCATTCTAACCATGGTAACCCTAACGGCGGTAAGACCTCATTAAAGGCGATAATTTGTTGCCATTTCCGTCCGGGGATCCCACTATCAAAACCTTGTGGAACCGATCTTTCAGTACGCGCTAAAGGCATTATTTTTGTTGTAAGCTGAGTTAACCGTTCAGCATCTTCAATCCATGGCTTTAATGCTGCTGTTAATGCGTTGATATCATGACTTAACAGCTGCAATTGGCTGTCATCTACGGTCATTAACCATTCGCAAAATGGTGAGTTTTGGTGCCAAACATAGCCACGTTCAGCAAAAGGCATAAACTGCCAAAATTGACGATTTTTTACCAATAATGTATCAATACGATAAAAAAGCTCAACGTAGTTAGACATAAACAACCATTTACCCACCAAAAATTTGGGGGCTAGTGTATACCAAGCTTACCTTTGAGACATTAACCAAATAAAAAAATCGCTATCACTAGCGATCTCTATCATTTTAACGGCAACATCTTAGGTTATCTAACTGGTAAATCTATTGATTCAAACATGTTGTTTATTTCTGCCGCATTTTTTAATGCAATAGCTTGATCTACCACATTACGGGTAAGATGAGGTGCAAAACGTTCCATAAAATCATACATATAAGTACGTAAGAAAGTGCCTTTTTTAAAGCCAATCATGGTCGTACTAGATGCAAAAATATGACTGGCATCAAGCGCAACCAAATCATGATCAGCATCAGGATCCATTGCCATACTTGCAATAACACCCACGCCAATACCTAAACGTACATAGGTTTTAATAACATCAGCATCCGTTGCGGTAAACACAATTCTAGGTGTTAATCCTGAACGATTAAAAGCATTATCAAGTTCAGAACGCCCGGTAAAGCCAAACACATAAGTAACTAATGAATAAGCGGCTAAATCGTGAATAGTAATATTTTTCTTGGAAGCAAGAGGATGATCTTTACGTACCACAATCGAACGATTCCAATAATAACAAGGCAACATAATCATATCTTGATATAAATGCAGTGCTTCTGTGGCAATAGCAAAATCAGAATTACCTTTACCTACAGCATCAGCAATTTGCGCAGGAGTACCTTGATGCATATGTAACGAGACTTTAGGGAATCGATGTGTAAAACCTTGAATAACATGCGGTAACGCATAACGTGCTTGTGTATGGGTCGTGGCAATATTCAACGTACCCATTTCAGGATGAGTATGTTCACTCGCAACCGCTTTAATACTTTCAACGCGTGATAAAATATCACGGGAAATTCGTACAATTTCTTCACCCGCGGAAGTAACTTTAGTTAAATGTTTACCACTACGTTCAAAAATCTGAATACCTAATTCATCTTCCAATAAACGTACTTGCTTACTAATGCCCGGTTGAGAGGTATATAAACTCTCTGCCGTTGATGAAACATTAAGGTTATTATTTACGACCTCAACGATATAACGCAATTGTTGTAATTTCATGGTCTCGCCCAATCAATAATCCGTTACCTTTCACACTTAGTCATAAAATCTTTAACTGATTTTTATATCAAAGTATGATCGTGCAACCATGTAATAAATATTTTATATATTGAATTAGCCTTGTTTCATAGTATTTATTTACTTTTAATCATAAAAATACTATTTCATCATCAAATAGGCATAAGCAATATTAAAACACATCACAATATATGAGTTATTACGCATATTGAATAGATATACTAGAGGATAAATACATAATAATGTGTTTCAGCTAAAAATTTACGTCACAAATCTTTTTAATTACCGTCAAATAGCTGTCTATTTACGTTGTAATTCTGCATATTGAAGTAAATCCAGCATAAAAACAAAGCATTTAATTTAAAAAACCATATATTTCTCTATGTCGTTATTTAGTTAGCATTTTTTACTAACAAACTACCACCAAACAACGAGATAGTGTATCTTCCTTAGTCATACATCAATCATGGAAGATAGACACACTTTATGAGTATCCCTCTCGTTATTGGCTTAATCAGTCTTCTGCTAATTTTAATTATTGGTTACAGCGTAATCATTCAATACCGTCAACGGCTAGAAAGTGCTAAACAGCAAGAATTAGCCAAGCAAGTCGCAATCATTGACGCTACAGAAGAGCTCATCAGTAATGCTAGTCACTTACCTTATAGTAAAGAATTATTAGTTTGTCTTAATAAACGTATTCTTTATGCACTTGAAACTATTGCTGAAGTCGATGCAAAAGATCGCTCATTGAAACAACGTATTCATCATGTCAGTGAGCAATTAGCGCACCTAGAAGCACATTTTGATCAAACCAATATTGTACCTTTTCAAGTACCTAATTCTGATAGGCAAGCTATCGGTATGCTGCAACTGGTTAAACGTTTAAAAAGTGTAATGAAAGGAGAGCACGGTAAAGGTCGTATTGCGACTCAAGCCTACGTGCTTGAAAATACACGCTTAGATAACATGCAATTAAGAATCAATATTGAGAATGTCGTTAAACGTGCTAACGATGCGCGCTTAAAACGTCAATTTGGCACTGCTAAACAATTACTAAAGAAAGGTATTGATGTTTTATCATCGCGTAACGATACCTATGCAACTAAAGCACAACAAAAATTACAATATATGCTCAATGAAATTGATAATAATATGAGCGTCAGCAGTGAACAAGAACGTCAACAATTACTTGATAAAGATAATGATGAATTAGATGTACTATTTCAACCTAAGCGAAAATGGTGATTTAATTCTCTTTGCCTTAAAATAGCTCAACGATAAAGGTCGCGATAGCGGCCTTTTTTACGCCTTCAATAACAATAAAAAGATATGTATTATGGATAACACTCAACATATGGTTAATGAATTACTTAAACCTATTAACCAATTTCTTCAATGTGAAACCCCTGATAGTTGGATTGATGAAGCCATCAAACCTGACAATCTGATCCCATTATTGGTTGATCATTGTAATTGTGAATTAAAAGCAAGTCAGACTGCGATGTTTATGGTGCGTAAATACGCGGTAGATAAACAGAGTGGCGCTGCACTAATGGCATGGGCAAAACCATATGAAGATTTTGTTTATGGTGGCCATACCCGTTCAACGACTGATTTCCATAGTAAAAAAAATGGGCTGTTAGCCCCCTTAACACCACGCGGTGATTTTGCTCATGGGCAAGAACTGATCGATAAGATGGTGCGATTAATTAAAGAAGAATTCCATCACTTTGAGCAAGTGTTAGAGATCATGGATAAACGCAATATCCCTTATAGCAACCTCCATGCTGGTCGTTATGCAAAAGGATTAATGAAAGCAGTACGTACTCATGAACCCGCCACGTTAATTGACAAACTGATTGTCGGCGCATATATAGAAGCACGTTCTTGTGAGCGATTCGCCAAACTTGCCCCTTATTTAGATCCAGAGCTGAAGAAATTCTATATTTCATTATTACGTTCAGAAGCACGTCATTATCAAGACTACCTGACACTTGCTGAAAAAATTGCAGGAACAAACATTGCTGATCGTATTCGTGCTATTGGTAGCAAAGAAGCTGAATTAATTATGGCACCTGATGATACTTTTCGTTTTCACAGTGGTATTCCTGTCACCACTATTGCTGGTGTTTAAAGTCATAATATTGAGTATTGGCACCAACAAAAAAACCGCCAAATTTGGCGGTTTTTTAATGCAAAAGAATAATTAATTACTCTTCTTCTGCTGATTTTTCTTTTTTAGGCTTTTTACGCTTATCAGTAATTTCCCACTTACCGTCCACAAATAGACCCGTCCAGCCAGTTGGCTTACCGTCTACTTCTGAGCGCACGTAATTCTCTTTAGTTTTACGAGAAAAACGAATCACTGCTGGTAAACCATCAGGGTCAGCAACAGGCGCATCGGTTAAGTATAAGAACTTAGGTGATAAACGTTCTTTAAAGCGTACGAGTTCTTCCACTAACGGTGCACGTGTTTCACGTGATTTAGGGAAGGTGCTCGCTGCCATGAACAAACCAGACGCACCATCACGTAAAACGAAGTACGCGTTGGTGTCTTGTGTACATGGAATTTCTGGTAAATGTACAGGATCTTCTTTTGGTGGCGCAACTTCGCCATTCTTTAGAATCTTACGGGTGTTCTTACACTCTTCGTTAGTACACCCCATGTACTTACCAAAACGACCGTTCTTCAGTTCCATATCAGAACCGCACTTGTCGCATTCAATCAACGGGCCTTCATAGCCTTTAAGCTTAAACTCACCCTTTTCAACAATGTAACCATCACAGCTTGGGTTATTACCACAAACGTGCAGTTTACGATCTTGATCAATAAGGTAAGCATCCATTGCCGTATTACAAATAGGACAACGCTTTTTAGCACGCAACGCCGCAGTTTCAACGTCTTCTTCCAGCACATTCACAATGCCGTCTTCACTGCCTAAATTGATTGTTGTTTTGCAACGCTCTTTAGGAGGTAGCGCATAACCTGAACAACCAAGGAATACCCCTGTTGATGCAGTACGAATACCCATAGGACGAGAACATGTTGGACATTGAATGTCTGTCAGCACTATATTATTAGGCTGCATGCCGCCTTCTGATTCATCTAGCTCTGCTTTTTCAAGCTCAGCCGTAAAATCAGAGAAGAATTCATCAAGTACTTTCTTCCAGTTTTTCTCACCTTCAGCGATTTTATCGAGATTACCTTCCATACGGGCAGTAAAGTCAAAATCCATCAAATCAGGAAAACTGTTATCAAGACGGTCAGAAACAATCTCACCCATCTTTTCTGCATAGAAACGACGTTGATCAACACGCACATAACCACGATCTTGAATGGTTGAAATAATCGACGCATACGTTGATGGACGACCAATGCCACGCTTTTCAAGTTCTTTAACCAATGCCGCTTCTGTAAAGCGTGCTGGCGGCTTAGTGAAGTGTTGTTTAGGCTCAAGTTGCTCTAACTTCAGCACATCACCCACATTCACTTCAGGTAATGTTGTATCTTCATTTTTACCTGATGGACGCTGTACTAATGTCCAACCCGCAAAACGCAATGTACGACCTTTCGCTTTCAGCAAGAACTCACCAGCTTTAACGTTAATCGTACTTGAGTCATATTTTGCAGGCATCATCTGACAAGACACAAATTGACGCCAAATTAAGTCATACAACTTAACGGCATCTTGATCCATACCTTCTAAATTTTCAGCTTTTACTTCAACGCTTGAAGGACGAATCGCTTCGTGCGCTTCTTGGGCGTTTTTCTTGCTACCATAAACATTGGCATTTTCAGGTAAATACTCATTACCGTACTCGTTACCAATAAACTCACGTGCTGCCTCAACGGCCTCTTTTGAAAGGTTAGTTGAGTCGGTACGCATGTAAGTAATATAACCAGCTTCATACAGACGCTGTGCAAGTCCCATGGTACGTTTAACACCGTAACCAAGGCGTGTACTTGCTGCTTGCTGTAATGTCGAGGTGATATAAGGTGCTGATGGCTTACTGCTTGTTGGGCGATCTTCACGCTCAATCACTTCATACGCTGCTTTTTCAAGTAACGTATTGGCAGCCATCGCATCGACTTTATTCACCGGGCGGAATGCTTTACCCGCCTGCTGCGCCACCATTAATCGTAAAGCATCTTTGCCTACGGTTAAGGTATCAGCATGAATATCCCAGAACTCTTCAGGATCAAACGCGTTAATTTCATGCTCACGCTCAACAATCAGCTTAACTGCCACCGATTGTACACGACCAGCCGATAGACCACGTGCAACCTTTTTCCACAATAGTGGTGATACCATGAAACCCACAACACGGTCGAGGAATCGACGCGTTTGTTGAGCATTCACACCATCAATATTCAATTCACCAGGTTGTTCAAACGCTTGTTGAATCGCATTTTTAGTTATTTCGTTAAAAACAACGCGTTTATAGCGTGACTCATCGCCGCCGATGATCTCACGAAGGTGCCACGCAATGGCTTCTCCTTCGCGGTCTAAATCCGTTGCGAGATAAATAAAATCAGCATCTTCTGCTAATTTTTGTAATTCACTAACAACTTTTTCTTTACCCGGAAGTATTTCATAATGCGCATTCCAATCATCATAGGGATCAACACCCATTTTGCTGATTAGCGCTTTACGATCTTTCTTCTGTTTAATCGTTGCTTTTTCTTCAACACTCAACCCTTTAGTCGATGTTGCTACAGCTTTTTTACCGCCACTTCGGGCGCCCGTTGGTAAATCACGTACGTGACCAACGCTTGATTTTACAATGAAATCCTTACCCAAGTACTTATTGATTGTTTTCGCCTTGGCAGGGGACTCCACGATAACGAGAGATTTACCCATAATGACCCTATTACGTCCTCGTGCTCGCTAATTCTAAAAATATAAATAACTGCTTAGCTAATCATTAGCGCCACAACATTCGACCAATCTCATTAAGTCACTAATCGAAAAACCTAAGAGCAGTGAATTAATATGATGAGTTCCAATTTGATAATGATACATATTTGCAATGAATTATTGCACTTAATTTACGTAAAATACTCTTTACATATTGGGCTAGAAAACAAGAAGGTCAACTGCTTTTTAATTTATTTCGTCTATTTGGTTGTACCTTCCGCACTTGTTATTAATTTGTAAATATAGTTTAAGCTTCGTTTAATACCTTTACAACGCACTGATAATCAAGGTTATAAAGTCATAATTTACCTTATAGGACAATCACTTTGATGATTTCTAGTACCTGTAATAACATAAAACCGCATCATCAATATCATCTATATCTTATTATTCGATTAGCTTTATTAATTTTTTTTGCATTTAGTCACACTATTGATTTTTTTTAATATCATCAGCATATATATCTGAATAAATATTAACCAATTAACAATACTGTTATTTGTTTTCTGACACCAACTTACTTAGACTATGATTATTTCACTATCAACGAGTATTAATCATGGCTAATAAAGCTGAAATTTCAATCAATGAGCTGTTAATGATCGCTAACCAAATCATTCAAGATCATAAAGATTATGTTGAAGGTATGCGCGCAACATCTGTAATAGAAAAAGACGGCGTACTGATCTTCAAAGGCGAATATTTTCTTGATGATGAAGGCCTACCAACAGCTAAAACTACAGCGGTTTTTAATATGTTTAAATTCCTAGCTCATAAATTATCACCAGAATTTACTCTAAATTCACTGCTTGTTTAAATCTAAAAAAAACCCGCAATAACTGCGGGTTTTCTCAATGAAAAATCACCTAATAAGCTTACATGAAGGGACGCTGACCACGTGCAACCCACTTCATTAATAATGTATCAGCCGCTTCACTTGATGCACCTGATAGTTTCTCAATCAACTTCTTGCGACGCACATATTTAACTTGTAGCACTTCACGCGATTTACACGCTTCGGTAATCAAATCATCACTGGTGCTAATCTGATCAACTAAGCCTAACTCAAGTGCTTGCTGACCAAACCAATGCTCCCCTGTTGCGACTTTATTAAGATCAAGATCTGGGCGGTGAACAGCAATAAACTGCTTAAATAAACCGTGCGTTTCTTCAATCTCTTCTTTGAATTTTTCGCGGGCTTTATCTGAATTTTCACCGAACATGGTTAATGTACGTTTAAACTCACCTGCGGTAATTTGTTCAAACTCAATATCGTTTTTCTTCAATACCTTACTGAAGTTCGGCAGTTGTGCAATAACACCAATTGAGCCCACAATAGCAAACGGCGCTGATACAATTTTATCCGCAACACATGCCATCATATAACCGCCACTTGCTGCAACTTTATCAACGGCAATCGTTAGTGTAATACCTGCCGCTTTTAAACGATCAAGCTGTGAAGATGCTAAACCGTAAGCATGCACCATGCCGCCGCCAGTTTCTAAACGCAGTAACACTTCATCACCTTCAATCGCAATCGCTAAAATCGCACTAATTTCTTGGCGTAATGATGACACTTCACGCGCATCAATACTGCCATGAAAATCAATCACGAATAAACGTGGATCACGGGCTATGGTTAAATTGCCATTTTTTACAGCTTGTTTAATTTCATTTTGACGAGCTTTATCATGTTCTTTATCTGATTTTTTCTCTGCTTTATCACGTGCTTTTAATAATGCTTTATCAAATAAATGTAACTCTAACTGATCGACAGTATCTTTATACTGCTCAGTTAAATCGATAACTTCTAGCTCACCTTTTTGTGATCCATGACGACCATTTAAGGCTTTAGCTAATACCAATACACCAACAATCGCAATCACAACTGTTGCTATTTTGGCGAAAAACAAACCATACTCAAACAAAAATTCCAATATTAAATCCTCAATTAGGCAAGAAAATGTGCCATAAGTTATTGTAACTGTGTAATCACTATCGCCGCTATTACTTCAATTTATCACGATAATAAATCAAGCTCACCATCACGATTTTCAAATAAAAGTACATTCTCTCAGAGTGTAAATTCTGATATGTTTTAGTAGTAATCGATATTACAGCTAAGCTCAAGACTTGATGCGTTCTTCGACGAAAAAACAGTCAAATAACAACAAAAAGACATTATTTAAAAGGAAGCTACTGTGGATTATCAAATTGCTGCGAACAATTTAAAAGATCGGGTGATATTAGTTACAGGGGCTGGTGATGGAATCGGTCGAGAAGCGGCAATCCACTATGCTGCTCATGGTGCTACCGTTATTTTATTAGGTAGAACAGTTGCCAAACTTGAAGCTGTTTATGATCAAATAGAAAAACATGGTGGTAAGCAACCTGCGATTGTACCGTTAGATTTAATGGGAGCAACTAAACAGCATTATCTCGATATGGTGGAGACTATTAAGCAACAATTTGGGCGTTTAGATGGCGTATTACACAATGCCGGTTTATTAGGCGCATTGAGTCCCATTGACCATATTGAAGAAGCTATTTTTGATGATGTAATGCAAGTAAACGTAAAAGCGCAACTATTACTGACTCAAGCTATTCTGCCATTAATCAAACAATCACCCGATGGGCGCATTATCTTTACCTCATCAACGGTTGGTCACAGTGGTCGTGCTTTTTGGGGCACGTATGCTATTTCTAAATTTGCCACCGAAGGCATGATGCAAGTGCTGGCAGACGAACTCAGTAATACTACCGTTAATGTAAATGCTATCAATCCAGGCGGCACTCGTACAGGAATGCGTGCACAAGCTTTTCCGGCGGAAGATGCCCGTTTATTGAAAACACCACAAGATATTATGCCGCTTTACTTATATTTAATGGGACCTGAAAGCCGTGATGTATCAGGGCAATGTATTGATGCCCAACCACACCGTAAACCCGGAATCAGTTGCGAAGAAGAATAATTAATCAGTACTGTAATCAATAAATAATAGCGATAAAAAAAGCCGACATCGCTGTCGGCTTTCTAATATTAATAGCGCTATTACATCCGTTAGCAGTGTTTACACATTACTGACGTGTACGTGGCTTTTGAGGTTTTTGTGGCTTATTCGCTAATGGGTTACGACGATTTGCCCCATTACCTGAAGGCTTACGCTTATCAGATGAACTTTGTGGCTTATCTGATGAATTATAAGGCTTCTTCGCATCATCTTTTGGCTTACCCGCTATGTGTACAGGTTTGCCTTGAGCGCGATCTGAACGCGGCTTAGCATTATCACGAGCTGTTGGTGCAGGTTTAGTGCGACCACGACCACCACGTTGCTCTTGTTGCTGTGAATCAACTTCAGCATTACGGCTTGAACTTGATGGTGCACGACGATCATTATTACGACCGCGACGACCACCAGTACCCGTTGTTTCAACACGCTCTTCATGACGACGAACAGCACGACGAATTTGACGAATACCTTTTTTACGCTTCTGACCTTCAACTGTTAATACAGTTTCAGTTTCAGGTGGCAATTCTACCGTTGTACGCAACTCATTCACTGCATTTAAGTCAAGCTCGCTCCAACCACCACGAGGCATGTCTTTCGTTAAGTAAACATCACCGTAACGAACACGTTTCAGACGACTAACAGTTACGCCTTGTGAATCCCATAAACGACGTACTTCACGGTTACGTCCTTCAGTGATCATAACGTAGAAAGTATGATTCATACCTTCACCGCCAGAATAAACAACATCTTCAAAGCGTGCCATGCCATCTTCTAGCTCAACACCTTTAACGACATTTTTTATCATCTGCTCGTTTACTTCACCAAACACACGTACCATGTACTCACGTTCAACAGTACGGCTTGGGTGCATTAAACGGTTCGCCAATTCACCATCAGTGGTGAAAAGTAACAGACCTGATGTATTCGCATCTAGACGACCAACAGAAACCCAACGGCCTGTTGTTAGACGAGGTAGACGATCGAAAACAGTACGACGACCTTCAGGATCATGACGAGTACATAACTCACCTTCCGGCTTGTTATAAGCCAAAATGCGACAGATTTCTTCATCTGACGAAATTAATGTAATGTTGTGACCATCAATGCGAACATTAACACTAAGATCTTCAATACGATCACCAAGTGTAGCAACAACACCATCAACGCTAACACGGCCGTTTTGGATCATTAATTCGATTTCACGACGTGAACCTTGACCAGCACGTGCTAGTACTTTTTGTAATTTTTCACTCATTGTAAACAAACCTTTGTCGCCTTCACAGGCGTCGAAATTCACATCAAAAAAACACCCGTTATACATTCTAATAGCAATATTTGCCTGAAAAAAAATGACATGGTGATTGATGAGAATAGCAATAATTTGGATTCTAACATGATAATCAACAATCTATCATATTAGATATGTAGTCGATTATTATCGCAAATATATCGGTTATTTACCATAAAAATAGCGATAAATAAAACCTATAATTAACAATGTGATACGTTAATAAATCAGCTTATTATCACAATATAATCACGGTACAAACCAAACTGTTTTATTGGAACGGTGTGATATCACCAGCACCAACACGTACAATATCAATATTACCATCACTAAAATCAATAACTGTCGTTGGTTGCTCACTCAAATAGCCACCATGCATAATCAAATCAACAGCATGCTCTAACTGATCTCTAATTTCATCAGGATCTGCCTCTGTGGTTTCTTTGCCCGGTAAAATTAAACTGGTCGACATCATAGGTTCACCCAATGCTTCAAGTAAAGCCAGAGCGATATTGTTATCTGGTACACGAATACCTATCGTTTTACGTTTCGCATTCATCAATCGACGTGGTACTTCTTTAGTACCTTTAAAGATAAAAGTGTACGCACCCGGGGTATTATTTCTTAACAAACGGAACGCAATATTATCAACACGGGTATAAAGAGATAATTCAGACAAATCACGACATAACAACGTGAAATTATGCTTATCATTTAAACGTCGAATTTGGCAAATCCGCTCAAGTGCTTGTTTATTTTCCATTTGACAACCCAAGGCATAACCTGAGTCTGTCGGATAAACAACAACCCCACCATTTTTAATAATATCAACTGCTTGAGTTATTAATCGAGCTTGGGGTGTTTCTGGATGAACATAAAAAAACTGACTCATTTTTCCTCCTTCGAGGCAGATAACTCTGTAGTTATTTCTACCTCTACTCGCTTTTTCTCTACCGCCCAATCATGCCACAACGGCGACACATCTTTTGGTAACCACAAATTACGGCCTAATTCGGTCCATGGTGATGGATAATGAAAATCAGAACCTTGCGAAGCGAGTAAATTATATTGGATGGCGTAATCCCCAAAGGTACGTCGTTCTTGCGGTGCTTGTTGAGGTTGAGCAACTTCAATACCATCACCACCCGCTTCAATAAAGTGCTGAATTAAACGCTTTATCCATTTTGCCGTCATTTGATAACGACCAGGATGGGCAATAACAGCTTTTCCACCAGCAGCGTGGATCACGGTGACAGCATCAGCAATAGAACACCAACTTGGTGGTACATAACCAGGATTTCCACGAGTTAAGAACTTCTTAAACACCGCTTGCATGGTTTTTGCGTAACCTTGTTCAACCAACCAACGAGCAAAATGCGCTCGTGTAATCGACGCATCACCCGCTAATGCCATAGCGCCTTCAAAAGCACCGGGCATTTTGTTTTTTTCTAATCGTGCGCCAATCTCTTTTGCACGTTCAAGTCGATGTGCGGCTTGGGCGGTAATAAATGAAATTAACTCAGGATGATTAGGATCTATATTAAGCCCAACGATATGAATATCAAAGTTTTGCCACACCGTTGATATCTCAATACCATTAATTAATGTGATCGGTAATTGCTCTTGCTCGATAACCGCATGGGCTTGTGCAAGCCCATCAATTGTATCGTGGTCAGTAATTGCCAGTACATCAACCCGCTTTTCAACAGCACGGCGAACAAGATCTTGCGGCGATAAGCGGCCGTCTGACGCTGTAGTATGACAATGTAGATCAAACAACATAACTTTACTTCTTGACTTTGTTTTCGTGAACTAGTTTACTAGTACGTAATTACTAAGGCAGTTATTATTATTTTTATAACTGCTACCTTAAGCTAGTTTAAACCAATTCACTGCTATATACCTCAATGAACCTAGGATATAGAAACAGGCAAATAGGATGACGCTATGTTACAGCAAATTAGCATGCAACAATCGATTTTATTCATAAGTGTCTGATAGCAAGTGTATCTATTGCCAATGTGAAATATGGTAACATCCTGTAACCTAACACTCGCTACGTATCATTTAAATATATCATCAGTCATAAAACCATCAAATATAATAACCCAATACATTGATTCTTATAAATTTGACATAACCAATGAATAAGAATACACATTGTTAACAACAATGAGCAAAAGTAAATAATCAGTCTTGCTCAAATGCTAAGTTTACGCCACTATCGAACAATGAAAGCAGGATTGCTATTTTGTACAAACGGCAGGGAGAACGCTGTGAATACTGAATTAACGGGATCTCATCCTTGTGACACGACAGCATCGGCTCAGCATCAGTTGGAGTTACTCACTCTCGATGTGGCCTATATTGCTGACCCAACTGACGTTTATTTTACACTTTGTGGTGATAGTCCTTGTCATCTGTTATTAGAATCAGCTGAGGTTGACTCTAAACAAGATCTGAAAAGTCTATTATTAATTGATGCCGCAGTGCGGATAGTTTGTCGCGGAAAAAATGTTGTCTTAGAACCACAATCCGATAACGGTCACCAGTTATTACACGCCCTAAAAAGTCACCTCAAATCTGATATTGAAGCAACGTATTGCGCTAATGGATTACAGTTACAGTTTCCAAACCACAATCAGCTTTTAGATGAAGATAGTCGTTTACGCCAAACCTCATCGTTTGACGCATTACGTCTGATTCAACATGCTTTTGATACTGATAATCACCCGCGAGATGCGTTATTTATTGGTGGGTTATTTGCCTATGATTTAGTGGCTGACTTTGAACCTCTCGCCGCTGTTGATACTGATAATAACTGCCCTGATTACATTTTCTATATTGCTGAAACATTATTGATCATCGATCACCAACGTCAGCAAGCACATTTGCAAGCGACCCTGTTCGGCAATAATCACTCACAAACACACGATCGGCTTCAGCAACGTTTAGCGGCACTAAAAACACGTTGTCTGAATCCACAATCATTACCCGCAGCTGAACATATTGTGGCAGGTGAGCCCCACACCAGTATTAGTGATCACGACTTTAGCCAAACAGTGGCAGCACTTAAACAATTTGTTATTCGTGGTGATGTATTTCAAGTCGTGCCTTCGCGTCAATTTACCCTACCGTGTCCATCACCGCTTAACGCTTATAAAGCATTAAAAATAGGTAATCCAAGCCCGTACATGTTTTATCTGCATGATACTGATTTTACCTTATTTGGCGCATCACCAGAGAGTGCGTTGAAATATTGCACTGAATCTAATCAAGTTGAAATTTATCCCATTGCAGGTACACGTCAACGCGGGAAAAACAGTGATGGCTCAATTAATTTAGATCTCGATACTCGTATTGAACTCGAACTACGTTGTGACACCAAAGAAAATGCGGAACACATGATGTTAGTCGATTTAGCCCGTAATGATATTGCCCGTATTTGCCAAGCAGGCAGTCGCCACGTTGCCGATTTATTGCATGTCGACCGCTATAGTCATGTCATGCATTTAGTATCACGAGTCGTGGGTCAGTTACGCCAAGATCTCGATGCCCTTCACGCTTATCAAGCTTGTATGAACATGGGCACTTTAACGGGCGCACCTAAAATCAGAGCCATGCAGCTTATTCGTGAAGTAGAGCAACGCCGACGTGGCAGTTATGGCGGTGCGGTTGGTTATATTACAGGTCATGGTGATATGGATACCTGCATAGTGATCCGCTCAGCTTATGTTGAAAATGGTATTGCCAGTGTTCAGGCGGGAGCTGGTGTAGTTTATGACTCAATCCCACAATCTGAAACCGACGAAACCACAACGAAAGCCCAAGCGGTTATCAATGCTATTCGTAGCACCCATCAAGGTTAAGGATCACAATATGAGCATCAATAATAACCACCATCATCCCCATATTGTACTGCTGGATAACTTTGATTCGTTTACATATAACCTTGTTGATCAATTTCGCAGCCTTGGGTTTCCGGTCACGATTTATCGTAATAACCTATCAGCGCACCATATTGAACAAGCATTACTTGAATATAACAACTCGGTATTAGTGTTATCACCCGGTCCTGGTGCGCCAGCGGATACCGGATGCATGCCTGAGCTTATCCAGCGTGTAAAAGGTAAAACCCCCATACTTGGGATTTGCCTTGGTCATCAAGCCATTGTTGAAGCTTATGGCGGTAAGGTCGCAGGCGCTGGTGATATTGTTCATGGTAAGGCCGCAATGATGACCCACAATCACCATGCGGTTTTTGGTCAGCTTGCCAACCCATTAGCGGTTGCTCGTTATCACTCGTTAGTGGCTACCGAGGTGCCAGCTGAGCTTGAAACGATTGCCGATGTAAACGGATTGGTAATGGCGGTTATCAATGAACGCGACAAGGTTTGTGGCTTTCAATTTCACCCTGAATCTATTCTCACCACCCAAGGCGCAGAGCTACTCATTCATACTCTGGCTTGGATTACGGCGGCTAACCAATGCCTCAATAACCATTAAGGAAGATGATTATGAACGCTACCATTTCGATACTTGCAGATAAACTCTACGCCCAACAACCACTGAGCCAAGCAGAAAGCCATACTCTGTTTGATGCCATCATTAATGGTGAAGTCGAACCGATTGTGTTATCAGCGGTATTAACAGCCTTAAAAATAAAAGGTGAAACCCCTGCTGAAATTGCAGGCGCGGCGAAAGCATTGGTTGAAAATGCCAACCCTTTCCCACGCCCTGATTATGATTTTGCTGATATTGTCGGTACGGGGGGTGATGGTGCGAATACTATCAATATTTCAACCACTGCGGCATTTGTTGCAGCAGCTTGTGGCGTTAAGGTCGCAAAACATGGTAATCGCGGGGTTTCAAGTAAATCAGGATCATCCGATTTACTCGATACATTCGGTATTAACTTAGCGATGCCAGCCCAAACAGCCCGCCAAGCGCTGGATGATCTTGGGGTATGTTTTCTATTTGCGCCGGAATACCACGGTGGCGTACGCCATGCGATGCCAGTACGTCAAACATTAAAAACCCGTACTATTTTCAATGTGCTAGGACCTTTAATTAATCCTGCCAAACCTAATATTGAATTAATGGGTGTGTACGATAATGCGTTAGTTCGCCCGATTGCTGAAACATTGGCAACGATGGGATTAAAACGTGCCGCGGTAGTACATGGCAGCGGCCTTGATGAAGTTGCGATTCATGGGGAAACCCATGTCGCTGAAATCATTGATGGTGTTATCACTGAATACACCCTTACTCCCGCTGACTTTGGTCTTAAAAGCTATCCATTAGAAGCCATTCAGGGCGGTGAGCCAGAAGAGAATCGTGCCATTATTAAAAATATTTTAACGGGTAAAGGGACACCTGCTCAGGAAGGCGCAATTGCGGTCAATGTTGCGCTCTTATTACGCCTTTTCGGACACCAAGATCTTAAAGCAAATACCCAACAAGCGATTGCCGCAATGCGTTCAGGCAGTGCTTACCAACTCGTAGAACAACTGGCAGCCCGAGGTTAATAATGGAAACAGTACTTACTAAAATTATTGCTGATAAAAAAATCTGGGTTGATGCACGTAAAGAAGCTCAGCCACTCGCCAGTTTTCGTCATCAACTAACCCTAAGTGATCGTGATTTCTATCAAGCACTCACGAACACAACCGAGAATGGCGTTCAACGATTGGCTTTTATTCTTGAATGTAAAAAAGCCTCACCATCAAAAGGATTAATTCGAGAAGATTTCGACTTAGATTATATTGCAACGGTCTATAACCAATATGCCAGTGCGATCTCGGTATTAACCGATGAGAAATACTTTCAAGGTAATGTCGAATTTTTACCCAAGGTACGTAGCCTCGTTAAACAGCCAATCTTGTGTAAAGACTTTATGATTGATAGCTACCAAGTGTATTTGGCGCGTCATTATCAAGCTGATGCCATTTTATTGATGCTGTCGGTACTCGATGATCATCAATACCAAACGCTTGCCGCTGTGGCTGAATCGCTACAATTAGGTATTTTAACCGAAGTCAGTAATGAAACTGAACTAACACGTGCTATCAACCTTAATGCCAAAGTCGTCGGAATTAATAACCGTAACTTACGCGATCTGAGTATTGATTTAAATCGAACTAAGCAACTTGCTCCCGATTTACCGGCAGGCACGATTGTTATTTCTGAATCAGGGATTTATACCCACCAGCAAGTACGTGAACTGTCACCTTATGCCAATGGTTTTTTAATTGGTAGTTCATTAATGGCAGCTGATAACCTTGATTTAGCCGTTCGAAAAGTATTATTTGGCGCACATAAAGTCTGTGGCCTAACGTCAACTGAAGATGCCAATAATGCTTATCAACAAGGTGCAACTTATGGTGGTTTGATTTTTGTACCATCATCACCCCGCTATATCAGTATTGAGCAAGCGGCAGCCATCGTCGCTTCTGCACCACTGGATTTTGTGGGGGTATTCCAAGATAGCCCACTCGCAGACATTATTACTACTGCTACAGATTTAGCACTTGCCGCCGTTCAATTACACGGTAATGAATCACCACAATATATTGCTCAATTACGCGAAAAACTGCCTGCTGATTGCCAGATCTGGAAAGCCCACGCCATTACCGATAACGTTCCTGACATCAACCAATGGCCAGCAGATAAACATCTGTTTGACAGTAAAGTTGAAGATAAAAGTGGTGGGACAGGGGTTTGCTTTGATTGGTCTTTAATTACGCCTGAAAACAGATTAAACAGCTTACTCGCTGGTGGGCTAAACCCAGACAATGTACATCATGCAGCCTCTCTGGGGTTTGGCGGCTTAGATTTAAACTCAGGTGTAGAAAGCACACCCGGTAAAAAAGATCCCCATAAATTAGCAGCAGCCTTTGCGGCAATCAAACACATTAAGGACGATAAATAATTATGAGTAAATTGAATGCCTACTTTGGTGAGTTTGGTGGTCAATATGTGCCTCAAATTTTGGTGCCAGCGTTAGATCAACTCGAAGATGCTTTTATTGAAGCACAACAAGATCCCGACTTTCAGCAACAGTTTATAGCGTTATTAAAAGACTATGCTGGACGACCAACAGCATTAACGTTATGCCAAAATTTAACTCAAGGTACAAACACCAAACTGTATCTTAAGCGCGAAGACTTACTTCATGGCGGCGCACACAAAACTAACCAAGTATTAGGCCAAGCATTGCTTGCACAGCGAATGGGGAAAAAAGAAATTATCGCTGAAACAGGCGCGGGTCAACATGGTGTTGCTACTGCACTAGCTTGTGCGTTACTGGGGCTAAAATGCCGTATTTATATGGGGGCGAAAGACATTGAACGCCAAAGCCCTAATGTATTTAGAATGAAGTTAATGGGCGCGACGGTTATTCCTGTGACCTCTGGCTCAGCAACCTTAAAAGATGCCTGTAATGAAGCAATGCGTGATTGGTCTGCCAGTTATGACACCGCCCATTATCTATTAGGCACTGCTGCAGGTCCACATCCCTTCCCAACCATCGTGCGTGAGTTTCAAAAAATCATTGGTGAAGAAACTAAAGTACAGATTATCGAAAAAGAAGGTCGCTTACCTGATGCGGTTATAGCTTGTGTTGGCGGTGGTTCTAATGCGATTGGCATGTTTGCGGATTTCATCGAAGAAAATGATGTGCGGTTAATTGGGGTTGAGCCCGCTGGTAAAGGCTTAGATACCGACATGCATGGTGCACCACTTAAGCATGGTAAGTTAGGTATTTTCTTTGGGATGAAAGCACCGTTAATGCAAGATGAACATGGTCAAGTCGAAGAGTCCTATTCTATTTCTGCAGGCTTAGATTTTCCATCAGTAGGCCCTCAGCATGC
>CAMQXY010000015.1 GCA_947039005.1 uncultured Photobacterium sp.
CGAGGGTAAATACAGCCCATAGCAATATCTTCTTCACTCACGCACTCGGCTAATGCATAAGAAGCGGTGGTAAATATATCTTGGGTGATTGTTTTTGTTTGCGACACAATAGATGCCAACCCAACCCCAGGGAAAATAAAGACATTGTTTCCTTGCCCAATACGGTATTGATGACCATTGTATTCGACATCAGAAAATGGACTGCCTGTTGCCACAATCGCCTGACCATCACTCCAATGATAAATCGCTTCAGGGATCGCCTCACAATTGGCGGTAGGATTAGAGAGTGGGAATATAATTGGTCGTGGCGTATATTCCATCATTTTTTGAATATGCTCAGCAGTAAATGAACCACCAATGCCACTGGCACCTAATAACACCGTCACTGGATGATTATTAATCAGTTCTGTTAAGCTAATTTTACCTAACTCAGCAGCATGCCAACCTTCAGATATAGCACGAGGTTTTGCATAGCGACGTTTATAATCTTCTAAACCATCGCGATCATCAAACACCACCCCTTTAGAATCAAGAATAAAGATCTTTTCGCGTGCAGAATGATGAGTACAGCCTTCTTTGAGTAACCCAGCATAAATTTGATCTGCAACCCCGACGCCCCCCGCGCCAGCACCATACACAACATAAGTTTGATCAACTAAGCGTTCTTGTTTGATCTTACATGCACCCAAAATACCCGCTAATACAACCGAGCCTGTACCTTGAATATCGTCATTAAACGATGGCAAACTGTTTTCATAATCGACAAGATTATCAAACGCATTGGCTTTACTGAAATCTTCCCATTGCAATACTGCTTTCGGAAAATGTCGTTTGACTTGTTTTACAAAGGCTTTAATAAAGAGCTTATAAGCATCACCACGAAGTCGTTTACGTGAAATACCTAAGTACATCGGATCATC
Source organism: uncultured Photobacterium sp. (assembly GCA_947039005.1). GTDB lineage: Bacteria > Pseudomonadota > Gammaproteobacteria > Enterobacterales > Vibrionaceae > Photobacterium. Next base: position 921 of record CAMQXY010000015.1, read on the forward strand.
CAGCAACTCTTGGTTATCAGTACCGACATCTAACACAATAGGTAAGCAATGAGCTGGATGAATACCCGCACCCAAAGTATAGAGTGATAACTTACCAATCGGGATCCCCATGCCGCCAACACCTTGATCGCCAATACCTAAAATTCCTTGGCTATCGGTAACCACAATGATTTTGATTTCTTTACCCATAAAATGACGCGACATCTCACCCATCGCACCCACATTTTCTTCGGTAATATATAACCCACGCGCTTTTTGATAACGATGACTAAATTCCTGACATGCTTTACCCACCGTTGGGGTATAAATGATCGGCGTCATTTCTTCTACATGGCGTGATAATAAGGCATAAAAAAGGGTTTCGTTGCGATCTTGTAGCGAGCGTAAAAAGAGGTATTTTTCAATATCGGTTGAAGCATTACTAAAGCCGTCATAGACACGGTTAAGTTGATCATCAAACGTTTGTACTCGTGGGGGTAATAATCCCGTTAATTGAAAAGCATCACGCTCTTCTTGAGTAAAAGCCGTACTTTTATTTAAAGTGCGATCATTGAGTAACTCGGTGCCTGTGAGTGACACTGGACGAAACACTTTCCCTTGCGCATCTTTCCATCTGAGGTACTTACCGATAGTCATATTCTGTCTCCATGTATAACAACAATAACCAGCGCACTTTATGATCATCAACAACAACCGTTATTCATAATGATAAAGCCATAATATAAAATAGAGTTTATATCTAACCGCAGCATAAAAATGTGAACAATCGCATTGTTAATTATATTGCTGGTTAAAAAAACATCAGGGCTGATTTTTGGGTAATACAAAGAAAAAAGCGCCAGCGATATCGCTAACACCATTGAACGATGAATAATAAATAATGGCTAAATACACTCTAAACTATAGATTTTCACGTCTTATTGCTACTTTATCGCAGCAGAATGGCGTAATGTTAAGATTATCTCGCGCTTGTAGATCAGCATCACGATAAAGCTGATATTTTAATTTACGAAAAAAACCTTTTTTATAATCAACACCAGCAGCAACAATCAGGGCTAATATTTGTTCGAATTCAATATACCTAAAATCGTAAATCAACCGCAATTTATGGGGTGGTTTTAGCGTCGCAGAAATAATGTATTGATTAGTGTTTAATGTGGCTAGCATAGATTCAATGCTTATTGTAGAGCCATCTATATAACAACGACGATGATGAGGTTCAATCACGACTATTGGTTTCATTAATAAAGCCTTACTGCCAATAAGAAGCAATCAATAACAACACAAAAATAGCAGCAATGAACTTCAATAATAGTCCCAAGCTTGCGCCACCTTTAGGGGCTTTATTACAACAACTCATATTGACCTCTTAATATATCTACATTACAGAAAACATAATGATAAAGATTACAGTAAGGGGAAAGTCAAGATAAGGCTTAAGTGAGCAACATAACAATTATGTCACTCACTCAAAAATCTGCGTCATTTATTGCTGATCATTAGCAGATGGAGATGCAACTTGATTTCCCGTTGTCGCCTCTGTCTTCGATTGTGGTTCCTCTTTCACTGCATTTTGAAAGCCACGTAACGCGCAACCAAGATCACTGCCTAACGTACGAAGTTTTTTAGTTCCAAATAATAAAACGAAAATCACAGCAACAATCAATAATTTACCAATACTAATTTCACCCATTTTTACTTAATCTCTTATTGTTCACTCTTAGATAAATAACGCTCTTTAGCAGCAATCACAAATACCGCTGCAAAAAACATCCCAATCAACCATTTAGCTTCCAGATATTCAGGAAATAATGGGTACTAAATAGTTCAATTAACCGCAGTCATTGGATGGTATAAATTTAAATCTAATGTTTATGTAAGGATTATTAGAGTGAATATAATTTTTTTATAAACAAAACATTATCAGCATCGTAATGTTATGGCTTAATCATCACTAATTAAGCGATAACCCACACCATTTTCAGTAATAATATATTGTGGTTGCGCGGGTAGACGTTCTATTTTATGACGCAATTGTGCAATATGAATACGCACATAATGAGCATGCTCGGTATAATTCCCCCCCCAAACTTCTTTTAATATCTGCTTATGGGTTAATACCTTACCCATATTTTTAGCCAATAAAGTAAGTATTTTATATTCTTTGGGAGTTAACTTAATCGATTCATCTAAACGGGTGACGGTTTGCATGGCAACATCCAGTATGACATCACCAAATTGGTATTGGATCACATCATCTGTACTTATATTGGTATTTATACGTAACGCCACTCGAATTCGGGCTAACAACTCTCCACTACCAAACGGTTTGGTTAAATAATCATTCGCGCCCGCATCAAGAGCAAATACTTTATCAGCCTCTTTATCACGCGCAGAAATCACAATAATCGGGGTTTCAGTCCAAACTCTTAATTCTTTGGTAAAATCGAGACCATCGGCATCAGGCAAACCAAGATCCAATAATATTAAATGCGGATTCCAGGTTGTGATTTGTTTAAGACCTTCTTGAGCCGTTTCAACCGTTTTAACTTGATAACCATGCCCAGTAGTTAAAATATCAAGAAATCGACGGATTGGCGCTTCATCTTCAATGATTAAGATCTTACTTTCAGTCTTCATAAATATCCGTTAACTCATACTTTTCACAAGGAATTTTAACTATAAACACACTGCCACCACCAGCACGTGGTAATACGCTAATATCGCCATTATGAGCCGCAACAATCAATTGGCATATTGCTAAACCTAAACCAGTGCCTTTTATTTTTACTTGTTCTGAACGATAAAAACGCTCAAAAATACGGAGTCGATCTTCTGCAGCTACCCCACAACCACGATCGGCAATTTCCACAATAAAAGCCCCTTGTTGATAATCAGTTTTAATATCAATAACACTACCGACAGGGCTATATTTAGCTGCATTTTCAACAAGATTTGCGATGATTTGCTCAATCAACGTAAAATCTAATGACACTAAAATTGTATCACCACATAAATTAATTGGATGTGATTTTATGACTTGCTCAACCCGTTTAATGGCACTACCAATAACTTCTTCCGGTTCAACCCAATCACATTTAGGGATCAAGGTTTTAATACTATAGCGGCTGATATCAAGTAACTTAGTTAAACTGCGGTTTAAACTGTAGCCTTCTTCTGCAATCGACTGTAATAGCTCTTGTTGGGTTTGTTCTGGCAAATGTAAGCTGGTATCACTTAATGTGGTCGCTGAACCAATGATAGCGCCCAAGGGTGTTTTTAAATCATGCGACACTGCCGCTAATAAGGTATTACGCATTTGTTCTAATTGATTAGCTTCTTTCGCTAACGTTAAAGCGACATTGGATTCAGATCTTGCTAACGATAAGCTAATCAGAGTATTAAGAAGAGGATTAAACATTTGTTCGGATAATGCCTCAATCACCAATACGCCAAACATGCCTGATTGCCCATCCAGTGGGTGCAAACTCAATGATGGCGAAAGATATTCAATATGTTGCTGCTGACGCCTCATAAAACGTTCAACCAATGGCTGATAAGTCACTTCATTTAACTGCTCATGCGTTGCTAAACAATGTAATTGTGGCGAAAACAACCATATTTGCGCATGCATTTGTAGATCACACTCAAGATGAGCAATGGATGATTTAGCGATAGCATGGCTTTCATTTAATGCTGCCAATATTGATGCTAAATCATAATTACTGTTTAATTCTGCACGTAGAACCTGATTTTCTTCAATTTTTTGTTGCTGAGATTGCGTTAACCGCACGGCAAATACACCACTAATCGCCATCACGGAAAACGTAATAATATGTTGATAGTTCTGAAATCTAAATGAGTTATGCTCAGGTAAAACAAAGAAATGAAATGCGACAATACTAATAGCGGTGATCACATATGCTATGCGTTTACGTAACAAGACCCCACTCACGATATTAAGTAATAGCAACAACATAGCGGTATCGGTTTCAATAATGACATTACGAAACACAACCCCCAGATAAGTCACTAAAACATATAACAGTAATAAAATACTGGTTTTTGTCACATCAAACCACGATAACGGGTTCTTCATTCGTTTCTCATTATTTCACAACCATTGTATAAGTAATTATAACGCGACCAATAACGCGCTTACCATTATTGAGTATGTTAATGGTAAGCGGTTATTAAACGGCATAAACTTAAATTTCCACATGAACGCCAATTTCAATCAATCGATCTTGCGGCACATGCAATCGTTCAGAAGTACGCAGGGCATTTCGACTTAATAAAACAAACAAACGTGCTTTTACATCATGCCACCACGAACTAGGCTTCACTTTTATCCGCTCAGATGACATAAAAAATAATGTATCTGTTGGGTGTAAAGTTAAACCACTACTGCGAGACACCGTGTAAATTTGTTCAATATCGGGTGATTCTTGATAACCGACATAGACAATCATTTGCCAAAATGTTGCTGATAACTGTGTGACGTCCATACGTTTTAATGGATGTACCCGTGGTTGATCTGGGTACTTAAACGTTAGTAATACATTCCGTTGATGCAAAATTTCATTGTATTTAAGATTATTGATTAACGAAGACGGTACCTGACCTTCATTACGCGAGAAATACACCGCTGTACCCGATGCTCGCGTCCACGGTTTCTGTTCAAGCTCACTCACCATTGCTTCGGCTGATAATGGCTGTTTAAGAAGCTGTCCTAGTCGTTGCCGTTCTAAATACCATACCACCATCAATATAAACACCATCGAACCGATAGTTAATGGTAACCAGCCACCGTCCATAAATTTTAATGAGGTTGCCGTAAAGAGCAACGCATCGTAGGTGAGCATTAACAGCCCATATTGTAATGTCATCAACCGCGACCATTTCCATAAATGCCGCGCCACAACCAAAGTGAATATCGATGAAATCAACATTGTTGCTGTCACAGCAATACCGTATGCCGCCGCTAACCGTTCTGAGCTGCCGAATGCCAGCACTACAGTAACAACTAAGATAAACAGTAACAGGTTAGCCAGAGGGACGTAGATCTGCCCCTGAGCTTGATTAGAGGTATGATAAATTCGCATCGGTGGCAAATAACCTAAGTTAATGGCTTGGCGAGTCAGCGAATAAATACCTGAGATAACAGCTTGTGAAGCGATCACTGTTGCAAAAGTCGCTAATATAATTAACGGTAACCGTAAAATAGTGGGCGCTAACATAAAGAACGGATTCGTTGCCGTACTCGCATCTGCCAGCACTAACGCCCCTTGACCAAAGTAGTTCAGTACTAAGCATGGCATCACAATAAAAAACCAAGCCAGACGAATAGATTTAATACCGAAGTGCCCCATATCAGCATAGAGCGCTTCTACCCCAGTAACGGCTAACACCACCACCCCTAAGGTAAATAAAGTTTCAATACCATGATTAACAACAAACTCTAAGGCGTATAACGGATTTAATGCCAATAAGACCCTCGGATAGGCAACAATACTGATAACGCCCAACACGCCAATGCAGCAAAACCATAACAACATCACGGGTGCAAATAAGCGCCCAATACTGCCAGAGCCATATTTTTGAATAGCAAAGAGCACACAAATAATAGCGATGGCGATAGGTATAATCATCGGTTGCAAATCATGGTTAATCACCGTGATCCCTTCCACTGCCGATAACACTGACATTGCCGGGGTAATGATCGCCTCACCAAAGAAAAACCCTGCGGCTAACATCCCTAAAAAAATAATGATTGTTTTACTGCGAGCTGGAGCGACACCATGTGCCAATGCTGTCAAAGTCAGTACACCACCCTCACCACGATTAGATGCGCGTGTAACAACCGCTAAATATTTGATAGAAACGGTAATAACAAAAGTCCAGAAGACAAGGGATAACACCCCAAACACATTAGCTGAATTAATCGCTAATGCGTGCGAACCACTAAACATCGCTTTAAATGCATATAATGGGCTAGTACCAATATCACCATATACAATCCCAACAGATAAGCACGTGAGTACTAATAATGACTGTTTTTGATTTTGCATAACTTGTTACATATATGTTTGCCCTTAACGATAGCAATACATAAAGCCTTATTTCATTCAACGAGACGAGCAGGTTAACAAGGGTAATGTAAAGTTAGGGTATATTTTCCCGCATCAAATATAAAAAATACATAAAGTTTGGGTGTTATTTAACCAGGGTGAAGTCACACTCGCCTAACCACAAAAACAAAAAAAGCACCAGTCAGTGACTGATGCTTAATAATTCTGAAATTAAAACCGTGCTTACATGCTTTCGATATTTCTACCTGATGTTTCAAAACGGTACTTATGTGTTACCCATGCGCCTAATAAAGACGTTACGACTAAACACAATAAGAGTGTGAACACACCAATCCCATGCAACAAAATCGGGAATAAAAAAGCCGTTAAAATAGCACCAAATTTCGCAACTGATGCTGCAAAACCCGCCCCTTTAGCTCGAATTTTAACAGGAAATACTTCTCCTGATATCAAATATGTTTGTGCATTAGGACCTAGGTTATTCATGAAGTTGAATAACATAAAGCCTAAAAACAGCAGATATATTTGATAATCACCATGCAATTTCACGGAAATTGCAGCACATAATAAACCCGCAGCACAACCGATAAAACCAAAAATCTGTAGCTTCATACGGCCAACAGATTCTGAAAAAATAATCGCACAGATAACGCCAACAATTAACAAGCAGTCAATAACGGCAGTACCTTTTGCTAAATAAATCGTATTAGCAATAGTGTTATGTAACGCATCGCCCCCAGTCGCTTTATGTGGGTCAAGTACAGATGCAAGAATAACAGGTGTAAAAATACCAATACCATAAGTGCCTAGATCTTGAATAAACCAAGGGACTGATGCCAAAATTGTTTTAGCACGATATTTTTCTTTAAATAACCGTTTGTAACCATGTATCCATGACGATAGTTCAACATCATCACTCGGTGCTTCTTCAATTGGCATTGATGACTGCGGTGAACGATGTAATAACCGTTTGAGTGATGTTTCAGCATCTGCCTTACGATTTTTAGACAATAGCCAATGCGCACTTTCTGGAATAAAAAACCGTGCAACCGTAATCAATAATGATGGAATCAAAGCAATAACATACATCAATCGCCATGCATTAATATCATTGACATAGGTTAAGACAAAGATACCCGTTAAAATGCCTAACAAAACACCAATAGACTGAAACGCAAATGCACCCAACACCAATTTACCACGGTTCTTGGATGGAATACTTTCAGATATCATTAAGTGCGCCGTAGGGTAATCACACCCCAAAGCTAAGCCAATGCCAAAGTTAAATACTAAAATGCTCAGATAAGATTGACTCGTAGCCATACCTATCAAGCAGATAGAGAGTAAAGCCATCTCAATAATGAACATTTTCTTACGTCCATAAATATCAGATAGCCCACCCAGAGCACTTGCTCCAATTAAAATACCAAACAGAATTGAGGAACTAATTATACCTTTCTGTAGCTCTGTTAAATGAAATTGTAAGGTCAATAATGGCAGGGTTAACCCCATCATAAAAACGATCATACCCTCAAAAAACTTACCAAATGTTGCTAATAACCAAATTCGCCATTGCACACGCGTCATTGACATTGAATATTTATTAGTAACTGAATCACTTATTGATCTTTCATCAATATAATTCTGGATCGTATTTTGCGGTTGAATCTCTATTTTTTGATTCATGTTAAAATCAACAATGCTTATTGTCTTAATTCAGACTAATATCAGTATTAAAGTTGGCAGTATATAAACATATATCACAACTAAAGATGAAATTTATTTTCCCGGTGTAATTAATTGTCACTATGCACTATTGGTTACCTCATTTACTATCAGCTAATAAAACAAATCAAAAATAATCAACATTAATACTAATAATCATGCAGTTATACAAAAACAAAAAATAATAAAAATAATAATTTGATGTTCATTTTTAGGTTTATTTTATATTTAGAGATCAAAAGTAAAATATAAAATACTATTTATTATGCATGTATTAACTAATTTTTAAGCAATATCCGTTATTTTCCAATAAAAACCAAATCAAACAACCTTTAATTTATCGTTTTAATTGCTAAAAAAATAGGTATCAAGCGTAAAAAATATTACTATTTTGTTAATAATAAATATAGCCTATTTTTTAATTAAACGGCTACCATTAATCTCAATTAAATGAACGATTCACCGTAAAAGTGTGCAGCATATAATAATTATGAATACTTAAAGGTAAATACATTAACCACCATAAATGAAATCTATATTTGCAATAAATAAATATTGACGATGATATAGCGTTATCCCAAGTAACAACTATCGTCTATAAGCTATCATGTCATTATTTAGTCGGCCGAACAAATGACATTATCTCAAATGACACAATAATGACATACCATTGCTATGCTATTCACTCTTGGATTTATATCACAATATTCACAATATTCACAATGATGAGCGAAGGCTATAATATGCAGACAACAACTATCACAACGCTCTATTATTTGTGACACGATACGTGAACAAATCTCATCCACAATAACAATGTAAATAAAGAAATTACTTTTAAAATGTATCTTTTTATTCATTGATATTAAAGATAATCTACTGCGTTCAACTGTCAGATGATATAGATTTACAATCAATAAAAAACATCATTCACTGATCTGCTGAAACAACTTGTTTGGTTGTATTTATTTTGATACGTTTACGGCATGGATAAGATAACAAGCAATACCTCACCCCTTTTCTTTTGGTGGCGCTCTTCATAGAGCGGCGCTGATATAGTTATTATTTCTATTTCATTTTGCCGCCGGAAGGTTGCAAATGAATACGCCTAATCTTATCCGTATTTCCTCACCTCTCCGGCCGCACTTTTTCGGAGAAAAACATGAACACTCAAGCATCAATCACACCAGAACAACATCAACCGATTATTCTTACAGGCGATCGTGCCACAGGTCAGCTTCACCTCGGTCATTACGTTGGCTCACTGCAACAACGGGTTCAACTACAGCATCAATACCGACAGAATATTCTAGTGGCTGATATGCAAGGCCTGACGGATAACGGTCATAACCCACAAAAAGTTGCAGACAATATCCTGAATGTTGTTGCCGATTATTTGGCGGTTGGCATTGATCCCAAACTGACTACCATTTGCTTACAATCTGCCATTCCCGCTTTGGCGGAGCTAACGATGTATTATTCCAACATAGTTTCTATTGCACGTTTAGAACGTAACCCTACAGTAAAGAGTGAAATTCAATCTAAAGCTTTTGGACGCTCGATTCCAGCAGGCTTTCTAACCTACCCCATTTCTCAGGCGGCAGATATAACAGCATTTAGAGCCAGTTTAATTCCTGTTGGTGACGATCAATTACCGATGCTTGAACAAACCAATGAAATTGTCAGAAAAATAAACACCATTGCAGGTAAAAATATTTTAGTGGAGTGCCAACCGCTATTAAGCAAAGTTGCGCGCTTACCGAGTACTGATGGCAAAAATAAAATGTCAAAATCAATGGGTAATACCATCACATTAGGTGCTGATAGTAAGAGTATTTCGCTGGCGGTTAAATCAATGTACACCGATCCAAGCCATCTTCGCGTGGAAGATCCTGGTTGTATTGAGGGAAATATTGTCTTCACTTATCTTGATGCTTTCCATCCAGATAGTGCTTATGTCGACACATTAAAGCAGCAATATCGTCAAGGTGGTTTAGGCGATGGCACCACTAAAAAAATCTTAGAACAATGCCTGCAAGATTTAATCACTCCAATACGCAAACGTCGGGCTGATTATTTAAACAATAAAGACTATTTAATTGAGGTGCTAAAGTCAGGCACTGAGAATGCAAACCAACAAACACAACAAGTATTAACTGATATTAAAACTGCCTTTGGTTTAAATTTGTTCTAAAAAAATAAGCAAAAAAAGCCCCTGCGCTCGGTACAGCGCAGGGGCTTTGGATAGTGATAGTAAACTGAACGTCCACCTATGATAAAAGCATCCTAGCTATTTATCATATTGTCCCTTGGTATTAGGCTGGAGACCTATAGAGACGGGGACCAGTAGGTATAAGACCATAACCACACGCTACAACTATGGTGATTTAGCCATAACGAACGGTTAACGTATTATTCCAACTGGTTTAACGGCGCATTTGTTTCTGGGTTAATTCAACCGCACGTAATTGTGCCATTGCTTTTGCCAGATCCATTTCCGCCATCGCGAAGTTAACATCATCAGCATGCCTGTTGATGTTTTCTTCAGCAGCGCGGCGAGCTTCATCAGCGCGGGCTTGGTCGATGTCCTTCCCATGCATTGCCGTATCGGCAAGTACAGTTACTACGTTGGGTTGAACTTCAACTATACCGCCTGAAATATAAAGGATTTCTTCGGGATCCTTCAGATTTATGACGAAACTTGCTACACCTGGTTTTAGTCGGCTCAATAACGGAGAGTGACCAGGGCGAATACCCAACTCACCATCGGAGCCTGAAACTGCCAGCGCGTGAGCTGGACCTGAGAACAACGGTCCCTCAGCACTTACGATATTGAGTTGAAACGTGTTCTCGGTAACGCCAATAGCCATGATGCCTCCTCAAGCCTTATAGAGTTTTCGCTTTTTCGAGTACATTTTCAATGCTGCCACAGTACAAGAATGCTTGTTCTGGAATGTCATCATACTCACCGCTTAATAGACCTTTAAAGCCTGCGATAGTCTCTTTAAGAGAAACGAAAATACCTTTTTGACCGGTAAATACTTCTGCTACGTGGTAAGGCTGTGTTAAGAAACGTTCAATCTTACGTGCACGAGATACAGTCTGCTTATCTTCTTCAGATAATTCATCCATACCGAGAATAGCGATAATATCTTTCAATTCTTTATAACGTTGAAGTACAGTCTGTACGCCACGGGCAACATCATAGTGCTCTTGACCAACCACCAATGGATCAAGCTGACGCGAGGTCGAATCCAGTGGGTCAATCGCAGGGTATAAACCTAATGCAGCGATATTACGAGACAATACAACGGTCGCATCAAGGTGGGCGAATGTGGTTGCAGGTGATGGGTCCGTCAAGTCATCGGCAGGTACATATACTGCCTGAATGGACGTAATAGAACCTGTCTTGGTTGAGGTAATACGCTCTTGCAGTACACCCATTTCTTCAGCCAATGTCGGTTGGTAACCTACCGCTGATGGCATACGTCCTAGCAATGCTGAAACTTCTGTTCCCGCCAAGGTATAACGATAAATGTTATCGATAAACAACAGTACATCACGACCTTCATCACGGAAGCTTTCTGCAACAGTTAAACCTGTTAATGCAACACGTAGACGGTTACCTGGGGGCTCGTTCATTTGACCGTAGACCATGGCTACTTTATCCAGCACCCCTGCTTCTTTCATCTCATAATAGAAGTCATTACCTTCACGAGTACGCTCACCCACACCGGTAAATACTGATAAACCTGAGTGCGCTTTAGCGATGTTGTTGATAAGTTCCATCATGTTAACGGTCTTACCCACACCCGCACCACCAAACAAACCGACTTTACCACCTTTAGCAAACGGACAAATAAGGTCGATAACCTTAACGCCTGTCTCTAGTAATTCTGAGCTGTTTGATTGTTCTTCATAAGAAGGCGCAGCGCGGTGAATCGCGTATTTTTTCTTTTCACCAATTTCACCACACTCATCGATTGGAGCACCCAATACGTTCATGATACGGCCAAGAGTTTCTTCACCTACAGGTACAGAAATTGGCGCTTTGGTATTAACCACTTCTAAACCACGACGAAGACCGTCTGATGAACCCATTGCGATACAACGTACAACACCGCTACCAATTTGCTGCTGCACTTCTAGAACAAGTGCTGCATGCTCACTGTCACTCAGGGTAAGCGCATCATATACTCGTGGCACGCTATCTTGATTAAATTCAACGTCAACGACAGCGCCGATGACTTTGACAATCTTACCAGTACTCATTTGATGTCCTTAAAATTCTGTTTAAACGGCTTGTGCCCCAGCTACGATTTCACTTAGCTCTTGGGTAATTGCGGCTTGACGGGCTTTGTTATATACCAGCTGAAGATCATTAATCAGATCACCCGCGTTATCTGTTGCCGCTTTCATTGCAACCATTCGTGCTGCTTGTTCACAAGCGATACTCTCAACGGTGCCTTGGTAGACTTGTGATTCAATATAACGAAGCATCAATTCATTGAGGATCGGTTTAGGATCAGGCTCGTAGATATAATCCCAACGGCTAGCTTGATTAACCTCAGTTGACGTTTCTTGCTCAAGCTCTGGGTTAGGTAACAACTGGATCACCTTAGGCATTTGCACCATGGTATTTACAAATTGGTTGTAAACCAGGAACAAGCGGTCAATTTTGCCGTTGTCGAAAAACTCCAACATGGCATTAACCGGACCTAAAATATCTTCGAGTTTTGGTGAATCACCAATACCTGATGTTTGTGCAATCACGTTGCCGAAGCGATGGAAAAACGAAATTGCTTTTGAGCCAATCAAGGTGGTATCGACATCAACCCCCTGATCTTGCCACTGGCGCATATCTGCCAGTGCTTTCTTAAACAAGTTAATGTTCAAGCCACCACATAATCCTCGGTCAGAGGAAATAATGATGTAAGCTACTCGTTTTACTTCACGCTCTTCAAGATAGGGATGCTTATACTCCAACGAACCGGAAGTTAAGTGCCCAATCACCTTACGCATATTTTCTGCGTAAGGGCGGGTGGCTTCCATGTTATGTTGAACTTTACGCATCTTACTTGCGGCAACCATTTGCATTGCACTAGTGATCTTTTGCGTATTTTGTACGCTAGCGATTTTAGTGCGGATCTCTTTTGCATTTGCCATGGTTAGCTCCTATCTACATTCATACTGCGTCGTTCGGACGGAAAGTATTTTCGTTACTATTCTCGTTACTTAGTACGACTGCGTATCAACGAATGTTTTTAGAAGCTGATGCAGACTGGCTTCAATATCATCGTTGTAATTACCTGATTCATTAATTGAGGCAAGTAACTCAGCATGTTGACTCTTAGCAAATGCCATCAATGCTTCTTCAAATACACCAATTTGAGATAACTCGATGTTATTCAAATAGCCTTTCTCAGCAGAAAAGAGAGCAAGTGCTTGCTCCGCGACAGACATCGGTGCGTATTGCTTCTGCTTCATCAATTCCGTTACTTTTTCACCATGATCAAGCTGCTTACGTGTCGCATCATCAAGATCAGATGAGAACTGAGCAAATGCCGCTAATTCACGGTACTGCGCCAGTGCGGTACGAATACCACCAGACAGTTTCTTGATGATCTTAGTTTGCGCTGCACCACCCACACGAGACACTGAGATACCTGGATCAACCGCTGGACGTAAACCTGCGTTAAACAAGTTAGTCTGAAGGAAAATCTGACCATCAGTAATCGAAATTACGTTAGTGGGTACGAAAGCTGATACGTCACCCGCTTGGGTTTCGATGATCGGCAAGGCAGTTAATGAACCCGTTTTTCCAGTCACTTCACCATTGGTAAAACGCTCAACATAGTTAGCATTTACACGCGATGCTCGTTCAAGCAAACGGGAGTGAAGGTAGAACACATCACCGGGGTAGGCTTCACGACCAGGTGGACGCTTAAGTAACAATGAAATTTGACGATAAGCAACCGCTTGTTTTGACAAGTCATCGTATACGATCAACGCATCTTCACCGCGGTCACGGAAATATTCACCCATAGTACAGCCCGCATAAGGCGCTAGGTATTGCAGTGCTGCCGCTTCTGATGCAGAGGCAACCACGATAATGGTATTTTGTAGCGCACCATTTTCATCTAACTTACGCACCACGTTAGCAATGGTTGATGCTTTCTGACCAATCGCAACATACACCGAGTAAATACCAGAATCTTTCTGATTGATAATGGCATCTATCGCCATCGCGGTTTTACCCGTTTGACGGTCACCGATGATTAGCTCACGCTGACCTCGACCAATGGGAACCATTGCATCAACTGCTTTGTAGCCGGTTTGAATAGGCTGATCAACCGACTTACGGTCAATAACACCTGGAGCAATGATTTCTACTGGTGCGAAACCGTCATTTTCAATAGCGCCTTTACCGTCAATGGGTTGGCCTAGAGTGTTAACCACTCGCCCTAATAAACCTTTACCGACAGGAACTTCAAGAATACGACCTGTACCTGTTACTTTCATGCCTTCCGCAAGGTCTGCATAAGGACCCATAACCACCGCGCCCACAGAGTGACGTTCTAAGTTAAGCGCTAACGCATAACGGTTACCAGGTAGTTCAATCATCTCACCTTGCATAACATCAGCAAGACCATTGATATTAATAATACCGTCGCTTACCGAGACGATAGTCCCTTCGTTACGTGCCTGACTGGTCACGTTAAAGGTGGCGATTCGTTGTCTAATTAAATCGCTAATTTCGTTAGAATTTAGTTGCATATCCATTACCTATTACGCCTGAAGGCTCGTTGCTAGTCGGTTAATAGAGCTTTTAAGCGTACCGTCAATCACCAGTTCTCCAGCTTTGATCAGTATGCCGCCTATTAGCGTTTCATCGATGTGGCAATCAAGCTCAACACTACGATTTAATTTTTTCTGCAGCGCCTGTACTAAATTGGCTTGTTGTTGAATGCTTAATGGCTCAGTCGTTGTTACATGCGCCGTAACCATGCGCTCATAATCATCTTTAAGCTCATGAAACAGTTCGACAACTTGAACGATCACATTTAGACGTCCATTTTCAGCCATCACTTTGATTAGGTTCTGGGCATGCTCGTCCAGTAGACCTTCACAAACGCCCAAGAACATGTCGGTAAACGCTGCTGAGTCCTTCGCACCCAACTGTTCACTGTCTTCAATCTGCTGAGCAATGATTGGTTGACTAGCAACCGTTGCTGCGATGGTCAACATTTGCTCCCATTGTTCCAATGCCTGATTAGCAACTGCATAATCAAATGCAGCTTTGGCATAGGGCTGAGCAATGGTTAGTGGATCTGACATAATGTGCTCTCCGCTTACATATCCGTGATAAGTTTATTAACAAGATCGCGGTTAGCATCAGTATCCAAATTGCGATTGATCAGTTTCTCAGCCGTTTCAATGACCATATCGGACATTTCAGCGCGTAGTTCCTGACGAATGCGATTACGTTCGCTTTCTAACTCTGCTTGACCTTGCGCTACAAGACGGGCTTTTTCTTTCTCGCCTTCAGCGTGGGCATCTTCGATAATCTGTGCTCGACGCTTATTACCTTGCTCAACTAACTCACTCGCACTTTTCTTCGCATCTTCAAGAACTTTGGCACCATTCGCTTTGGCGATGTCGAGTTCTTTGGCTGCGTTTTCAGTATGAATAAGCCCGTCTGCAATATCGCGCTGGCGTTGTTCTATTAACGCAGTAAGCGGCGGCCAGACATATTTCATGCATAACCAAACAAAAATCACAAAAGAGATTGCTTGACCAAGCATGGTTGCATTTAAATTCATACCATCCTCACTATTTAAATAACGTTATGATAAATAACGGTAGTTTTAGCTATTAAGCCACAGCAAAGATGATGTAAAGACCAATACCAACACCAATCATAGGAACCGCATCGACAAGACCCATCATGATAAAGAACTGTGTACGTAACATCGGCATTAAATCAGGCTGACGTGCTACACCTTCAAGATATTTACCTGCTAAGTTACCAATACCCGCAGCCGCACCTGCAGCGCCTAAACCAATCAGTAGTGCACCAGCAACATAAAGAACTGCACTTACAATATCCATGAATGACTCCAAAATTATTAAATAGTTAACACGTAAATCGAACTTAGTTTATTAATGCTCTTCTTTTGCCATCGCCAGGTACACCACAGTCAGTACCATAAAGATGAAGGCTTGAAGGAACACAATAAGAATGTGGAATAATGCCCATGGAACGCTGAGCGCCCATTGCATCCACCACGGCATCAATGCAATCAGAATAAAAATCATTTCACCTGCGTACATGTTGCCGAACAACCGAAGACCGAGAGAAATTGGTTTTGATATTAGTGTTACTAACTCCAAAACTAAATTCACCGGGTAAAGCCATGGACTATCAAAAGGTTGGGTTGTGAGTTCTTTAATAAAACCACTCAATCCTTTTGCCTTTAAGGTATAAATTATGATTAATATAAATACACCCAGTGCCATAGATATCGGTACATTGACATCCGCTGAAGGTAATTCACGGAAATGCTCAAAACCAAGTAAACGAGCAAGTGCAGGAATAAAATCAACCGGTAATAAGTCAATCGTGTTCATTAAGAAAACCCACACAAAAATAGTTAATGCCAATGGGCCAATTAACTTATCTTTAGTTTGAAATATTTCCTTAACAAGGTTATTTACAAATTCATAAGTGATCTCTATGAAACATTGAAACTTACCAGGAACACCACTGGTTCCTCGTGAAGCAACGTATCGAAAGACACCGATAAACAGTAAACCTAACAACCAAACCATGAGCATGGAGTCAATGTTAATGCTCCAAAAACCCTTACCCACAGTGAAGAATGTTAGATGGTGCTCAATATAATCGTGAGCGGTAGTTACTGGTTCCACCTTACGTCATCCTAAATTGAGGTTTGTTAAGTATCGGAGTTAAAAAGCACCCTAAAAATGTAACGCTATAAGCTAATAACATAATGTTGTTATTAACTGGTATAAAACGAACCACGACTAATATCATTAAAGCGGTATAAACCCATTTAACTAACGTATTAAGCTTGGCTAAATATCTGATATTAATTTCTTTATTCATCTTCAATTTATATGCTGCGCTACCAAGCCCCAGCAATGAAGGAATAACCGCGATCGCAACACCTATAATTGCAGATTTCACACCAAACGTATTATTGGTAAAACAGATGAAAATTATAAATAAACATCCAAATATCAACTGTCCGAGTGATATGCTTTTTGCTGCAGAAAGAATATCGTTACAACCTGAGTCTGCTTTCATATTTAAATCCTCTACACCGTCTGTATCCTAATTATTACGGCTCCTTATATTAGTTATGTTTATTACAAAAAATATAAAGTCATTAATCAAACCTTATCTATAATATGCGACATGTTGAAGCTGTATGAATACTGAATCATTTTGAGCATATTTTCATTTCACAATAAAACATTTAACTGAAGAACTTATTAAATATATGAAAGTAAGTTCGATATATTAATACACTTTACGAATAGGCTTATATTTCAACATGTTTAAGTCTACCGTTTGCCGTACAAAATTTACGTCATCAGTTTTGTGATAGCCATTAAAATAAATGCAAACAATGATTACTATTTTTGGCGATTGTTGTTGCAATCTAACATCCAGATTATCATGTGAATATTGCGCATAAATAATCATTAATAATTTTTAACTTATTTTTATATTTAATGATTATCACTCTTTTGCTTGTTCTCAATAAAAAACGTTATTTCCCCGATAATTGCACCATTGGCAATATCAAAACAAATAATCAACTTAAACTTTGAACCGTTTAATACTCAACAAAAACATATCAATCAAATAACAAATAATCATAAATAAAAATACTAACACCTTTATTTTACAAGCAAAAAAAACGCCAACAGCAACAGTATAGCTACGCTTTTTTTGTTTATAAAACCACCAAAACCAAAGGTACGATCACTTGTTCACTCCATGGAAATTTTGAACAAAGACCCGATATTCACTTTGCAGGGCATGGTTTCCCTGCCTGTTCTGGCAAGCTAAAGCTGACAATTAGTGCATTTATTGAACGAAAAAAGGCTATTCACGGCAATGATTATGTCTACGAAGAATTTAGACACAGAGGAAGATTAGAAAAAAGGATTATAAGCTATCGAATTCACGGTCAATTTGAACAAAAGAAGAATACGCATCTAGTAGGAAAAGGTTACCAACAATGTACCTCTCCTACCATTATTCACAATCTGTCTACATAAAAAAGGCGCACAACATTCATCATTACCGTTATTGCTATGATCATATTGTCTATGCTCGCGCACTCAAAAAAGTAGACATAACTTGTCTTATTCATGGTAATTTCACTCAACGTGCTAATGCACATTTACATGGTTCAGGATGCCCTAAATGTACAAAAAACAATCAAAACAAGACCAAAAACACTTTATCGTAGACACAAAATAAATTCATGGTAACCAATATAACTATTCATTATTTGAATACCAGAATATGCGAATAAAAGGCATTATTATTTGCAGTCTCCATAGCGAGTTTTCCCAATTTTCAGCAAACCATTTGGTGGGAAATAGTTGCCCTAAATGTGCTTTAGAACGCAGAAAAAAACCAAAACCACTACTAAAAAATCACCATTAAAATTATTACGGTCGTATTAACTAATAATATAAATTTCAGTGACGATTTTTATTGATACTCATTATCAACATCTAGGAATATACAATTTAAATAATAAGCCATAATTATATTATTATGATAAACGACAACGTCAATAATAAGCACTCTCAGCATTATCATTAATAATTATTGGTTTGAGTTTTATATTCCGTTTATCTACCCTATATTGATGCTGACGATAACTCTTTGTCACCCATAAAAACAACATTGGGGATCATGCCATTGTCAGTTACACTAAGCACTAATAACTAAGTATCTTAAATTAGTCACTTAAACGGCATACAGCATGACTCAGAAAAATAATCCGCTACACGGCATCACCTTAGAAAAAGTATTGATTGAACTTGTCGAGCATTACGGTTGGAACGAACTAGGCGCACGGATTAACATTCGTTGCTTTAATGATGATCCGAGCATCAAGTCAAGCCTCAAGTTCTTACGTAAGACTGAGTGGGCACGTACTAAAGTTGAAAGTTTATACCTTGATATGCATCGCTAGTCATCAAAGATAAAAAAGCCGCTACATTCATCACTCGTTGAGTTGAAAATGTAGCGGCTTGTTCAATTTAGTAACAATAAGATTATGAGTATCCACCATCAGAACAAAGGTTCACGACTAAATTGTAAAATATCTAGATGATCACAACCTAAAACCAAGCCCCTTGGTACAACAATCATTTTGTGTACTATTAATACCAAGGGAGATTTTCGCATACTGCATTATTTATTGCTGTTGTAAAAAAGTGATAGCTTGTGGCTTTTCTGCAAACGTGAAGTATTGAATATCAATATTACGGAATAAGGCATCTTCAACTTTGACGATTTTCTCAATCCAGTTCGCATCTGCAACGACGGCCACTTGCTTAATATGTTTTAAGCCAGCATGAACAAGATACTTTAATTCTTCAATAATTGCGGCTAATTCAATCCCAGAAAAACTTTCAATTTCTTCATAGATCACAATCCCACCATGATCCACTGTTTTAGCTTCGACATCCATCAAAATACGCTTCATGTCATCTTCAGTCACTTTTCCTGATAACGTAAAAGCAACGGCATTATCAATACCAATATCAACCATAGTTAACATATAAAATTCCTTATTTAATATTACGTTAATAGCTGTTTTACTGTTTATCTTCTAATTACTATGCACCTTTATTAACCAAGCTTCAGCCTCGAAATACCGATCTTTATTCAATATCACATTGCAACAATAACTATCGTCTTTATCCAACGTATTAATTGCTAGCTTATTGAATTAAAAATAATCAATCATGATTTATCAACACTGAATAGTTACCCACTTTTTTTGTGGATAACGGTAAATTGTACTTAAATATCAGTATCCTAATATTTTCAACAATAAAAATAGATAATAATACCAACGACATTAAGTCATTAGTCACAGTAGACAATTATGATTTTAGCTGATTATATTTCCTATTCCCCCCGCGAATTCACCCAATAGGAAATAACGACATTTAGCTTGTAATCAGATCAGAATATTAATCGGTCGGGTATGGATACAAATTGAAAAATACCAGTATCCAACTTCAGGATAAGGAAATTTGAGATAAAAATTTCAACGTAAAAAAGCCGCACTATACAAGTGCGGCTAGGATGTTGCGCTCAATGTACTTACATGGCACATCAAGTTGTTACGCTTCGTCACTCATTACGTTGAGCTTGGCGTGTCCGATAACTATGTATGGACCCATATTTTGACGAAGAAGCAAGAGTTTTACGGTATTGCTATCCAAATTGTTAACAACTAAGAAGTGTTACCTTAGAAGCTTTTACGTATTTCACTTACTGTTACGCGTTGCAACTAGATCGTTATTAGTAACGGGTTGAATAGGTCTACTAATAACAACCGGGACCTGAATCCCCTGAGTTAGATGAAAACAGCTTGTTTCCTCCGTAAGCTCGATAATATATCTCAGTTCAGGTTAATTTAACTATGGTAGATAAATCGTAAATAGGCAAACTTTAAGCTGTAATCAATATCAAAAATATTAATCTTGTTATTTTTCAATACGCTATTAATAGAGTTCATTAATGCTAAAGCAACAACCTTTTTATACTCATATAAATGCTTATTAATATAATTGATTCTATATTCGTTAAAAATAATATTAACCTTTACCACTAAATACCAACAAACAGATTATCGGGTATTTCTAACCTTGTGTTTATTATAATATCAATAAGTTAGTTGTTAATAACTAATCTTTAGCTACTTAATATGTACCTTTGTAGAAAACCATGCTTAAAATAAATAAAACCATCATTTTCTGATTTATTTTTATATCTTTGATCATCGAATTAAGACTTCACCACGCATCGTCGCATCAAAAATGAAATCTATGTTTTACTATAAAAAATCAAAAAACGTGATCTAACAATGAGATTTAAAATTCCATTAAAAAACTAGGAAAAATTCTTAATCCCTTTATCTGTTGTATCGGTATGGTCTCGGCTGCAGCGATTTGTTCAATTAAATACAAATCTTATTTAAGCCCTAACGAGATCCAGCCAATGGAATTATCAATACTTAAACGAGTCCGCAAGCCCACGCTTGACCTATCGCCAAAAGAACGTCGTAAACTATGGTTTTCTCCTTTTTTAAAGTCCTATTTAGTAGTTTTCGTTAGTTATATGGCGATGTATTTAGTCCGTAAAAACTTTAACATTGCCCAGAATGATATGATTTCTGATTATGGCATGAGTTTAACCCAACTGGGTACCATCGGCCTTGGCTTCTCAATCACTTATGGTGTTGGTAAAACTGTTTTAAATTATTGGTCTGGTGGTAAGAATGCAAAAAACATTCTACCTCTAGGGTTATTATTATCAGGTTTCTGTATTCTTGGTATGGGCTTAGTCATGGGACCGAGCTCTAGCCAATTTATAATGATGGCCATCTTGTATGCGGCCTCTGGTTTCTTCCAATCAGGCGGTGGTTCAAACTCGGTAGTAACCATTACTAACTGGACCCCACGTAATCGTCGTGGTCTTGGGGTGGGCTTTTGGAACATCTCCCATAATGCCGGTGGTGCATTAGCCGCTGCTGTCGCAATGTTTGGCGCTGATTATTTCTTTGGCGGAGATGTAAAAGGGATGTTTATTTTCCCTGCTGTGATCGCGATTATTATTGCAATTATCGGTTTCTTTATGGGTAACGATAGCCCTGAAGCTTATGGTCTTGGTACGGTAGAAGAGATTTTTGAAGAGCCAATTTCAGAAGAAGATAATGCCGTTAAAGAAAACCAATTAACGAAAATGGAAATCTTTAAGAAATATGTACTCTTTAACAAAGTCATCTGGCTACTTTGTTTTGCTAACGTATTCCTTTACATCGTGCGTAGCGGTATCGATCAATGGTCGACGGTTTATGCTCACCAAATTTTAGGTTTCTCTAAAGACGTTGCAAACTCTGGCTTTACCATGTTTGAAGTCGGTGCATTGGTCGGTACCTGTCTATGGGGCTTACTGTCAGACTTATTTAATGGTCGTCGGGGCGCGGTATCATGTATTGCCTTAATCGGTATTGTTTTTACCTTAGGCTACTACCAACATGCAGACTCTATTTTTGCTTATAAAGCCTCTTTGTTTGCACTTGGTTTCTTAGTATTTGCCCCCCAACTGCTTATTGGTGTAGCAGCTATCGGTTTTGTACCAAAACAAGGTTTAGCGGCAGCTGATGGCGTTAAAGGAACTTTTGCTTACCTAATTGGTGATTCGTTCGCTAAAATTGGTTTAGGTTACATTGCAGAAGGTAATCCATTCTTCGGTCTTGATGGTTGGACCGGCACCTTTGCTGCAATTAAAGCAGCTGCAATTGCCTGTTGTGTATTGATGGCTCTAGTCGCTTTATTTGAAGAAATTAAAATTCGTAAATTAGCGCAACAACCCGCAGCATATTAATAATTCGTCTTTATAAAAAACCTCATAATTATTTTAATTATGAGGTTTTTTATTATCTAGATCTAGCACCATTTAAATAGAGCTTTTATTCTAAATAATAATAGTGAAAATAAAAATCGCCATTATTAATATAATAATAAAAATAACTTCGACAATATAAAAACAGAAAAAAACCAACCATTATAAATAATTTAATTTCTATTTATAGTTACTATTAATATTTGCCTACATAACAGTACAAAAAGTCAGTTATTTGTCAGCATTTCAATGCTCACATTCCTTAGTGGTATATATAGCGTATTATCAGTTAAATAAGAATCCATATATATCACCAATAAGATTGATACAATATAAGTATCAACTGGAATAACTATGACTGACACTAAAATATACAGCGATGACCGTAGTCAATGCGCTAAATTTCTTTATCGTGGTTCTTTCGGACCTAAAAAAAATCAAATAGATCACCTCCAAAAAGAAGGCTTTAATGCTTGGTTTGATAACCAATTTTCAGCAACACCTACTTATCATCGACCAAAACTAAACGCTCTTTTTGCCAACTCAACTTATAATCAAATACAAGATGACATGCGCCAAGGCGTATGGTGGCAATGTGTTATTACAGGTGAAGACCAATTACGTCAACGCATGGCTTATGCATTAAGTGAATTATTCGTCGTTTCCTCTAATGGTGTAGGTTCGTTGAATGAAGGCTTAGCTAATTATTACGATATGCTGGTTACCCACGCTTTTGGTAATTTCCGTGATTTATTTAAAGCAGTTACGATTAGTCCAATGATGGGACAATATTTAACATTATCAGGCAGTAAAAAACATAATCCCCAAACCAATACTTTTCCTGATGAAAACTTCCCGCGTGAATGTATGCAATTATTCACGATTGGGCTATGGCAACTGAATAAATATGGTGAGCCTATTCTTGATCAAAATGGTAATAAAACACCGACTTATAATCAAGATGATGTCGAAGATATGTCACGTTTACTCTGTGGTTGGTATATCAATGCCCCCCATTGGCAGCATGATTGGATCAATCCAATGATGGCTGATAATAGTCAACATGATATGGAGGCAAAAATAGTCATGGGCACCCATTTTCCTGCAGGTCAAGATGCTAATCAAGATCTAGATGCCGTAGTCGATATGCTCTTTAATCATAACAATACGCCTGCTTTTATTGCTATTCATCTTATTAAACGTTTTGTTACCAGTAATCCAAGTCGTAACCATATACGACGTGTTGCCGAAGTATTTGAAGATAACGGTGATGGTGTCCGCGGTGATTTACAAGCCACAATTAAAGCCGTTCTCATTGATCCTGATGTTTTTACTGGGGTAAGCCATGGAGCAGGACAAGGTATTCAGGGTGAACATCAACATTTTGGTTTACTTAAAGAACCTTTAATTGTAGTGGCTAATCAATTACGCGCATTAAACATACAAGCGGTAGATGATCAATGGTGGGATACTCAATGGGCAGAAGTGACTTACGGTCAAGCTGCACTCAGTGCCGAGACTGTATTTAACTTTTATAAACCCAATGATGCCCCTCAAGGTGAAATTGCTAATTTAGGTCTTGCTGCCCCTGAATTTACGATTATAACTGCCGATATTATGCGTAAAACACACAATAGAATGTGGTACAACATTTTAAAATGGAATAAAACTGACGCTAAAGAATGGCATTGGGATCGTAGTGATTTTCATGACTTATCGATGGACACCACAGAATATGTCGCGCTTATTAATGAACGATTTTTCGGTGGCTTAATGTCAAAAAGCCTCCAGAATTATATGGATAAGACTTTATCTCGCCACACAGAACCTTATCAACTCAATATACGCTTTATCAACGCCATATACATCGCAACAACGGCACCTGAATTCTTTTGTGAAGGATAATTAATAATGAGATTATCACGTCGACGTTTTTTAAAAACCAGTGCCGTTGTTAGCGCGACGACATTATCAGCATCAGCATTTGCCTCATCAATATTGCCAACCAATACTGAGCCATCATCAACAAACACCAATAAAGCATTAGTATGTGTCTTTCTTTTCGGTGGTAACGATGCTTACAATATGATTGTGCCAACGCCAGGCTCTAATGCCTATCAAGACTATCAAGCTGCTAGACCTAAAATGGGTTTAGATAGTGATCAATTAAATACCTTGAACCTAACCACAACCAATGGGGTGCCACTTAGTATTAATAATAATATGTCATCATTACTACCGTTATTTGAAGCAGGTAATGCAACGGCGATTATTAATTCAGGCCAATTAATTCAACCTACATCGCGAGATGATATCAATAATTATCGTGTCACGTTGCCACAATTTCTGATGGCTCATAACCAACAACAAGATCTATGGCAATTAGGAGCAGAAAATCTTGGCAATGCCTATGGTTGGGCGGGGCGAATGATGGAAATGCTTGGCGCAACAGGAAACCTATCACCGCTTATTTCAATCAACCAAGGCCAAAAATTACTGCGTTATAAAAACGCTCAGCAAACCGTCGTTAACAGTGAGGGATCTGGTATCTACGCTGGTTGGAAAGACGAAGAACGTCTTGATGGTTATTTTGCTCACTTTACGCAACGTCAATATAGCAATATTTATATGCGTAACTATGCAAGTGCGATGTCACATAATGTCTCTGAAAACGAAGCAATAAAAGCCATTTTAGCAAAACATCAAAATAATTATACTTACCCTAAATCTGATTTAGCCAAACAGCTAAGTATGGTAAGTCGTTTAATTAAAGCGCGCGATGATATGCACCAACAACAACAGGTATTTTTTGTTGGCCTTGAAGGTTTTGATACCCATAATAATCAACAGAAAGATCACCCCAAATTACTCAAACAAGTAAGTGACGCACTTAGTGTGTTTAATGCCGATATGGTCGATTCAGGTCTCAATGATCAGGTAACTTGTGTAACGATGTCTGATTTTGGCCGTCGTTTACAAGCTAATGCCAGTGGCACGGATCATGGTTGGGCAGGGCATCAAATAGTAACGGGAGGGGCTGTACGTGGCAATGCCGTTTATGGTGAATGGCCTCAACTCACTACAGATAGTCAACATAACTATAATAATGGTCGAATTATTCCAACCATTGCAGCGGATCAAGTCAATGCTTCATTATGCCGCTGGTTGGGGTTATCCGAAGCACAGATATTATCTATCTTTCCTAATTTAACTAATTTCAATTCACCTTATATTGAATTTATTTAATTATATCTAAAAATGTCGAGCCCAAAAAAGGCTCGACATAATAATAAACACGATGCTTTATTTAATCTGCAACTGCCATTACATGCACTGGAATACCACGCGCCTGATTAAGCTGTGCCGCTAAATTTGCCGCTAAAGCGGGTGTTTCCATAACAGCGGTCACAATTTCAATATAAACCCCCGTTGTTGCTGTTTGCGCCATTGCTAACACTTCATCAAGCTCAGCATTGGTTTCCACTTTAGCCACTAACCAGTCACTAATACCAAACGCCTCCGGTAATAAAGTGTAATTCCACTGACATAAATCGTTGTACGCGATCATTGGATCTTTACACAAAATACGTTCGATTAAATAGCCATTATTATTAATCACAAAAATAATCGGAGTTTGATGATAACGATGAAATTGCCCAATTTCCTGCACTGTTAACTGATGAGAGCCTTCTCCAGTTAATAACACTGTTCGCTGCTGAGTATTCGCCAATGCTGCGCCTAAAGCCGCTGGCGTAGCCCAACCAATACTGCCCCATAATGTTTGGTTGTGAAAACTCGCTTGCTTCGGTAAATGTGCCATTCCAAGCCCCATTGATACCGTCCCTGTTTCAGCAATAATCTGATCCCCATTTTTAAAGAATTGCTCTAAACGAGGATATAAAGAAGCAGCATCAATCGCAGCATCAGCAACAACTTGAGCTTGGCGATAGCCCATATAACAAGGATGAACAATATCAAGGCGTGGTTTTACTAATGCTGTAATTACCTCTAATAATGCCCCCAACGCCACTGCATCATAATGACACCGTTCAAGTTCAACCCGATCACCATAAATATTAATGGTATTTTGTGGCCATTCTGCACTAAATGCACCGGTATTAAAGTCAGTTAATAACGCCCCAAGATTTATCACACAATCGCTATTTTCAACTATCTCACGTACCGCACGATTAATCACTTTACCATCATATAAACCAATAAAATTAGGATGGGTTTCATCAATAATCGCTTTATCAGCAAACATTGTCGCAAAAGGAAGGTTTGCTGTTTCAATCAGGGTTTGAGCTTGATCTAAGGCGTTATACACCCGTAAATGCTCACCAACCATTACCACCGGATGACGGGCTTTATTTATCTGTGCCGCTATTTTTTGTGCTAGTACGTCAACATCTTTAGACGCATTAGGCGCTGCATAACAAAAATCAAAGGGCTGTGGATGAGCTAATATTATATTGGCAATATCTTCTGGAACACCAATATAAACAGGGCGTTTAGTGGTTAGTGCCAATTGAATCATACGTTGAATTTCAACATCAGCATTATCACGACTTAATACGACACTACCAATGGTGACTTCAGCCGCCATTTTGGCAAAAATATCAAATTTACCATCACCTAAAGTATGGTGAATTAATTTATCCGTTGCCATCAAGGTTGAACTCGGCATACCTGTAATAAAAATCACCGGCAAATGTGCAGCAAAAGAGCCCGCAATACCACATAACGCACTTAACTCTCCAGGACCATAGGTGGTATTTAATGCAGCAATGCCATGAACACGAGCATAACCATCAGCAGCATAAGCAGCATTTAATTCATTAGAACAACCGATCCATTCAATGTTGCTATCGTTACAAATAGCATCATTGATTGGAAAGGCAAAATCACCAGGAACACCAAAAACGTGATGTAAATTAATCGCTTTTAATGCTTCAATAAGATATTCAACAACAGTAAGTGACGATTTCATTTTTATAGCCTTGATAGTAAAAATTATCTACTTAACAATCAGTAGTCAGTTCAAACATCCTAATCCTTTTATATAAAAGGGTAAGTACCAAGATTCAAAAACTGTTTTGCACTTTTCGAAACAATAATATGTGTTTTAATGGGTACGCATTACACTACAAAAATATGAGCAACAACAATATCGTGAGCCAATATTATGAAATCTATCGAATCTTTACGCTATTTTATTGCTACAATAAAACAAGGTAGCTTTTCTGCGGCAGCTGAACAACTCAATGTTGCTGTCTCATCAATTTCAAGACATGTACAATTATTAGAAAAAGAGTTTAATTGCCCATTACTTATTCGACATACCCGACGCTTATCATTAACAGCAACGGGTCTGCATGTTTATGAACAAGGGATCGCAATTTGTCTGCAAATTGATCAACTAATGAGTGATGTCGTATTACAGCAACGATCTGTTCAAGGACATGTAAAAATAAGTGCACCACTATGGTATGGTACCCACTATATCGCCCCCTTATTGCCAGCATTACAACAACAATGGCCTCAGCTCACTATTTATCTTAATTATGGTGAAGAAGCGTTAGATCCTTATGGTGCTGACTATGATATTTATATTCGTATTGAGGATTATGCGGACAGTGCTTTTATTGCTCGTCCTTTACAACATATAGAATATTGGGCCTGTGCTAGTGCTAGCTATTTAGCATCAGCCGCACCATTACACCACCCAATAGATCTTGAACATCATCAACTGCTGGCTCAAAACTTTAAGCATATTAGCACCCAATGGTACTTTGAACACACCCAAACAGAAATCAGAACTAAACAAAAAATAGAACTCAACTCTGCGTGGTTATCAAGTAACAATTCTTTGGCATTATTAGAAGCAGCACTGCAAAATGGTGGTATTGTTCTACTGCCACATCATATGGTAATCACAGCAATTAATGAAAAAAAACTGATACGAGTATTAAATGAATATACGGTTTCACCGTTTAATACCGCACACTCGATAGCTCTAGTTTATACCAAAGACAAAACACAAGAACTTAAAACAAAAGTTGTTATTGAGCATCTTTTAGCCCAATTAGGTCAATAGTTTTTAACCTATAATAATATCCAATAGCGATGAGTTAGCATAATTAAATTTATTACAACAATTTATCGCTATCCAATAATAGGAAACAAGTGAAAATTAGGTAATGTGATCAACAATAACCGCCGGATCTTTTTTATTTATTGAGTTCACAGATACAAAACATCACCATGGGTTTATATTAATATCAGCTTTCTTTCTCTGTCTGTTTATTAGAGAATTAGATGCTTTTTTGATAATTTCATGGCTTTTGGGTTTATCCAGCACTGATTACTGCAATTACCGCTTTTATTTATTCAACCAAAAAACGTAAAAATACAATCAATACATTATATTTATTTGTTAAAAATAAAAACTTTCCAATATTATGCATCGGATTAGCCATTATTTTTGTATTTTCTCGATTGTTTGGTATGGTCATTTTTTAGCATCAAGTAATAAAAACTAACCTATTACGACAATAAACAAGCATGCTAGTAATAATTTAAAGAGGTCTAATCGTAAATTTTATATTATCAGCCATAAATAATTTATGGCTGATTTTTGTAATGAGCACTAAGTATTTGATGCTTCAATACTCATCTGTAGCACATCTTCACCAGCTACTGCAAAATGTAGCTCAATACCACCTTTAGACGTAACATTTTTTATTAGTTTAATATCATGCTGACTATATTGTTTTAAAACAAGCTCATGAATTTCAGCGATCAGTTTATCTTTATCCACAGCTACCATTCTTTTTTTGCTATCAAACCACATACAAACATTTCACATACTGATTATAAACATAGTAATCATAAACTAATTTTATGCTTTTCAGAAATATATAACTGTTAACAAATGTTAACGCAATCACAAAGATAACCACACTAAAAAACAATTGAGTCAATTTTGCAACAAAAAAACAAATAATAATGCGTCTCAATACTGCTGTGATCACCGCAATAAAAACCAGAAACTACCGAAAGATCTAAAGGTTAAAAGAAGGCTAATCTTACATTTTCTACGAACAATATATTGCTCTGATTACAATTAACGACTCCAGCAATGTTATCAACGCGTTACCATAATGTACATTGTGCGTCATAATCACAACAAAAATAACCACTTATAACCAAATGATTTATAAGGTAATGTTTTCATAAAATTTATTTTTTATGAAAATTAATAATAATTTCACATTTAAAAATGAATAAATTATACCTATTTCAAATAATATTTGACGATCATCACTAACCCCGATATAAATGTAATTGATATTTATTTACGTTTGTATTTTTAAAACGCTTTTTACACTCGATCTTAATTAAAACGTAGTGACGATTATTTACATCCAAATTAAAGCATCAAAAAATATATCGTTAATATACTTTTAATCTCAACTTTTATTAATGATTTTTGATCATGTTCGGAGAAATAATAATGGCAAATAGTATTGCCTTATTGGGTAACCCAAACTGTGGTAAAACCACATTATTTAACACATTAACCGGCGCCAGACAACGAACAGGCAATTGGGCAGGCGTAACCGTTGATAAAAAAGAAGGGATTTATCGCTATCACAACCAAACGGTAACCGTTGTCGATTTACCGGGTATTTATTCAATGAGTTCATTTGATGAGCAAGGATCACTCGATGAACAAATTGGTTGTGATTATATACTGAGTGGTGAAGCCGACCTTGTGGTTAATATTGTCGACGCGGCCAACATTGAACGAAATCTTTATTTAACACTGCAATTAATTGAAATGAATGTACCCTGTATTGTGGTACTCAATATGTTAGATATTGCTCGCCAAAAAAACATTACCATTGATGCAGATATATTATCAGCACAACTAGGTTGCCCCGTTGTGTGCTTAATTGCCAATAAAAATCAGGGCATAGAACAACTAAAAGCTGCAATAAAAAAACAGCTCCTAACACCACAATTATCATCATTTAAAACACATTTTTCAGTAGAATTAGATAATGTCATCACACAATTAGTTGCTGATTTTCCTGAAAAATTAATTGATAACAAAAATAAAGAATGGCTTGCATTAAGATTACTTGAATCAGATTTATCTGCACAGAACTATGTAGCACACACTGACATCCCTCATCGTGTTACACATTATCAACATTTACTTTATCAACAATGCCATGAAAATGCTGATTTACTCATTGCTGATGCCCGTTACCAAGCCGTTGCTAATCTCATCAACCAATGTACATCGAATGATCAAGCCACTCAACATAAGCTCACACAATGGATAGATGCAATTGTTCTAAATCGCTATCTTGGGCTTCCCATTTTCTTATTCATTATGTATTTAATGTTTTGGTTTGCAATTAATATTGGTGGCGGTTTACAGCCAATTTTTGATCAAGGCTCGGCGGCTATCTTTATTCATGGTACGGCCTGGCTATGTAATTATCTAGGTTTACCTGCTTGGTTAAACGCTATTTTGTCGCAAGGACTTGGTGGCGGTATTAATACAGTCATGCCCTTCATTCCTCAAATAGGATTAATGTTCTTGTACCTCTCGGTATTAGAAGACAGTGGCTATATGGCACGAGCTGCTTTTGTTATCGACCGTTTAATGCAATCTATTGGTTTACCCGGCAAATCATTTGTCCCGTTAATTGTTGGTTTTGGCTGTAATATTCCATCGATTATGGCCTCTCGTACCCTAGATACACCAAGAGATCGTATTTTAACCTCGATGATGGCACCTTTTATGTCGTGTGGTGCTCGGCTCGCTATTTTTGGTGTTTTCTCAGCTGCGTTCTTTCAAGGAATGGGAAGTTTAATTGTTTTCTCTTTATATTTACTCGGTATTTCAGTCGCGGTACTTACTGGATTTATTCTAAAGAAAACATTATTAACCGGTGAGGCTTCTCCTTTTATTATGGAGCTCCCTACTTATCATGTCCCTCATGTTAAAACGACATTGATCCACAGTTGGAGTCGCCTTCGAGGATTTCTAGTTAAAGCTTGCCGACTTATTATTCCAATTTGTATGGTGGTAATGGCTCTTAATAGCGTGACTTTTTCAGGGCGTGTTATAGAACCTGGTCAACAACAAAATTCCGCATTATCTGATATTGGCCGCTGGGTAACGCCCGTTTTATCACCTCTTGGTGTCAATCAACAAAATTGGCCCGCAAGTGTCGGCTTACTCACTGGGTTCTTAGCTAAAGAGGTTGTAGTAGGCACACTTAATACTCTTTACAGTGCCGAATTAGCAAACCAACAAATGATTAATGGTTCACAGCCATTCCATTTAGGGGCCGAATTAAAAACAGCATGGCAAGATACGGTTAATGGCGTTATAAATAGTTTCTCATTAACTACCCTTAAAAATCCCATCAAAGCCAGTGAAGCGGATGGCACAATGAACACTACCGCAATGGGACAAATGCATGCTCAATTTGGTTCAATGGTGGGTGCCTATGCTTATTTAATTTTTGTTTTATTATATGTGCCATGTGTAACCACTATCGGGGTTATTGCTAAAGAAATTGGTCGTAATTGGGCTTGGTTCTCTACTTTTTGGGGTATCGCAGTTGCTTATGCACTTTCGATTTCTTTTTACCAAATTGCTACATTCACAGCGCACCCAGTCGCAACAATTGGCTGGCTAATATTTGCTGGTTCACTACTGGTTAGCTTTATTATCGCTATTCGTTATTTAAGTAAAAAAGTTGACTGGCAAATGTCAATACCAGAAACAATTCCTCAGCATAAAAGTGGAGGGTGCCACTAATGACCACACTTATAGCAGTAAGGAATGCAGTTCGAGAAGCCAGAATAATCTCACTGACTCAACTCGCTCAAACATTAACTAGCGACCCACAATGGTTATTAATATTACTCGAAGATTTAATCAAAAGGGGGAGCGTAGAACGCTGTGAGACAATGAAATCCTGCAATCAAACTTGCCATGGATGCAAAACCGACTCACAAGATGTTATCTTTCGGTGGTGTGATCAACAAATAGCGATCGCGAATATTTAAAAACAACACGGACGCCAATCGCTCATAGGATTCAAAAAAAGACGACAATAGTGGTCTTTTTTGAATCCGCCGTATTGCCTATAACAAAACACCTTACCCGTGGCATTGTTAAAAGACCTTTCAAGTCTGTATCTGGAAGCAAGCTAGCAATTAAAGTAAAAGGTAATCGCATTTCCTTATCTAATGGTCGTGGTCGCAAGCCATTACGTTTTAAACTCCCTCGCACAATGCCAATGGGTAACATTGTGCAAGCTGAACTCGATTTTTGTGTGAGCCGTGAAGCTGGCACATTGGTTATTGGCGATATTTATTGCCAACATAGCCACAAGCAAAAAAAACGGCTTTGGACAGATGTCCAAAGCCGTTTCGTTATTTACTATATTCTGTATTTTATATCAAACGTTACCTTAGCATTTTATTGCTAAGATAATGGCACAACATTACGCCTCAGCGTTAAATAGTGCGAGTGATTGCTGAGCAATCACAAATTCTTCATTAGTTGGAATCACCATCGCTAATGGCGTATTTGGTTGGCTAATAATACCTTCAGCGCCAAAACGAGCCGCTTCATTACCAGCAATATCTTCACGGTAACCAAAAATTTTCAGTAAGCGCATAATTTCACGACGTACAGGTAATGAGTTTTCACCAATACCACCGGTGAAAATAATACCGTCTAACTCATCTAATCCAACCATGTATGAAGCAATGTATTTAGCGGCACGATAAGTAAACACTTCAAATGCAAGCTTAGCGTCATGATTACCCGCGTCCATAGCTTCAATAATACCACGACAGTCACTGGTTAAGCCTGAAACACCTAAGAAACCAGAATTACTCACAAGCTCTTTATGTAAACGTTCTGGCGTCCAACCTTTCTTCAATAAATATTCAAGAATACTTGGATCAATATCACCACAACGTGTACCCATCATTAAGCCAGCAAGTGGGGTGAAACCCATTGAAGTATCAATACTCTCACCATTTTTAACCACGCATACGGATGCGCCATTACCAAGGTGAACTGAAATAAAGCTTGATGCTTCAACAGGTTTATTAATTCTTTTTGCTGCTTCACGAGTAACATAATAATGGCTGGTACCATGCGCACCATAACGACGAATATTATATTGCTGACAAACTTCTTTTGAAATTGCATATGTGTATGCTTTTTCAGGCATTGTTTGGTGAAATGCAGTATCAAACACAGCAAATTGTGGCAACTCTGGGAATGCTTTTTCTGCGGCGCGCATACCTAATACGTGAGCGGGATTATGTAACGGCGCTAAGTCACTTAACGCTTCAATATCAATCATTACTTGTTCATCAACATGAACCGTAGAATTAAACTTAGTTCCGCCGTGGACAACACGATGACCAATGGTCACGATATTATCTTTCATACCAAGTTCATCAACCAAAGCCACGATACGATCTATTGCTTGTTGATGGTGACCATCAAGGCCATTCAGTTTGAACTCTTGTTTTTCACCGTTAACTTTCCAGCTAACAACAGCTTCAGGGAGACTAAAACACTCACCAAGACCGCTTAACGTAGCTTCACCTGTTACAGTATCAATCAACGCAAATTTAAGTGAAGAACTACCAGAATTGATTACAAGAACTAAAGAATTGCTCATGGTTATCTCATCAGAATATTTAAAGACGAATTTCGGATTTATTAAAAACATCCAGTTTCATATTTACTCAGTTGAATGCATAACATTCACTCAACTCAGTAAGTACGTGCCAGTCATATTACTCAATTTTTTTTTAATGTCTCAACTTTTGTTTCAAAAACCACTTAAAAATTTAAAATTTACTGGTTTAGATCAATTTCAAGACTAAAAGTTGATTTAATTCGCATAAATCCGCATCATTAGATCAAATTAAGTTAAACATTCCCTGTCAAAATTTTTTATATTTTAAACGACTGTCGTTAATAAATTATTGTTTTACCACCGTAACGGTTTAAAAATAACCTTATTAGGTGTATCTATTTCAATTAGTATATGGAATAGACTTAATAAAAATAATATTATCAGTTATGCATTCTTGCAGCGAATACTAAATAGTAAGAAAACATTACTGATCACAGACAAAGTCACTCTTTTTATAATGACTGCTTAATTATTCATCAATATATGGCTGAACCATTGCTTTATAATAATGATATAGACCATCAATATCAGCACTACACATGATGGTCATTGCCGCTTTTAATTGTGGTTGCGACCAATCCCACCATTTAATTTCAAGTAATTGATTAATCTCTAATGGTGTAAATCGCTTTTTAATAGCGCGACCAGGATTGCCCACAACGATTGAATAAGGCTCTATATTTTTGGTGATCACAGCACGAGTTCCAATCACTGCACCATCGCCAATCTTAACTCCTGGCATAATCACACATTCAGCACCCAGCCAAACATCATTACCAATTACCGTATCGCCCGCACGCTTAAAACCACTTTTTACTCCATCACCAAACTCAGAAAAATCAAAAGGGAAGGATGATATCCAATCATGACGGTGGCCTTGATTACCTGCCATCATTATCACCACCCCGGTGGCAATTGAACAAAATCGACCAATAATAAGTTTATCTACATCACCAAAAATACCAGATTGCCAGGCGTCATTACTCGATTGATCACCCAATAAATAATGAACACATTGATCTTCAAAATGATGTTGATGGTAATAACCGGAGTAATAACTGTAGTCCCCCACATCTATATTAGGGTTAGTGATGTGTTGCTTAATTTCATAGCCACCAATCCAAGAAGGAAAAATGCTCAACGCCATTACGATTCTCCTTTTTATACTCAACATTCAAACCAAAACGGCATATTATAACTAAAATATTAATTACCTTGGAAATCCACCATTATGACAATCAATCATTTACACGACGCTTATTTAGGTGAACTCTATGGCATTAGTTTTTTTACAACGTTTGTTGAACAGTATAGTGACCGTAGCCATAACAACAAATGGCAAGCCTTATTAGAAATTGAAATCATTACTGCAAAAAAATTAAAAATGGCACTGATACCGTTAGGGATTCAATGTTCAGACGATAATGAAAATGAAGAAATGACAAAAAAAGGTATCGCAGATGCCAATAAATGGCTTCATCTCCCATGGTCAATATTAATCGATACCATGGTGACTTGGGTTGCACCTTATCAGCAGCGTTATCAACAACAAGCAGATAATGCTCAACAACATCAAACTTTATTTACATTAGTTGCTGATCATGAAAATGCCATTTATGATTTTCTGCTTGCTGAACAAGCAAACTCACCAGAGAGT
Source organism: uncultured Photobacterium sp. (assembly GCA_947039005.1). Taxonomy (GTDB): domain Bacteria; phylum Pseudomonadota; class Gammaproteobacteria; order Enterobacterales; family Vibrionaceae; genus Photobacterium. The sequence goes on from CAMQXY010000015.1 coordinate 36,849, forward strand.
ATGCATATACTGCAGCGTTTTATTCAAAAACATAGTTAACAAACAATTAGCTCAATAAAAGCGCTATCAGCACAATTAAAAAACAAATAATGAACACAACATTTAGCTAGAGATATTTTTCCTCTAGCTTTATTCCTGTGTTTTAGTAACTCACGAGCTAATTTTTTATGTCACTATTATCTCTTTACATTGACACGCACCATTGACCAATATAATTGTGCATGCGGCTCTACACACCAATTTTACAACCACTTATTGGCTCACTTTAACCAAGGTAAAAGCAAGTTTCCCTATAAATTCCGATATAAGATAAGAAAAAAATCTATTATTTAATGGTAACTTGATAGCTGACTCTCGCGGTAACACCTGCTTCCAACTTACCAACCAATGTCCAAGCAATTTCACCTTGATATCCTTGGCTATTAACGCCATCTGGTGTCAAAATTTCACAGCTTAATGCTGTCGGCAAATAACTATTATTACAATCAATTACAGCGGTTAATGTTGTAAACTGAGGAACCGCAGCAAAAATTTGAATATTTGAAATCGCACTCTTAGAACCATTTGATACATAAATATTATATTCAAGTACATCACCAGGCTTGGCCTCAATCAGAGTAGCAGCCTGACTATGTTGCGTAATATTTGTTACCGTTTTAATCAATGTAACATCATGAGCCGATGATGCAAAAACATCATAACAAATTGAATTAAAAAAACAAAAAACAAAAAATACGCGTATAAATACCAACATAATCTTGCCTCTATCAACATTGCTTCGTAAATAATAATTTTATTACTTATGATTTTATTGTCTCAATAATTATTCATTGTCTTATTTTTAAGAAAAAAACCACAAACCAAGTAACAGAACGATGATCAAGATAAGATTTTTTACGGTGAATGTAACTTCAACAAGAAGATATAAACGAATACATTATTAACCAAATATAAAACAACCATCTAGTGACAACACTACAATATCACCAAAAATAAAAACCAATATAAACAAAAGCTTAAGCTATAGATAAAATAGACACTGATAAATATACCATTTCTTCCTTGATCATCGTTCCGTGTAATGGTGAGTACATAGCTTCATCCTATTTACCATTAAAATAGACTCACTAATGTAACAAGTATCCATTTTTAACGGCGACTATGAAATTGAAAATAATCTCTTTATGCTAGGTAGTTCCATATAATAAATAACGATAGGTCTTACTTTGAATGATAAAAAACACATCTGTGATTTTATAACAACAAATCACTTATTAACATTATGTGCCAATAGCCATTCCGATTTATGGTGCGCAAGCTGCTATTATATTTTTGATCCACAACAAATGTCGTTCATTATTATGACCAGTGAAAATAGCCATCACAGCCAACTCATGATAAAAAATAAAAATATCGCGGGCACAATAGCACCTCAACCAGAAAATATAATGGATATAAAAGGTATTCAATTCAAAGGAAGTATTGAAAAAATTACAAATAAAGAAGCTGAAATAAGCGCGGTTCATTATTACCATAAATTTCCTTCTGCAAAATTCATTTCAGCCCCTATTTGGAAAATAAAAATAACAATGATAAAAATGACCGACAACAGCTTAGGGTTTGGAAAAAAACTCTTTTGGCAAAAAAACTAGCCATCAACTATGGCTCATCAATACAAATTCTGAATGTCAATGGGTGATTTCCCCCCTATTTTGTTACCAACGGCTTAGATATAGTTGTAACATTGATATTTAAACCAATACTGGTAAATATCAATGTTTATCCGAAAGGATAAAATCACTAAGCGTTGTAATATGTATCATCAATATCACAATGACTTATTGATTACCTCTTCTACACGTCGTACAGGATTATACTCTACGGAGTCACGTCTTGTTTTTGCCGATCTATATGATCGGCTTTTTTTTATTCAATAACTTTTTGATTATAAAACGAGCATTACCGTCTATATATATTTACCGAATGTAATAAACTCATTACAATTAATAAGCGCCTAATTAATAAAAACATAAAGCCCATAAAAATGAACAATAATGGTATTCATCCCTCATTCGATATATTAAACCAACTACCTGGTTGCTGGGGCTGTAAGGATATAAACTCAGTTTTTGTTTATGTAAATGAGGAATATTCGAGGATCATTGGTTTTAATAATCCTCTCGACTGTATTGGTTTAACTGATTTTGATATACCTCATTTAAACCCTAAATATGCGCACCTATTTCAACAGCAAGATTTACAAGTAATGCAATCTGAAAAACGATTACGCATACTTGATATTCATCCATACGCTGATGGGTATTGGCGGGCACATTTATTTACAAAAACAGCATGGCGAGATAAAAGCAACAACATTATTGGAACTATTTTTTCAGGCATAGAGTTCAAAGATACATCATTACTTGAAATTGGGCATTGGCTTTGTCGTACCAATATTATCGATAAAACAGAAAAAAATAATCCTCATTTTAATAAATCAAAATTAAAAATTTTTCTTAATACTCGAGAATCTGAAGTGTTGTTTTTATTACTTTACGGTAAAAAACCACAATACATAGCAAAGACATTACAATTAGCCGTAAAAACGGTTGAAAACTATGTGGTACGACTAAGAGAAAAATTTAATGCCAATTCCAAAGGTGAATTGATTGAAGTAGCTCTTAATGCTGGTTTTGGTTCACATATTCCAGAAAGTATGTTGAAAACACAACAATCAATCATATTAAAAGAATATTAAATGAAATTAGCAGAGTATTTACTACTCTGCTAAATAATTAACTTATGGTGCTAAACGTTCAATATCCCAATCGTTATTTTCATTACGAGAATAAATAAAACGATCATGCAACCGGTGCTTACCACCTTGCCAGAATTCAATAGAATCAAACTTTACTCTATACCCTCCCCAAAAACTAGGAAGCGGCACTTCACCTGCTGAAAACTTTTTCTTTAATTCAAAAAATTTCCCTTCAAGAGCCTGACGAGCAGAGAGCCGAGAACTTTGTTTACTCGCCCAAGCCGCAATTTGACTTTCTTTCGGTCTACTTGAAAAATACTTCATAACTTCAAGTGTTGATAACTGCTCAACATGACCTGTAACATGGACTTGCCGATCAAGTATATGCCACGGAAAATGTAAACTTATCTTATTATTTAAATGTAATTGCTCAGCTTTACGACTACTTAAATTGGTATAAAAGATAAAACCTTCATTATCGAGATCTTTTAATAAGACAATCCGTTGAAATGGTTGTCCTTCAGCATTAACCGTCGCAATAGTCATCGCAGTAGGATCGGGTAAATTTGCATCAACCGCTTGTTGTAACCATTTATTAAATAAATCTAAAGGCTCGGTGGGTAAATCATCACGACGTAAACCACCTTTGATATATTCTCGACGAATATCAGTCAAATCCATCTTTTATCTCCTACTCTAAAGACCCAATAATTAATTATTAATCGCTATATCATCATAAATAACTGAATAAAAATCTATTCCTATTGCAAACAATCAATTGTTGCATAAAGAAATAGACGCATTTAGCGAAAAACAACTTTTGTTGAGAAACAATCAACTGTATATCGCAGAGTTTTGATAAATTATACCAATCAGATGTCTTCATTTTCAGCATATCTTTATCAATTCTTTGCTCATTGAATGCTGCAGTTAACTTTTTGGTGCTCAAATTATGACACTCTTCAAACGCCAAGTTATTAGTCTAACCGTATTGGTTTGCTCTGTTATTAGCGTAGTAACCGCGCAACAGCTTTATTCAAGCTACTCAACCCTAAAACATCAACATATCGTAATGTCACAAACAGATATTAATCGTGCTTTAGTGATACTACCTCAAGCACTAATAAAGCTAAATGATCCAGTAATGTCCAATATTCAAGAAAAAGAATTATTAGCAATTACTAATCAATTATTTTCAAATACCAATTATAGCCAGATAAACCTTGCATCAACTGACTCGCGTCAACTTATTCGTCAAGATAACGTTATATCAACGATGCACTCACCACACTGGTTTCAAAATATATTTAAAATTTCATCTCATACTGAACAACGAATCATTGAACATGAAAATCAATCATTAGGCTTATTAACAATAACAACACAACCCATACTTAACTACCAACAATTATGGCAGATCAGCACACGCACTGTATTGGTTAATATTTGTATTGCTCTCATTGCGAGTTTATTAATTTATTTTATTTGTCGTAGGCAATTCTCCGCATTAGCACGATTAACCGCACGTACGCGGAATATAGATAACTTAAATCAAGCGCCTTTATCTATACCCAATGAATCAGATTTAGCGATTATCGTACGTGCATTCAATAAAATTTGTTATCAATTAGATGCCAACTTTAAAAATCAAGCAGATGAAGCAATGAAATTACGACAACAAGCCTACTTGGATACAACATCCGGCTTGGGTAACCGTAGTTTCTTTATTCACCAACTTAGTTCATGGTTAAATGAATCATATAAAGGTGGATTAGGCTTAATTCAGACTGATTTAATTAATGAATGCTACCAAAATGAAGGTTTTAAAGAAGGCGATGAATTAATTAAAACCATTTCCTCTCGATTAAATGAAGTTCTTATTTTTAATGATGCAACATTAGCACGTCTTTCTAAAGATGAATTTGCCTTTCTTATTCCAAATATTTCCATTGAAAAATTACAACTGTGTAGCAAATCACTACTTAACGTTTTTAATGATTTAAATACGCACTCGACCACCATCAATGACAATGTTGCTATCGGCTTATTATTTAATGAAAATAAAAGTACACCAAGCCAAATATTGACTCAATTAGATAATGCATTAACTCAAGCAAAAATAATGCCTCACGAATCCATTTCAATAATTAAAGATATTAATAACCAAACGACATTAGGTAAACAACAATGGAAGTCTTTACTTGAAGAAGCGATAAGTGAAGATTTATTCATCTATAAATATCAACCAGCCACACTGTCAAATGGGATAAATTACCATTATGAAGTTTTCACCGCGATCAAGAAAAACAATAACTACTATTCTGCAGGTATGTTTTTAGGAGCTATAGAGGATTTAAAAATTGGCAGTTGGTTTGATCGTCATGTTATTGTCGCTATTGTTAATAAATTAAATGCAGATAGAACAAGTGGTCCTTTTGCAATAAACATCACTAATAGTTGTATTAATGATCCCAGCTTTATTCGTTGGTTAGATAATTTACTACAAAAGAACATATCATTAAGTTCTCGATTATTTTTTGAAATTCAAGAAATCAGTTGTATTAGACATACTGATGCAACCGGTATTTTATGCTCTATTATCCATAAACATGAATTTGGTTTTGGTATCGATAACTATGGTCGTAATTTTCAATCATTGACCTATTTAAAAGAACTACAACCTAATTACGTTAAAATAGATTATGTCTATACTCATCAACTCAATGACCAAACAAAATCGACAGTACTGTCCTCAATCTGTAGAACCGCCCATAGCCTTAATATTAAAGTGATTGCAACGCGAGTGGAAACGGAAACTCAACTAGAGCGACTATCTGAATTATTTGTTGGTGGCTATCAAGGATTCATTACAGATAAACAACGACAATCTGCATAACACATTTACAGTGTAAATTTAACCGCCCACTCAAAAAGTCTATTTACACTGTAAATAGACTTTTTTAATACCAAAAAATTTACACTGTAAATTTCAACCACAGCTACCACAATAGGATTATCCTTATTACATATTTACACTGTAAATAATTATCCCACCCCCACATTAATATGCAACAATAAGTATATCAATGTAGCCTTGTAATCTAATTCTAATAAATAGATAACCCAATTGAATTGTATGA
>CAMQXY010000016.1 GCA_947039005.1 uncultured Photobacterium sp.
CTTTTCCCCTTGTACCTGTTTTAAAAACGCCAATGCAGATGAATGTATTGGCGTTTTTTTTTGTTGATACTATTTTTAATCAATCAAATCTTGTGCTTTTAATTGCGCTAAAATCATTAATGTGGCACTTGAACTAATATTGGTATCGTCACTGGTAAGCCATCGAATTTCTTCAATTTCAGATGCAGGTAATAAATCACCATTATATTCTGCATAGTAACAGGTCATTTTAACCATTGTTCCAGCCGCTTTACCATGGGCTTGAGCCTGAAAGCTGCCCGCATAGCACAATGACGTAGGAATAAGATCAACCGATAGCTCTTCTTGTATTTCACGGACTAAGGCTTGAGTGTCGGTTTCGCCAGCATCTCGTTTACCCCCTGGAATATAATAAGCGGTTTTTCCATATGAACGCGCAGCGAGTAATTTTCGTTGCTCAATATGAAGCCAAGCAAGTTTATCAATAGGTTGAGGTGTATTCACAGTAGTCTCCTTTACTATCAATAGTGTAACAGTTTCAGCAAAGATAAAAAAAGTGACTATCATTACTTCAACCTATGTTTACATATTATTTGTAAGCCAAATTATTTAGATTAATGTCTATGGAATATGTTTATAGGCATAATCATTATCCCTTATAGGTCATTGATGGTTAAAATTGACTTTATTTTTAACAGAGGAATACGGTGTAATGAAATTCCGCTTAACGAGCACTTGTTATATATTATTAGTTGCTGTCTTTTTTGCAGCAGTACAAAACATCGCTTTATGGAAGCATTTAAGTGAATTGTTTTCTGAAAGTGCCGCTAATGATGGTTTTTTTATCGCAACGATTCCGTTGTTTATTATTGCTGCATTAAATATTATTTTTAATTTATTACTTTGGCCGTGGATACAACGACCATTGGTTGCAATTCTGATATTTATCTCAAGTTTAGTCACCTATGCGATGTATAGCTATGGGGTTTATTTTGACTATGGGATGATTGTTAATGTGTTTGAAACTAATCCAGCAGAAGCTGGAAGTTATTTCTCTATTGCAGGTATGGTGTGGATAGTTGCGATTGCAATTATCCCGATTATTATATTGTGGCGGATCAAGGTTATTTATCGCTCTGTTATAAGAGAGTTAATTGCTCGTTGTGTAAGTATTTTAGTTTCTGGGTTGGTTATTGTGGTTATTGCTGCCGGTTATTATAAAGATTACGCTTCATTGGTACGTAATCACTCTGAAATTAAAGCGCTGATTAATCCAACTAATTATCTTTCAGCCACTTTTCGCTACGCAAAATATCAATTAATTGAAGCTAAAATGCCGTTTACCAAGCTAGGGTTAGACGCTAAAGATACCCATAAAGGCGATAAACATAATGTAGTGGTAATGGTAGTAGGGGAAGCTTCACGTTCAATGAATTATTCGTTAAATGGTTATGATCGTGATACCAATCCTGAATTAGCAAAACGTAATGTGATCAGTTTTTTAAATGTTAAGTCATGCGGTACTGCCACCGCTGTTTCGTTACCGTGTATGTTTTCAGTTATGACCAAAGCGAACTATGACGCTATAACGGCTCGTCATCAAGATACTGCGGTGGATATTTTGCAGCGTGCAGGTATTGATGTGTCTTGGAAAGATAATGATAGCGGCTGTAAAGGGGTGTGTGATCGGGTTAAACATATTGTTATTAATGCTGATGTTGATCCTAAACTGTGTCACGATGGTACGTGTTACGATGCGGTGTTGCTTAAAAACTTACAAGCACAAATTGATGATGCGAAGCAAGATACGTTTATTGTACTGCATATTATAGGTAGCCATGGTCCGACTTATAACGATCGCTACCCCGCGAAATTTAAGGTGTTTAAGCCAACCTGTAATACCAGTAATTTACAAGAATGTAGTCGTCAGCAAGTAATGAACACTTACGATAATACCATTTTATATACTGATCATATTTTAAGTAGTGTGATTGATATGCTTAAAAAAGATGATCATAATGCCAATACAGCGATGATTTATATGGCTGATCATGGTGAATCATTAGGTGAAGATGGGGTTTATTTGCATGGATTACCGTATTCAATTGCCCCAAAAGAGCAAACAACAGTGCCATTGATTTTATGGTTATCGCCAGCTTATCAGCAAAGCCAACATATAAACCGCCAATGTTTACAACGCGAAGCGGTAGCGGGTGGTTATTCACAAGATAATTTATTTCATTCTTTACTGGGGATGATGAACGTCAAAACGAAGGTGTATGATCCTAAATTAGATATATTTGCTCAGTGTCGACAGTGATCTTATAGGATTATAAAAAATAAAAGAGGGCTTTTAATGGCATAAGTCCTCTTTTACTTTTATTTCATTGCCTAAAAGGTATGATCTAATCATAAACGAATTAACTACTTAAAATACTACTACAGAGAGAGAACCATGAAACCTGGTGCTACGGGCTTAAGACGGATTATTAATGCCACTGGATATTCGATGCAAGGGCTAAAAGCGGCATGGATTAATGAAGCCGCTTTTCGTCAAGAAAGTATTTTATTAGTTGTGATGACAATAGTGTCATTTTTTATGCCGGTGACAAAAGTTGAACGGTTAATGATGATCGGATCATTATTTATTGTAGTTATTGCAGAACTGATTAATTCAGCGATTGAAGCTGTAGTGGATCGGATTGGATCTGAACATCATGAATTAAGTGGTCGTGCGAAAGATATTGGCTCTGCTGCAGTATTTGTTGCGCTAGTATTGGTGGTTATTACTTGGGGCAGTATTTTATTTTTATAATGTTTATCATTGCGATATAGATCTTAATAAATGAACGCCAGTATTTTTAGTGATGAAAATACTGGCGTTTTTTGTGCCGCTAACAATTTGTATCGCTAACAAATGGCGAGTTTTGTTATCACATGCTGATTATTGTTTCTGGGTTGCCCAAAGGTGCAATAAATCTGTTGCAATCGTCGCTGCTGCAAGCGCGGTAATATCAGCATGATCATAGGCTGGCGCTACTTCAACCACATCCATACCAATAAGATTAATGCCTTGTAAGCCACGAATGATTTTGAATGCTTTATCTGAGGTGATACCACCACAAACCGGCGTCCCGGTGCCTGGTGCGTAAGCCGGATCTAAACAATCGATATCGAACGTTAAGTAAACTGGCATATCACCGACCGTCGCTTTAATGTTTTCAACAATCTGTGCCACACTCCAATCATTAGCAGTATCGGCAGAGATAACATTAAAACCCAGTTTGTCACTGTGTTCAGTACGAATACCAATTTGCACTGAATGCGTCGGGTCAATTAAACCTTCTTTTGGCGCATGATAAAACATTGTACCATGATCAAATTTACTGCCTTGATCGTATGTGTCGGTATGCGCATCAAAGTGAATTAATGCCATTTTACCGAATTGTTTCGCATGGGCGCGTAATAACGGTAGCGTAACAAAATGGTCACCACCAAAAGTAAGCAGTGTTTTTCCTTGTGCTAATAAACCTGTTGCGTGCGCCTCTAAACGTTCACACATTTGACCCGCATCGCCACAATCAAACACTAAATCACCACAATCTGCGATTTTAATTGATTTTAAAAGGTTAAAATCCCATGGCCAGCGTTTACCTTCCCAAGCAAGATTGGTTGAGATTTGGCGAATCGCCCCTGGACCCATCCGACTACCAGAACGACCGGTCGTTGCCATATCAAATGGAACGCCAGTAATAATGACATCAGCATCCGAGTCCATTGGTGAAAAATTCAATGGTTGACGTAAAAAGCCAAATGCATTGGCGTATAAAGAATAATCTGGGTAGTTAGCTAGTGTTGCCATGATTTTCTCCAACAACATATAGGGCAAAGCCCACTAAAAGCCCTATCACCATTTCAGTGAGGTGATAGGGTGCTCTAAAATAGGGTGACTAATTTGTTAGTCTTAAATTGCGCGAACATCTTCTAGATAGGTATAGCCTTCAAGTCCATCTGCTAATTCTTTTAAAATACTCTCACGCTCATTTTCCGCCAGATGTTGCTGTGCCATTAATTGGTATTGACGTAAAAACTCATTAGAGTCTAAGTGTACATAACGTAATACATCACCGACATTATCGCCACGATCTATTTTCTCAATGTTATAATTACCATCTGCAGTACAACGAACAACCGCAGTATCGGTGTCACCAAAAAGGTTATGCATATCACCTAAAATTTCTTGGTATGCGCCCACCATAAAGAATCCAATGTGGTAAGGCTGTTCATCACTCCATGCAGGAACGGGTAACGTGCTTTCAATACCTTGATTTTCTACATATTGATCGATAGCACCATCAGAGTCACAAGTAATGTCGAGTATAATTGCGCGGCGTTCTGGGGCTTTATCTAGGTTACTTAACGGCAAAATAGGGAACACTTGATCAATGCCCCATGCATCAGGTAAAGACTGAAACAGTGAGAAGTTAACGAAGAATTTATCTGCGAGACGCTCATGTAATTCATCCAGTAGCGGGCGATGAGCGCGATTTTTAGTTGATAATGTTTTTTCGAGTTCATGGCATAAACGTAAACTCACTTGTTCAGCCCATGCTCTATCAATAAAGCTGATCATCCCAACGGCAAATAATGAGTGAACTTCGGCTAAATCACTTTGGTTATCGTGGTATAGCTCGACCAATGAACGGTGATCAGTGTGTTCAGTCAGTTCTTTCCAAGAACGCCACATGTTATGCAAAATATTCGGTGCATCTTTAGCGGGGGCAGTGATAGTTTCTACTTTATAACTTTCCACGCCAACAACATCAGTAATTAATACAGCATGGTGGGCGGTAAGGTTACGACCTGATTCTGAAATAATTCGAGGCATCGGCATTGAGTATTCTTTACAAATATCACCTAATACATAAACCACATTATTGGCGTATTCATTGATGCTGTAATTCATCGAACAGCTGCTTTGGCTACGGGTGCCTTCGTAATCAACCGCTAAACCGCCACCTACATCAACAGTAGTAATGCCTGCCCCTAATTTTTTAAGTTCAGCATAAACACGCCCCGCTTCACCAACACCATTACGTACATCACGAATATTGGCAATTTGTGAGCCTAAATGGAAATGCAGTAATTGCAGACAATCAAGCATTCCACGTTGACGTAATTCTTCAACCACAGTCAGTACTTGTGATGCAGATAAACCAAATTTAGATTTTTCGCCGCCACTAGCTTGCCATTTTCCTTTACCTTGAGAGGCTAGGCGAGCACGTAGCCCTAAACGAGGTGTAACCCCAAGTTCAGCCGCTTCTTGTAAGATAATCTTTAGCTCAGAAAGTTTCTCAAGCACGATATACACTTCATGACCCAGTTTTTCACCGATTAATGCTAGGCGAATATATTCCCGATCTTTGTAACCGTTACAGACAATTACTGAACTTGCTTCTTGCGCCATAGCAAGTACAGCCATAAGCTCAGGTTTACTGCCTGCTTCTAAACCTAATTGACGTTGCTGTTTAGCGTATTGGCTCTTCAGTATTTCACTGACGACTTCTTGCTGTTGGTTCACTTTGATTGGGTAAACGGCAAGGTAGTCACCTTGGTAACCATAATTTTCAATCGCTTGATTGAACACACTACACAAACTATCAACACGGTGATGAAGAATATCAGGAAAGCGTACTAATACTGGTAATGATGCGCCTGCTGCAATTAATTCATCGGCAAGTTGGGATAATCCGATGGTATTGGTTGGGTTATTGATATCGGGGCGGGCAACAACTGAACCGTCTTGCGCGATATCAAAATAGCCTTGTCCCCAGTAAGGAGTGTTATAAACGTCACGTGCGTTATGAATTGTCCAATCAGTCATTATTTAAATCTCTTTATTTGAGCGAAAATACACCAGCATTAAAATTCAGATGAATAACATCCCTACATATGCTGCAGTAAGTATCGAAATAGTTTGAGCACTGATCGCTAAGGATCAGAATAAAAAGCGCATTGTTATTGAAATCTATGGAGGCAGTTGTGCCGTTATAGCATTTTCAATTACAAGCTACTGGGACTGGCCGAGCTGGCTTCATCATTACAAGTAATGAACAGACGTGTCGTTCTTCTTGATTGGTTAGGTTTGATATTTGTGGCTGCGTTGTCGCATACTTTATTAAGGCTAAAAAAAGCCCTTGAGTATAGTGTTGCGAGAGTGTTCATTGTCATTCCTATGGAAGGTTGTGCTACTACAAAAAGCACGGTATGACAGAATATAAGAATGCCCGATGCAATCTCAGTCTACACCTCAAACCGATTACTGGGTGCGCTGCGATTAGACAATTGAATTGTTTTTAGCGCAAACAAAAAAGATTTGTCGTTATGATTAAATATAATTATAACGATTATTAAGGAAGAGATTAGCATTCAGTGAATAAGCATAATAACTGCGTATTCAGTAATAGTGATATTTAATTAACCACTAAATAATTAACATAATAAAGGTAAAAAAATATTTTTTATTGGAAAAGAGAACAAAGTAAGAAATAAGTAATTATAATGTTTAGGTATAAATAATATGTTTAAGCTATTTAATGTGGTTATGAATATAAAATTATTAATTTAGGATCGTATTGGTTCCTATTGTAAGGAGTAGTCTGTCTGTGGCAGGTGCAAGTTTATTAACATTGCTGGATGATATCGCAACCGTTCTTGATGACGTTGCATTAATGACTAAAGTGGCGGCACGTAAAACGGCAGGAGTCTTGGGGGATGATCTGGCGTTAAATGCTCAGCAGGTATCAGGTGTACGCGCTGAGCGTGAGCTGCCTGTGGTGTGGGGCGTTGCCAAAGGCTCTTTTAAAAATAAATTAATTTTAGTACCAGCGGCATTATTAATCAGTGCTGTTGTACCGTGGTTAATTATGCCGATGTTATTACTGGGCGGTTTATTTCTCTGTTTTGAAGGCGTAGAAAAAATTGCTGAAAAATTATTTCATCATGATGTTGACGCTCAACACGAGACTGAACAGGTATTAACTGAAGAGGTTGATTTAATTGCTTATGAGCGTGAAAAGATAAAAGGGGCAGTAAGAACAGATTTCGTTTTATCGGCTGAAATTATTGTGATTGCGTTAGGCACCGTACAAAACCACCCATTTTTAACCCAAGCGATTGTGGTAAGCCTCATTGCGGTTGTAATGACAGCAGGGGTTTATGGTGTTGTTGCTGGTATTGTGAAGCTTGATGATGCCGGATTATACCTTGTTAATCACAGTAAAGGTGCCGGTTTACAACGCAGTTTTGGTTCATTGTTGGTCAATGTCGCGCCTTATTTAATGAAAACATTAGCAGTGGTAGGCACTATCGCGATGTTTTTAGTCGGGGGCGGTATTGTGGTACATAGCATCCCTCCTGCGCATGTTGTGGTTGAGCATGTAACTCAGTTAGTTTCTTTTCCTGGTGCTCATTCTATTGTGCCACCGCTATTGAACGGCATTGTTGGCATATTGGCTGGTATTGTGGTGCTGGTGGTTGTGACTGTTATTAATAAAATACGTGGTAAAGCAACGCATTAATTTATTACCGTTAAAAATTCAAATTCGATAAAATAAAAATGCCAGTGATAAGTCACTGGCATTTTTTTATTCTTATGTATTTATTTACTTACCATGTATATTTAATACCCATGCGGTAACGGGTTTGACGGTTATCCGTGTAACGACTTTGGCTAACATTACCGACCTCGACGAATGGACGCCACATCGTGCCTTCAGCTGTTTTGTAGGTGTACATTAAACGGAAGTTATGCAGGTAGTTAGTATCTTTATTATCGAATTGTGGCAGTGCATTACCTTCCATTTCTTTCCAAATTTGCAATTCATATTGGTAGTCCCAATTATTGGTGTTGTAGCCTAACCAGAAATCGACTTCTTGGATTTTAGATACATAGTTTTCTTTATTGATATTTTGCTGATTGTAGTCCCAGAATTTCCACTTATAACGACCTTGTAAACGAATGCCGTTATCAAAACGGTAGTTTAAACGCGCGTAAGGCACGTACACTAGCCCATCTGGTGTGAAATCAAGCGAAAGACCACCAATACCCATGATATTGTCAGTTAATTTCTTATAGTAAAATGCGGCAAATTCAGAACCATTCATAGTCATACCATCAAACATGGTATTGAGTTGATCGTTGTTATAACGCGCGTCTAATTCAAAGCCAATATTCTTACCAGTATCTAAAAACGCTTTAATACGATCGCCATGGCGGTTGGTGCCATCGCGGTATTCATGACGATATTCAATCGTTGTTTTGTAATCATTGGCATAGCTAAAACTTGTTGTAGATAAAAGGGTGGTCGCAAGGATTACTTTAGTAATAGTGTTCATTGATTGTCCTTAATTATAATGAGTTTTTTGCACTTGCTCTATTACCAAGAGCAAGCGTTAATTGTTATTGTTACAGCTAAGTGCCGTAGCTAATGGTGTTGCGATAATGGTGTTATTGAATATTACAAATAAGCATTGGCACTGTGGGCAGGTACTGTCGTTGGTCGCCAAGGATCGCCAGTGTGCTCAAGCCATGGGATTAATTCTTCAGTGATTAATTTGTCGATAAGCATTGGGTTGCCAGCGGCAATATTGTCCATCTGATAAGGATCAATTTGATTGTCGTGCAACACATAAGTCAGTGGCTTACCAATTTTTCTATCAATCATTAAGGTATAACGTTGGGAACGGATCCCGCGGCGTCCATATGACTGACCGCCATATGGCATAAAGGTATAAAACTGAGACGTTGGCTGAGTATCCCCATCAATACCTTGCAGAGTCTTGGCAAAGTTAGTGCCTTCGACGGTATCTGGAATTAAATCGCTCATACCCATTAAACCCAGCATGGTGGGGTAAATATCGGGAGCAGAGAACAAGAGGTCGTTTTGTTGTGGATTAAGTTTGCCAGGCCAGCGGAAAATCATTGGAATACGCATTGCTTCTTCATAATGAACATTTTTAGTTGGTTGGCCGTTAGATCCTAAACAGCAACCGTGATCAGAGAAAAACACCACTAAAGTATCTTCAGCGAGATTGAGGCGATCTAATTCATCGATAATGCGTCCAAACTGCTCATCAACCCCATTAACCATCGCCATATATTCTTTAAAGAATTGTGGGCCATAGCCTTCTTGATAAGCCGTATCCCATTTAACATTGGGGCGGGTATTTAATTGTTGTGATGTTTTACCGCTGAAGCGATCTAAGTATTTTTGTGGCACTTCATCATAAGGTGAATGGGGTGGATTCATTGATACTACAAGTGTAAATGGCTGATCTTGCTTACGATACTGACCGTTTTCATTGCGTAAATATTGAATCGCAATATCAGCTTCGTGCTCAGGGCTCCATTGGTTGATACGTAGCGGTTTATCGCGGGTGGTATCATTGGTCCAATACATTGGCGTCATGTGCTTATCGTAAGTACCGTAGGCATACCAGAAATCAAACCCATGGCGGCGATCTGGGGCTGTCCAATCATTCCAGTACCGCCCCTCTGCTGGGTTATTGTAGCTAGGTACAAAAGGGGCTTGGGGCGCATCAAGGTGCCATTTACCAATGTAACCCATGCTATAGCCTTGTTTCTTTAGAACATCAGACCATGTTAGGGTGTTTTTCTTCAGTTCAATCCCGAAATCTTTCCCCCCAAATTGACCTTCAACACCAGTATGGCTATTACCCTGAATACCGTTGCGATAAGGATATTGCCCGGTCATTAACATGCCGCGAAAAGGAGTACATAACGGAAAATTAGAGACCGCTTGACGTAACACCGCACTTTGACGCGCAAATTTATTAAGATTGGGCGTCATTGATGGATCTTGTTGCATAAAACCTAATGCTTGAGCACGAAATTCATCAGGAAAGATGATGACTAAATTTGGTTTTTTTAATGATTTTTCTGAGTGTAATGTTGATGCGGTTGCCGTTGCTGCGGCTTGGGTATAGCCAGCAGATAAAGTAGCAGCAACGGCACCACTGGCAGCCATACCTTTCAGTAATCCTCTACGCGATATAGACATTAACAAATCCTTATTAATTGAAAATATATTATCTGAGCATAAATCTTTGAACTGTTTCGGATCGTAAGATAATGAAAGCTTTTTGGCTGTGCAATTGATCACATAAAAGAAATCGAAAGTAAAATAATGTAATTACCTGTTTTGTTGCAGTAAATATTATGGATAGTTAGCGCTATTTTATAAATTCAAAGGATGAATCTTTGGTTTATTTACTTTCGTTCTAGTATGATATAAAGACTTACGCAAGTTCGCATAAGTGCCATTGAAAGATAACGAAAGAATGTGAAAGAGATCAAAAGTTTTGTCCTTGTGCATTGTGGCTTTATTTTTTAGGTGTAAGCTTATTTCGAAATCAAGTGAAAGCAATTTTGGTTGATTTCAGAAGGAGACAAAAGTGAAAAGTGCAATTGAAAGGCGAATGGAAATCGTCAATGTGGTGAATCTGGAAGGAAAAGCCCGTGTCGAAGATCTCGCTGAAAAATTTAATGTCTCAAGTGTCACCATTCGTAGTGATCTGAGTTTCTTGGAAAAGAATGGTTATGTTGTGCGCTCTCATGGCGCAGCGATTCCTAACTCAGGCGTGATTGCAGAATTAACGATTCATGAAAAGCGTCGGCATAACGCGGGGGTGAAATCACTCCTAGGTCAAGCAGCCGCAAAGCTTATTCATAATGGTGACACCGTTATTTTAGATTCAGGGACAACAACCCGCGAAATCGCCGCCAGCCTGAAAGGGATGGAAAATGTTGTTGTCATGACCAATGGTCTAGATGTGGCAATGGAGTTAGCTTTGGCACCCGGTGTCGAAGTGTTAATGTCAGGTGGCGTTCTTCGTAAAGAAGCGTTATCTTTTTCAGGCTCACAAGCAGAAGCCGGTCTAAAAAATTATCGATTTGATAAAGTATTTTTAGGCGTTGATGGTTTTGATTTGCGAGCAGGTATCACAACGCACAGTGAGCAAGAGGCGAGCCTCAATCGTTTAATGTGTGAAATTTCTGAACAAGTGATTGCTGTTGCAGATTCGACCAAATTTGGTAAACGTAGCTGCCACATGATCCGTGAGTTTGGTCATATTGATATCTTGGTAACAGATGCAGATATTCCTGAAGACTATTTAGTAGGTCTTCGAGAAATGAAAGTTGAAGTTATTATTGTCGAAAAAGAACACTGACATATTTAACTCCATGATCATATTTAGATGATGATTATGGAGTTATTTAATGAACACCCTGCAAACTCTTGTTCAACGCCATAAAGCAGGCAGTAACGTCGGTATTTATGCTGTTTGCTCTGCACATCCGCTAGTTATTGAAGCAGCATTTTCTCAGGCGTTGGACGACAATTCAGTTTTATTAATCGAAGCGACGTCAAATCAAGTTGATCAATTCGGTGGCTATACTGGAATGACGCCTGTTGATTTTCGTCAATTTGTATTAGATAAAGCGCAACAATTTAATTTCCCTACTGAAAAACTTATTTTAGGCGGTGACCATTTAGGTCCTAATCGTTGGCAACATCTACCGGCTGAAGCTGCGATGTTGCATGCCGATGATTTAATTGCGGCTTATGTCGCTGCGGGTTTCACTAAAATACACCTCGATTGCAGCATGTCTTGTGCTGATGATCCTATCCCATTGTCTGATGACATTGTTGCCAAACGTGCTGCACGTTTAGGGGCTATTGCTGAAAAAACAGCGATAGCAACCTTTGGTTACAGTGATTTAGTGTATGTGATTGGTACTGAAGTTCCTGTCCCAGGCGGTGCTGCTGAAACATTAAATACTATTGAAGTGACTTCCCCACAAGCCGCAATGAAAACAATCGAAACCCATCGTTGTGCTTTTGAAGCTGAGAATATTACCGATTGTTGGACGCGAGTGATTGGTCTTGTGGTGCAACCTGGGGTTGAGTTTGATCATACTGGCATCATTGATTATTGCTCAGAAAAAGCTAATACGTTAAGTGGTGTGGTTGATCATTTTCCTCATATGGTGTTTGAAGCACATTCTACTGACTATCAAACCCATGCTGCTTATCGTCAATTAGTACGGGATCATTTTGCTATTTTGAAAGTTGGCCCGGCACTGACATTTGCAATGCGTGAAGCACTATTTAATTTATGTGAAATTGAAGCGGAAATAATTCCTAAAGCGCATTGCTCAAATTTAAGAGAACGCATTGAAGCACAAATGTGTGAAGCCCCACAGCATTGGCAAAAATATTATCACGGTAATGAATCTGAACAACGTTTTTCACGCAGCTTTAGCTTCAGTGACCGCATGCGTTACTACTGGCCTGATTGTGTGATTAATCAAGCTCAAGAAATATTATTTAAAAATTTATCTCGAGTCGACATTCCGTTGCCTCTTCTTAGTCAATATATGCCACAACAATTTCAACATCTTCGTGAAGGGTTAATTTCATCTGATCCTAAGGCGTTGGTAATAGACACTATTCGTCAAGTTTTACGTGCTTATTCTCAAGCATGTACTGAACAATTAATTGCAGAGGTTTAAATACATGGAACAATATTTAGGATATTCAGCAGCAGAATTACAGCGTCTTTCTGGTTATTGGACGGCGAAAGAAATTAATCAACAACCTGATTGTTGGGCGCAAACAACCGCGATTGTTCATGAGTGTAATAGCCAAATAAAAACCTTTATGGATAACGTTTATAGTCATCAAAATCTGCGTATTGTGTTAACGGGTGCAGGGACATCGGCGTTTGCTGGGCGTTCATTAGCGTTAGGTTTATCTCAACGTCTACAGCGTCGTGTGGATGCTATTTCAACCACCGATATTGTGTCAAATCCTCGCCAATGTTTCGCTGAAAATATTCCAACGTTATTAGTCTCGTTTGCCCGTTCAGGTAATAGCCCTGAAAGTGTGGCTGCGATTGAACTTGCCAATCAAACATTGAGTCAGTGTTTTCACTTAGTTTTAACCTGTAATGCTGATGGGAAGTTATACAAGTGTTGCAGTAATGATAAGCAATCACTTGCACTTTTAATGCCTGCAGAAACCAATGACCAATCTTTTGCCATGACATCAAGTTTCTCATCAATGATGGTAGCGGCTTTTTCGGTTTTAATGTATGGGAGCGATTACACGAAAGAAATCGAAAGCATTTGTAAGTGTTCTGTGGGTTTGATCAAAGATTTAAACACTCAAATAAAGGATACTGCTCATCAGGCACTAGAACGGGTTATTTATTTAGGCAGTGGCGGTTTACAAGGTTTAGCTCAAGAATCTGCATTGAAATTACTTGAGCTAACTGCAGGTAAAGTCGTAGCAACTTACGATTCACCATTAGGATTCCGCCATGGGCCAAAATCCATTGTTAATCAAAGCACTATGATTGTGGTGTTTATTAGTAATGACCCATATACCCGTCAATATGACCTTGATCTGTTAGCTGAAATTTGTCGCGATAATATTGCTGCTCGAGTGGTAGCGATTACAGCGCAAGCGGATGAGATTGAAACTCGTGCTGATGTTATTCGCGTTCCTAGTATGGAAGCAGCGACGGATATTGAATTATTGTTCCCTTATATGCTGTATGCGCAAATGTACTCTTTTCATCGTGCAGTCGCGCTAGGGAATACACCTGATAACCCATGTCCTACTGGTGAAGTTAACCGTGTAGTACAAGGAGTTACTATTCACGATTTATCTAATTAATTGAAATAATTACGCAAGGTAGAACAATCATGACAACGCCAAACATTGTATGGACACGAATTGATGAACGTTTGTTACATGGTCAAATTCGTATTACTTGGGGTAAACATTCAGGCGCTAACCTTATTTTAGTGGCTAATGATGATGCAGCTGAAGGTCCAAATGCGGCTTTTATGCAAGCAGGTATGAAAGCATCTGCGGGAGGGGAGTACGCAGTACGTTTCTTCTCAATTCAAAAAACAATTGATGTGATCAGTAAAGCTTCACCACAACAAAAGATTTTTGTGCTGTGTAATAACCCAACCGATGTTGCTCGCTTAGTTGAGGGTGGAGTACCGATCACCCATTGTAATGTCGGCAATATGCACTATCACGAAGGTAAGCGTCAGATTAATAAAACCGTTTCTGTTGATGATAAAGATATTAATGCTTTCGAACGCATAGTTGCAAAAGGGGTGACTTGTACCATTCAAAACACCCCAGATCAAAAACCCATTGATGTACTTGAACTGGCTAAAAGCGCGGCGTAATCATACCGTTAGCCTTACTCCAAACGTGTAAAAAGGAATAGATCATGTTTTTAGAAGCTGCGTTAGTAGCGGTTTGGGCATTCTTCTGTGGTATCGATAAATACGATGTTGCATTGAATATCCACCGTCCACTTATTACCGGTCCTGTGGTGGGCTTGATAATGGGTGATATGCAAATTGGTTTGATTGCAGGTGCAACCTTAGAACTTGCTTGGTTAGGTTTAGTGCCTAACGCAGGTGCTCAGCCACCAGATGTAACGATGGGTACGATTGCTGCGGTTGCGTTTGCAGTGATGACAGGTCAATCAGCAGAAGTGGCAATGGGCGTGGGTATGCCGATTGCAGTCATGATGCAGATGTTGGTTATCGGTTTCTTCGCAATGACATCATTCACTATGGGTAAAGCGGATCGCTTTGCTGAACGTGGTGACTCTGCAGGCATAGACAAATTATTAATAATTACCATTTTATTGCGTGCGATGTTATATGCCGGGATTGCCTTTGTAACGGTTTACTTTGGTGAACATGCGGCAACTTGGATTGATGAAAATGCACCGAAAGCACTCCTAACAGGTTTAGGTATTGGTGCCAAGATGGTTCCTGCGATTGGTTTCGCAATGTTGTTGAAAATCATGTGGTCAAAAGAAGTGGCAGGTGTGTTCTTCATTGGCTTCGTAATGACGACCTATTTAAAACTACCAATTATGGCTGTCGCAATTATCGGCGCCTCAATTGCAGCACTGTACTACTTCTTTAGCGGTTCAAACAACGGCGGCTCTAATAACCAACCTGGGGAATTTGACGATGGCATCTGATATCACAGCGGGAACATTTCGCGATAAAAACACGCAAGAACATGTAAATTTGATTGATGATATCGATGCATATGAAGATACCACGCCAAATAAAGTGATCACTAAGAAAGACCTGTGGATGTGTGCAATCCGTGGTTTATTCATGGAAGGTAACTTTAACTTCGAACGTATGCAGGCGGGTGGTTTTGCTTACTCAATTATTCCAGCGCTGAAAAAGATCCATGGTGATAACAAAGCGGATTTGGCGAAAGCATTAAAGAACCATCTACAGTTTTTCAATGCCTCACCTAAGCTGTTTACCTTCTTATTAGGTACAGCGATTGCGATGGAAGAGAACAAAGAAAAGCCATCCACCGTTAACGTAATGAAAGTGGCGGGTATGGGACCAACAGGTGGTATCGGTGACGCTATCGACCACATGACATTGATGCCATTAACACTTGCGTTAGGTGCTTCAATTGCAATGGAAGGCTCTATTGCAGGTCCGTTTGTATTCTTCTTCTTGTACCAAATTGTTCACTTTGCGGTTTACTTTGGTTTGATGTTCATGGGCTACAAAGCGGGTACTGCCGCGATGGTTAACATGAGTGATTCAACCGAGAAACTGGCAAAAGCCGCCAATATTATGGGTATCTTTGTGATTGGTGCGCTCTCCGCGACCTTTATCAAGGTGCAGACCACCCTCAGTCTCGAACTGGGGGGCAAGGTGGTGGACTTGCAAACCGCATTATTTGACAAGGTGATGCCGAATATTCTGCCGCTGATGTTGGTGTTCTTCATGCTCAAAATGGTGAAAGGCACCGGATTCTGGGCTAAGCCTCCAGTGTTGATTTTCAGCACACTAGCGGCAGGTGTTGTTGGTCACATGATGGGTATTTTGTAATAAAGTTTTTTGTAACAAAGCCATTGTTTCATAGCGATGGTTGTCACTATCAATAATATCAAGGGGGACATCGCGCCCCCTTATTTTCAAGGAAAGAATCATGATTGGTATCGTTGTTTCAGGTCATATTAACTTTGCATCAGGGATGGAATCGGCTGTTCGCGCTATTGCTGGTGAGCAAGAGCAAATGACATATGTGGATTTTGTTGAAACCATGTCTACCGATGAATTAGAACAAGCTTTACGTCAAGCAGCGAAAGATGTGGATAGTGGCGATGGGGTGTTGTTTCTAACTGATATCCCTGGTGGTTCTCCTGCTAATCGCGCCTTAGCAATAGTGATGGACACACCTAACGTTGAATTGATTGGTGGTGCTAATTTACCGATGATCGCCAACGCTGCTTTTGAGCGTGATGATGCTGACTTAACCGAGCTTGTTGATACGCTGCTTGATATTGGTATGTCATGCATGAAAGACATGCGTCGTGAGCTTAATAGCATAATGACGCAATCGACTGAACTTGAATGTGAAGATGGACTGTAATTATGCGCTTTGCTCTTCATCCTCAACGTATATTCACCCCAACGGGAATTCGCTATAACCATTATGTGGTGGTGAATAACGGTAAGGTTGAATGCGTTACTGATAGCCGACCTTCTGATTGTGAAGTGATTGAATTAGACGGTCAAACATTAGTCCCTGGCTTTATTGATATTCATATTCATGGCCGTGCAGGCGCTGATGTTATGGATGCAACGCCAGCAGCTTTACAAACTATCGCCCAAGCATTGCCTGCTACAGGCGTAGTGGCATGGGTTGGAACAACCGTTACCGCACCGTGGCAGGATATTGTTTCAGCTTTACAGGTGGTGCGTAATTACTGTGAGCAGCCACAACAACAAGGCGCAACGTTATTAGGCAGCTTTCTTGAAGGACCTTATTTCACTGCGACTCACCGTGGTTCACACCCAACCCAATATTTAACCGCGCCAACTATTGCAGCCTTAGCGGAACTAAAAGAAGTGGCGGCGGATTCATTACTGCGTGTAGCGCTTGCGCCTGAATATGATGGTGCCAATGAAGCGATTCAATGGTTAACCGATAACGGTATTAAAACCTCGATTGCACATACTAATGCCAATTTTGAACAAGTGACCCAAGCCCATCACCATGGTGCTGATTGTGGGGTGCATTTATTTAATGGCATGAGTGGCTTACATCACCGTGAGCCGGGTTGTGCTGGGGCGGTGCTTTATCACGATATGTTAGTTGAACTGATTGCTGATGGTATTCATGTTCACCCCGTGATGATGGAATTGGCTTATCGCATTAAAGGCTATCAAGGCATGGCATTAATCACCGATTGCATGCGTGCTGGTGGTCTTGATGATGGTAAGTACCAACTCGGTGCGCAGATGGTAACGGTGACTAATGGTGAAGCACGTACTGATGATGGTTCATTGGCGGGAAGCACTTGCAGTTTAGATCAAGCTATCCGCAATATGATTTTGTTAGCCAATGTTCCTGAATGGGAAGCTATTCAGATGGCAACGGCGGTACCTGCAAAATATTTGGGTATTGACGATCAACTAGGTGCTATTGCCACCGGATATAACGCCAGTTTTGCCGTACTTAATAGTCAATTTGAAATTCAAGCAACTGTGATCGACGGTGAATGGTATTACCCATCATCGGATCAACAACAATAATTCGTCATCATTCACGCTTTATATAAGCGTGGTGAATAATGTAATGATTTAAGAGGTTTTTCATGGAAATTCGTCAACCAATTCATAGTCAGCATGCCAAGCAATTAGATACCGCGGGTATTCGTGAGCAGTTCTTAATTGAAAATATGTTTCAAGCAGGTCAAATCAACCTTACTTACAGCCATATCGACCGGATAATTGTCGGTGCGGCCGTACCGACTACTGCGGCTATTGTGTTTGAAGGCGGTAAAGAAATTGGGGTTGATTACTTCTTACAACGTCGTGAATTAGGTGTGATTAATATTGGTGCACCGGGTTTAGTGATTGTTGATGGTGAAACCTTTGAAATTGGTTCACGTGAAGCGATTTATGTCGGTATGGGCGCACAAGATATTCGATTTGAAAGTGTGATCGCGGATCAACCTGCACGTTTTTACTTAAATTGTGCCCCTGCTCATCACAGTTACCCAACCCGCAAAATTACCCGTGAAGAAGCCTCTCCAGAGCAAATTGGTAGCCAAGAAAACTGTAACGTTCGCACTATTTATAAATACTTACATCCTTCTGTGTTACCAACCTGCCAACTATTAATGGGCATGACGGAACTGGCTGCGGGTAGCTTGTGGAACACCATGCCATGTCATACCCATGAACGTCGTATGGAAGTGTATTTGTACTTTGACATGAGCCAAGACAACATCGTGTTCCATTACATGGGCGAGCCACAAGAAACGCGCCATATTGTAGTGCGTAATGAACAAGCGGTGATCAGCCCAAGTTGGTCAATTCACTCTGGTGTTGGTACGGCGTCTTATACCTTTATTTGGGGCATGGTGGGTGAAAACCAAACCTTCCACGATATGGATCATGTCGCGATGAGCGATCTTAAATAAGCCTTACTTTTTGACAGTTAAGCGTTAATTTATTTAGCAAGTAGTGCTCGCTAGCGTTGGCGCTACTTTACAAGGATAGAACTCAATGAATATGTTTGATTTAAGCGGTAAAGTTGCGATTGTGACGGGTTGTAATACAGGTTTAGGCCAAGGCATGGCACTAGGACTTGCAAAAGCAGGTGCTGATATCGTGGGTATTGGTCATCAAGAAGCGCCTGAAACCCAAGCACAAGTAGAAGCATTAGGACGTAAGTTCCATTACATTACGGCTAACTTAATGGAACAAGATAAGCTTGAAAGTATTGTTGCAGAAGCGGTAGAAGTGATGGGGCATGTTGATATTTTAATTAACAATGCTGGCATTATTCGTCGTCAAGATCTGCTGAAATTCTCTGAAAGTGATTGGGATGATGTGATCAACATTAACCAAAAGACACTGTTCTTCTTATCCCAAGCGGTTGCTAAACGTTTTGTTGAGCAAGGCAATGGCGGCAAGATCATCAATATCGCTTCAATGTTATCTTTCCAAGGGGGTATTCGCGTACCGTCATACACCGCAAGTAAATCAGCAGTTATGGGTCTAACCCGCGCATTAGCGACTGAATTAGCTGAGCATAAGATTAATGTCAATGCGATTGCCCCTGGTTATATGGCGACTGACAATACTGAAGCGTTGCGTGCCGATGCTGATCGTAACGCGGCAATTTTAGAGCGTATTCCTGCTAATCGTTGGGGATTACCGTCTGATCTTGAAGGGCCTGCGGTCTTTTTAGCATCAAGTGCAAGTGATTACATTAATGGTTACACCATCGCCGTTGATGGTGGTTGGTTAGCACGCTAAGGAGAGCAGATCATGGCAGCATTAGGTTCAAAAGAAACGATTTTAACGGCAATGAAACGTGTTTATCGTTACCAAGCCCAAAACCAAACCCGTAGTGTGGTACGTCGTAGTGGTAAAACCCGTTTTATTAAAGATACTGACTGGGAACGTGGTGTATTTTGGTCTTGTGTTTCAGCGGCATGGCTAGCAACGGATGATAATGAATATCTTGATGGGGTAATGAATTATACCCTCCATACTGGTTTTCGCCCTGGGCCTAATGATCGTTTTGCTGATGATCATATTTGCTGCCAAGCCTACCTTGATGTTTATCCATTAATTGATCAAATTGAAGCGTTAGAGCCAACCATTAAAGCGTTAGATCTTATGGTTGAGAGCCCACAAGCGGGTCGTAAAGATTGGTGGTGGTGTGACTCATTATTTATGGCACCGCCAGCATTTGCGGCATTAACCCAACGCACAGGTGATGCTAAATACCTTGATTACATGAACACCGCATTTTGGGATTCTGTTGAGCATCTACTCGACCCTGAAACGGGTCTGTTCTACCGTGATTACCGCTATATTCCTGATGGTAATGGTGGCGAGTTACGTGAAGCTAATGGCAATAAAGTCTTTTGGAGCCGTGGCATTGGCTGGGTATTAGCCGCTATACCACGCTTATTAGCGCGTATGCCTGCCGATTATCCACAGCGTGAAAAGTATTTGGCGCTATTTACCTCACTGGCTGCTGAAGTGATTAAATATCAACAAGCGGATGGTTTTTGGCGTACAAGTTTACTCGACCCTGAAAATTTCCCTGCACCAGAAAGCAGTGCCACGGCATTGTTCTGTTACGGCTTAGCATGGGGTATTAAGCAAGGTCACCTTGACGCTGATATCTACATGCCAGTGGTTGAGACTTCATGGACGGCATTACAAACCTGTATTCACGATAACGGCATGATGGGTTGGGTACAATTACCTGCGTTTAACCCACGTGATGTCGCGTTTGAACATAATATTGACTACGGTGCAGGGGCGTTTTTATTAGCTGCCACCGCTGTTGCTGATTTAGTGTCATAAATAAAAAATAACGTCAATGTAAGTTGGTGAAAGCTAGGTAACTTCAAGCCGATTTGCTCGTCAGGTCGGCTTTTTTTTTGATTCATTGTGGATTAACTAAAAACGATAAAAAACGATATTGTAATGAATAAGTTAGTCATCATTGTTGCTGCTGTGGCAAACTTTCATAATCCACAAACCTTTGGTACGTGTCGTTTAGTCAAGTAATCGTCAGCAAGGAAAATCCTGAGGGATAAAAAGAGGGTTTATATTCGTATCTTATGGATACTGTATAAGCCTTTTTTTATTTTAAACGCATAGTTTTTATTTTTAATTGATAGCTTTTAAGCGTGAATGACTGCAAATATTGGGATAATCATTAAAGTCTGTGAGATAATACTTAGTTAAGGTATAAATCAGTCACATTAGGACTGGATTTATTCTCTCCGAGATATTTTTATTGTATTCCCAATCGAGTTAGTGGACTTAATGATACGTATTAATGAAGTTAAATTACCGTTAGATCATAGTGAAGTCGCTTTACATGATTTTGTCATCAACAAGTTATCGATCAATAAAGATCAAGTGGTTGATATTCACGTCTTTAAACGCGGTTATGATGCCCGTAAAAAGAATGATATCTATCTGATTTATACTTTAGACATCACCTTAAAAGATGTTGATGAAGAGCAATTACTAACGACATTTGCTGACGATCATCAGGTGAAAGCATCACCAGATACTAGCTATAAATATGTTGCTCAAGCACCTAAAGATTTAACTGAACGTCCAATCGTGATTGGTATGGGTCCGTGTGGTTTGTTTACTGGACTTATTCTGGCGCAGATGGGTTTTAACCCTATTATCTTAGAGCGCGGAAAATCAGTGCATGAGCGCGCCAAAGATACTTTCCGTTTTTGGCGTACACGTGAGCTAAACACAGAATCAAATGTGCAATTTGGTGAAGGTGGCGCAGGTACGTTCTCTGACGGTAAATTATACAGCCAAGTGAAAGATCCACATTTCTTAGGTCTTAAAGTTAAACAAGAATTTGTTGCAGCAGGCGCACCAGCTGAAATTATTTATGTTAGTAAGCCTCATATCGGTACCTATAAACTGGTGACGATGGTTGAAAAAATGCGCAGTAAAATCATCGAGCTTGGCGGCGAAATTCGTTTCGAAACTCGCGTTGAAGAAATTAATATTGATGATAATCAAGTCACTGGCGTAACATTATCAACCGGTGAAGTGATCCCATCAAAGCACGTGGCATTAGCCATTGGCCACAGTGCGCGTGACACCTTCAAGATGCTGCACGACAAAGGTGTTCATTTAGAAGCTCAATCGTTCTCGGTTGGTTTCCGTATTGAACATAAGCAAGCAATGATCGATGCAGCCCGTTTTGGTAAAAATGCAGGTCATCCATTACTTGGTGCCGCGGATTATAAACTGGTTCACCATTGTAAAAATGGTCGTTCAGTGTATAGCTTCTGTATGTGTCCTGGTGGGGTAGTTGTTGCCGCGACATCAGAGCTTGAGTCTGTGGTAACCAACGGTATGAGCCAATATTCACGTAGTGAGCGTAATGCTAATAGCGCGATTGTGGTGGGTATTTCACCTGAAGACTTTGCTAACGATCCAATGCAAGGTATTGCTCTGCAACGTCAATTAGAGCGCAATGCTTATGTTCTTGGTGGTAGCAGCTATGATGCACCTGCACAATGTGTTGGTGATTTCTTAGCGGGTAAAACGATCAGTCAGATGGGTGATGTTGAGCCGTCTTATAAGCCAAATGTTAAACTGACAGATTTAAGCACCAGTTTGCCTGCTTATGCAATTGAAGCGATCCGTGAAGCATTGCCAGCGTTTAATAAAAAGATCAAAGGTTTCTCAAACGCCGATAGCATGCTAACAGGTGTTGAGACACGTACTTCGTCACCAGTACAAATTAAACGTGGTAAAGATTACCAAAGTATTAACACCAAAGGTTTATACCCTGGTGGTGAAGGTGCAGGTTATGCTGGTGGTATTTTATCTGCGGGTATTGATGGCATTAAAGTTGCCGAAGCGATCGCGCTTGATATGTTGAATGCGTAATTAGTTAAATATAAAGGTGTAATAGCAGCGAATTAACATTTTGTTATTCCACCTTTATTATTGTTTATATATCCAAATGGTTATTCTCTTCTTTTTGTTCTGCATATTATCTCTATTTATTATCTTATTATTAAAATAATAGCTCGATCCAATATTTGTTAATTGTATGAAAGTGATTATTTTAACTTATTGTTTATAAAGTAAAAAATATTAACATAATGAAAAGTGATATTTTGTAATTTCTAATAAGAATATCAATTATCGCTATTTGTTATTTTTAATGTAATTTTTATTCGTCATTTAAAGTTGCTAGCCATGCTGAAATATTTGGTACAATGGCGCGTAATAACAGTAAATAGCCTTTGTCGATGGATAGAGTGCTAAGGGTTTACTGATAGTAATAATATGGAAATATAGTCGGATATAAATAGTAAATGTTAAATGAAAGGCGGTTCTTTTTATCATTAATGCCATATTTGTTATTGTTTATAGCAGGTGTTGTTGATTCGGTTGGTTTTTTACACCTTAAAGATGGGGTGTTTGCTTCTTTTATGAGTGGTAACTCGACCCACATGGGGATGATGCTCAGTTATCATGATTACCCACGTGCTTCTGTTTATATTGCCATATTAGGTATCTTTATTATTGGGGCAATGTCAGGCGAATTAATTGCATTATCTAGTCATCGATTCTACCGTGGTGTTGTTATGACATCGGTATCAATTGTGCTGCTATTTGCGACTATTATGCAATACTATGTGCCTTTTTTAGTGGTTAATTTTATTATTTGTTATGGCATGGGGATGCAAAATATTGCCTTGCGTTTAACCATTGAAAAAGCGATACCACTGACTTACGCCACCGGTTATTTAGTCAATATTGGTCGATTATTGGCATTGGCGATTGTCGGTAAAGGCGAACCAAAGCGCTTGATGCAATATCTGTGTTTGTGGGGTTCATTAATCAGTGGAGCAGTAATAGGAGGGATTATTATGCAGACCATACCTCAATATTCATTATTACTACCATTAGCATTAACTACCTTCATTGCAATCACATTGCTTTATATTGAGCATAGTCACCGTTCAACGCCGATTGATACTGAATTGTAATCATACGTATCGATTCACACTGTAAATAATACAAAGCCAGCAAAATAATTGCTGGCTTTTTTTGTTCGCGATAGCTTTTAAGCTGCTAAAATCGCATCCCGCATTTTACAGATAACATCTTGTTTTTGTTCTGTTGTTAATGTGCGTAATGGTAAGCGAGGATTGCCAGCATCAATATCATGTAACATCATTGCTGTTTTACCTGCAGCAACACCACCGTATTCAACTAAGACACGAATCAGTGCAATCACATTGTCCATTTTATTGATCACAGTTTGGTGATCACCTTTAGCAAAGGCATCAATCATGTCGTGATAAAGTGGTGCAGCATAATTATAAGTACTACCCACAGCACTGATTGCGCCAACCGCTAATGCGCCAGGGAAATGCTCATCAACGCCCCACGGTACATCAAACTTACTATCACAAACACGTAAACAGCGCTGGTATTCATATAAATTCGTGCTATTAAATTTCACCCCATATAAGTTAGGGATAACTTTATCAGCAGCAATGAGGAACTGCTCCATATCAACGGTTACGCCACTCATTTCTGAATGGTAGTAATAAAACCCTTTTGATGGCGCAGCTTCAGCGACCGCTTTGCAATAGTTAACCAGATCGGTAACATTATTAGGTTTAAAGAAACAAGGTCCAATGGCAGAAGTCGCATAAATGTCTAATTGATCAGCATGGCGGGTTAATTCTAGGGTATCGGCAATACTTAAAGCACCCGTATGAATAATTAACTTTAATTTACCAGCACTTGCTTGTACCCAACGTTCTGCAACCGTTTTACGTTCAGCGACTGAACAATGAATACCTTCGCCAGTTGTTCCTAAGACGTAAGCACCGACAATATTGGTGGCAATTAAATGCTGAGCAATTGCATCAATAGCGACGTAATCAATTTCACCATTGGCTAAAAATGGCGTATGAGGGGCTGCAATTAAACCTGTTAGCTTTTCCATGTCTCAGATCCTTATTGTGAAGTTTTACTTCCAAATATAAATATTTTTGGAGTTGGTGTATCATACGAAGTGAAATTTAGGTTGGCAATAAAAAATAAATGACTTTTAGGGCTTTTAATGGAAACTGTGATCTATTGCTATTAATTGACAGTTGAAATTTATAAAATATTTTTTTATCGCTATTTTAGGTTGAAATGATCATTGGATTGGATTTTGGAGTAAAACTTCATAATGATAATACGATAAAGATCGTCACCGAAGCTGAAGAATTGCAAGGATAACGTATGAATACAGCAATAGACGCGATTCAAGTGGGTAAAATTTTAGATACGTTAGGCAGTTTGCGCGATAGTTTGACACCATCAGCGGGTCGAATAGCTGATTATGTATTAGCGCAACCTCAGCGTGTTACGGAACTCTCAATTGCCGAATTATCCCAACAAGCTAAAGTCGGTGAAGCCAGTATTATTCGCTTTTGTCGCGGGCTTAATTTTAAAGGTTTTCAAGATCTTAAGATGAAGTTGGCGATTGAGGTGGCAACGCCAAATGATGTTGAAAAGCATATGCTTGATACTGAATTAACGGCTGATGATAACGCCGAACATATAGGTCGAAAACTGCAGCAGACGATCAATAATGTATTAGGTGAGACATTAAATTTATTAGATTTTTCTGAATTAGAAGCGGTTGCTCGTGCTTTTCAACAGCAAAAACGGATTTATTTTTTTGGGGTCGGTTCATCGGGTATTACTGCAGAAGACGCTAAGAATAAATTAATGCGCATTGGTTTGGATGTTGATGCGTTAACCAATAATCATTTTATGTATATGAAAGCGTCACTATTGAGCAGTGAAGATATTGCGATTGGTATTAGTCATTCAGGGACATCAAAAGAGACCATTAAAGCGTTAGCATTAGCCAAAGCGTGTGGTGCAATAACGGTTGCCTTGACGCATAACCCATTATCACCGCTAGCAGAATTGTCAGATCATGTATTAATTAATGGCAATAGGCAGGGTCAATTACAAGGTGATTCTATTGGCACGAAAATAACGCAACTATTTGTATTAGATATGCTTTATACTTTATTGGTACGTGATAATCCTGAGCATACACGTCAGCAGAAGTATAAAACAACCCAAGCATTAGATTAATATAACCATATTTATATATAACCATAATAAAGAGGCCACATTTCGATGTGGCCTTTTTTTATTGATATATTTTCATGTTTTTTGAGTTATATGCTGAGTAATAAAGTTAGTTTTTGGTGTGATTAATATCGCCATTCTGATGCTATTTTAGACAAAAAATGTGCAATATATCGCTATTTAAAAAGTTCATTGTTGCATCACTCCGATGATAACGACAGTATGGAGTCAAACTTCACCACGTTGATATTTTTGGAGCGAACAATCATGGTTCAGCATTCACAAGTCCTTCTTGCACGCATCAATAATGGTTTTATTTCTTCTTGCCAGCCTATTGATGATAGCCCGATGGATCAGCCTGAGATGGTATCAGCAATGGCGCAATCATCTGTTTTAGGTGGGGCTGCCGGTCTACGCATTGAGGGGATTGCAAATTTACGCGCAACACGTCCTTATGTTGATGTGCCTATTATTGGGATTGTTAAGCGAGATTTAACTGATTCAGATGTACGAATTACTCCATTTTTACAAGATGTTGCCGATCTTGCCGCTGCGGGGGCTGACATTATCGCTATCGATGGTACTCAACGCCAACGGCCTGAAACCGTAGCAAACTTGATTAATGCGATTCATCAGCATGGCTGTTTGGTGATGGCGGATTGCGCGAGTTTAGCGGATGGTGATATGTGTCATCAGCTGGGTGCCGATATTATTGGTTCAACATTATCGGGGTACACCGGAGGGAAGGTTCCGATTCAGCCTGATTTAGCCTTAGTGATGGCTTTGCATCAACGTGGCTATTTTGTGATGGCTGAAGGGCGTTATAACTCACCGGAATTGGCAGCTCAAGCGATAGCCGCTGGTGCTAATTGCGTCACGGTTGGTTCAGCGATTACCCGTATTGAATATATTTGTCAGTGGTTTAAAGAAGCAGTGACCACGGCATCAATTGCTCACGCATTACCGACGAAGGATATCGCATGAGTATTTGTTTAGCGGTTGATATTGGTGGTACAAAAATAGCGGCGGCATTAGTGGATTGTACGACCAATCATATTATTGAGCGTCATCAAATTGCGACCCCTCAATCTCAACAGCCTGCGATTTTTTCTACGGCGTTAACATCATTATTAATGCCATTAGCCCCGCAAGCAGATTTTGTTGCGGTTGCCTCTACGGGCATTATTAATCACGGTATTTTAACGGCGTTGAATCCTGATAATTTAGGCGGTTTAAATAGATTTGAATTAGTCGATGATATTCAACGCATCACACAATTACCAACCCATGCCATTAATGATGCTCAAGCTGCGGCATGGTATGAATTTATTTCACTTAATCCTAATAATCGTGCCACCAATATGTTGTTTATTACCATATCAACGGGCATTGGTGGTGGATTAGTACTTAACCGACAATTACAAACGGGTGCTCGTGGTATTAGTGGTCATATTGGACACACTGTTGTTGATATGAATGGACCAATGTGTGGTTGTGGTCGTCAAGGTTGTATTGAAAAAGTCGCATCGGGTACTGCAATCGGTATGGCTGGAACGTCTTTATTTAACCGTGTATGTAGCGGACAAGATGTTTATCAACAATCACTTGAAGGCGATAGTGATGCCCTCAATATTATTCATTCTTCAGCGTCTGCGGTGGCTGAATTAATTGCCAACCTGACGATCACCTTAGATCTTGATGTGGTTGTTATTGGCGGTAGTGTCGGTCTTGCGCCACATTATTGTGATTACATTCAACAATATATTAATGAAAAACCAGAATATTACCGACCTTGTATTGTGTCTGCTCAAGCAGGATCAAATGCAGGGTTATTAGGTGCAGCCAGTTGGTTTGCATCACAAGAAAATTATTAATAGTTATTACATACTCTTTTTTATCCCAACTCCTAGATGGTGAGGCTTATATGGAAATTCAAGCATTTGGTACGATAAATTATATTGTCCTGTTCGCATATTTAATTGGTGTCATGCTAGTCGGTGTTTATTTTGCTCGCCGTCAAAAATCAGCAGATGATTATTTTAAAGCAGGGGGGCGTATACCGGGTTGGGCGGCGGGTATTAGTGTATTTGCTACCACATTAAGTTCAATTACCTTTATGTCTATTCCTGCCAAGGCTTACACATCGGATTGGACTTTCCTTGTCGGGCAATATTTAGCTATTCTTATTTTGCCATTAGTGTTTTATTTTTATATCCCATTTTTTAGAAAGCTTAATTTAACCTCAGTATATGAATATTTAGAGCGTCGTTTTGATATTAAGATGCGCTTGTTCGCGAGTATGTCATTTATGTTATTCCATATCGGACGTATTGCGATTATTACTTATTTAACCGCTTTAGCATTAATGCCTTTTGTAAATATTGATCCATTAACAATTGTATTTTTAATTGGTGTTTTATGTATTGTCTATACTTTCCTTGGCGGTATTGAAGGGGTTATTTGGACTGACGTTATTCAAGGGATTATGTTGTCAGTTGCTGCGGTTCTTATCTTTATCACGATTTGTTTCCAAGTTGATGGTGGTGTTACCGAAGTATTCCGCCTCAGTGCTGAACAAGATAAATATTTCCCAAGTTCAAGTTTTGAATGGAGCTGGACGAATAGTACCTTACCAGTATTAATGATTGGTTTCTTATTCGCTAACTTACAGCAATTCACTGCCAGCCAAGATGTAGTACAGCGTTATATCGTTACTGACTCTATTGAAGAAACGAAAAAGACCTTGATCACTAATGCGAAATTAGTCGCTTGTGTGCCTATCTTCTTCTTTGCTATCGGTTCAGCGTTATATGCTTTTTATACCCAAAATCCACAGTTAATTCCTGAGAATTTTAATACTGGCGGTATCTTACCTTTCTATGTTATTTCACAAATGCCAGCAGGGATTGCAGGGTTAATTATTGCGGCTATCTTTGCTGCTTCACAATCAAGTATTTCAAGTAGCTTAAACAGTATTTCAGCTTGTTTCACCATGGATATTTATAACCGTTTTGGTGAAGAAAAAAATATACAGCAAAGCTTTAATACCGCACGTATCGTGACTGTTGTTGCCGGTGTCTTAGGTGTTGCCGCTTCTGTTTACTTAATTAAAAGTAATGAAAGCCAATTATGGGATGCATTCAATAGTTTACTAGGTCTAATGGGCGGTCCAATGACGGGTCTGTTTATGCTGGGTATTTTTGTCCGCCGTGCCAATGCGGGTAGTGCGTTATGCGGTGTGATTGCAGCAGTGGTATCAGTATTGATTGTTCGTGGCTTTACTGACCTTAACTTCTTCTTCTATGGCGTGATTGGTACGCTGATGGTGGTAGTAGTGGGCTTTATAACTGCACCATTATTTAAAAATAAATCAGCTGAAGAATTAGCATTAGTTACTGAATAATGCTGGAGCGGTTAAAAATAAACTTAAAACAAAGCGGAGAAGATTGATACTTTTCCGCTTTCAAAAAGGATAACACAATGATTTTTGGTGATATTAAACAACCGCTAGCCATGTTTCCTAGCGCATTTCAGCAAGCGATAACGTTTATTAATAGTCATGATCTAGCAGCATTAGAAAATGGTCGTTATGAGATTGATGGTGAGCGTATGTTTGCCAATGTGATGAGTTTTGAAACCCAAGCCGCGGCTAATAAGCAAGGCGAAGTACACCAACAATATATTGATTTTCAATATTTAATCAGTGGTGAAGAACGCATCGATGTGTCATTAAATTTAGTGGGATGTGTACCGGCAACGGATTATGACATCGATAATGATTTTGCATTAGTTGAGACGATGCCAAACACC
Organism: uncultured Photobacterium sp.; assembly: GCA_947039005.1. Taxonomy (GTDB): domain Bacteria; phylum Pseudomonadota; class Gammaproteobacteria; order Enterobacterales; family Vibrionaceae; genus Photobacterium. The sequence continues at coordinate 29,603 of CAMQXY010000016.1, forward strand.
AGTTCTTTGTTATTAAAGCCTGGCATGTTTTTAGCTATTTTCCCGCAACAGCCACATAAACCTGGTTGCGTGATTACAGCACCGATGGTGATAAAGAAGGTGGTCATTAAAATCCATAAAGATTGTTTGTAGTTAAGCCGTGTGTTGCTGTGATTGTAATGATTATTTGCATTTATTGGAGATGTTATGAAAAAGTCATGTACTCGATTCGCAATGGTGTGTTCTCTATTATCTTTATCAACTAGCGTTATGGCTGAGCAGTTATGGCCTGATTTACCGCAACCGATTAAGAACGGTATCAGCGCCCAGACTGATAATATGGTTTTTGTCGGTTTAGGTGCTGCGGGTCAGTCATTCTATGCGATGGATACCGCTAGCAGTAAACCGCAATGGAAAAAATTGGCTGATTTTATCGGTCCGGTTCCTGATCAGGCAACGGCTGCTGCTGTGGCAGGGAAGATTTATGTATTTTCTGGATCTGGAAAAGTTGAGTCAACAGATAAAGCCCCGGTTATTTTTGATAGTGTCTATGTTTACGATATTAATAACAATACGTGGAGCAAACAAAATACCCGCACTCCCGTTGGGTTATTAGGTGCGTCAGCTTATCCTTTAAATCAAACAGAAATTGCAATTTTCGGTGGCTACAATAAGCAGCAATTTGATCAATATTTACATGCTGTTTCAACCATTGATAAAGACACTGAACCACAGAAATGGCAACAAACAGTCACTGATTTTATGCAACGAGCACCAGAAGATTATCAATGGAATCAAGCAATTCAGATTTATAATACCGATACTAATAATTGGTCAACAAAAGGTAATAGCCCTTATTTAGCGAATTGTGGTGCGGCATTAGTTGGGGAAGGGGATCGTATTACTTTAATTAGTGGTGAAATTAAACCAGGCTTACGTACGCCGATGGTGAAAGCGGTGACCATTAAAGGCTCACAAGTCGATTGGCAACAGTTAGCATCATTACCTGATGCGGCTAATGGTCAATTACAAGAAGGTGTTGCGGGTGCTTATGCTGGTAAAAATGAAGGCGCATTGATTGTTGCAGGTGGCGCAAACTTTATTGGTGCCAGAGCAAAATCTGAGCAAGGTGATTGGTTTGCCCATGACGGTTTAAGTAAACATTGGAGTGAAGATATTTATACTTATCGTGGTGATAAATGGGTGTTAGCGTCCACAAAATTACCACAAGGGTTAGCATATGGCGCATCTTTCTCTACCCCAGCCGGGGTGTTAATGGTCGGGGGAGAAAATGGCACGGGTAAACCACAATCGAAAGTGTATATGTTACGTTATGAGCAATCGGATGTGAGTATTATCGATTAATCTGGCGATAACTTTAACGTCAAGCTACTGTTTTATAAAGTAGCTTGATGTTTAACAGAAGACGTGATCGTACTCGCTGAATTCATCGCTCACAATTGCCATTAGGTGCATATACTCTTACACTGATTAGGGTTATTTTGTTGATGATGGAGAATGAGATGTATACGCCTATCCCTTGTAATATAATCAATGGTGTTATTTTTGATTTAGATAATACACTGGTGAGTTCCGCATTAGATTTTGATTGGTTACGTCAGCAATTAGGCTGTACGACTGACACTGATCTATTACAGTATATTGACAATATTTCAGATGTTACCCAGCGTAAACAGGTCGAAAAAAGGGTAATTGAACATGAAGTTGCTGATGCTCGTCAATCAACTATTATGCCTGGATGTGAAAGCTTACTGTCTTATCTGCACCAACAAAAAATCCCCACCGCTGTTGTAACGCGCAATTGTGTTCAAGCGGCAATGTTGAAAATAAATCACCATAATCTGCATTTCGATAGAATTGTTTCACGTGAAGAATTCCCCCCTAAACCCGCCCCTGATGCACTTATTGATATAGCTAAGCAGTGGCAATTAGCACCTCAAAATATACTCTATGTTGGTGATTATGTTTATGATTTACAAGCAGCTTACTACGCTAAAATGCCATCGTGTTTAGTGACCAATGGTGAGGATTTACCGTTTACTCAGCAAGCCTCAATGGTGGTTCAACGGTTAGGTGGCTTGACAACGATTTTACGTGAGCAAGCATATCTGTTGTCGCAAGAGCATGATAGGGTAGAGTCTTGTGCCCAGTCAGGAAATTAATTATGGCTAATCCAGTGAACCCAAAAGCATTACTTCATAGCAAATGGACGAAAGTGGTTGTGGATAACAAAGAAAAGCATTTTGAGATAGTCACGGTATTATTTAATGATAATCAGCAAATCGAAAAATGTGTTATTCAGGCTGTTATGACTAATCGGCTTTATGAGATTGATTGGCAAGATTTAAAAAATAATCAAGTATGGTTGATTGGTTGGAATTAAGCATGGTTTTTCTCAAGTTCTAACAATGTTTGTTTTTTATCTAAGCCGCCAGCGTAACCGGTTAATTTCCCATTTTTACCAATCACTCGATGACAGGGAATAACGATGGATAATGGATTTTTACTGTTTGCCATTCCAACCGCTTGGCAAGCTTTAGGGTTACCGATAGTGATTGCGAGTTGCTGATAGCTCCAGTGAGTGCCGTATGGAATAGTCTGTAAGGCTTGCCAAACGCGCTGCTGAAAATCAGTCCCCTGAGGGGCTAAGGGTAAATCAAATTGCTGGCGTATACCTGCGAAATATTGTTGTAATTGTTGCTCACATTCGGTTAAAAGTGGATGTTGTGGTGCATGCGTCGCTGTTTCAATCAAGGGTCTTTGGTGTTCATATAAGATGGCTGTTAACGCATTGTCTGTCGCGTATAGCGTTAAATAGCCTAGTGGCGAAGCTATGGTTTGGCAGTAATTGGACATAATAAAAGCCTTCGCGCTATACGGTTATTTTTAGGTATAGCGCGATTGATAGTGAATAGTGAATGATAGATCTTTGATAGTGATAGATTAGCGGTGCAGTTTTAAATACTCAAGTGCCCCGACAATCGCAGCAACTTGAGCTAGATTACACTCATTATCGGTAACGCGAGGGCTATCAGGATAGACTTCGGTGGTTGAGGTGTATTTGGCATCCGTTACGCTAGCGCATAGCCCTAATGCTTTTAGTGGATAATTAATAACCCCTTCTTGAGTGATCGGCTCACCAATAATATTCCCGTTACTATCTGCTGGTGCAATATGGGTAACATGACGTACCGAATCGATAATGGCTTTTTGGAAATCATCTTGAGGATTTTCAGTATCGCCAACACCATAAAACCCATCAGGTACGATATCCGCGATATATTCTTTACCATCACGAGCAGCAAGTGCAGGTCTAAACTCACTTTCATCGCTGTCTGTAGTTTCATGTAAATCAAGGTGAGCGAGGAAATGTGTCTTTTGAGCTTGGACTAATTTCATTAATGCTGCCGATTCTTCTGCTGGACTGTTCGCATAAAATGAACGGTTAGGATCGACTGCATTTGGATTCCAACGATTAATCGTTTCATATCCCCACGGACTGACACAAGGTACAACCAGAAGATTAAAATCACTGCTGTATTGCTCTGCTTTTTGTGCCAAAAAGGTTAATGCACCATGGACACCACTGGTTTCATAGCCATGAATACCGCCAGTAATCAGTACTGTGGGTTTGGTGACATCCCAATCTCGGGTTTTAATTGCAAATAATGGATATTTTTCAGGTGCGTAAGATAATGCACCATATTGTTCAACATCAAAATGTTCACTTAACGCGTGAATTTTGGTGACAACTTGCTCAAGATAACTGCGTTTAACGGTCGTCTGTGCTAGCCATGCGGCTTTTTCTGTCGCTCCCCATTTTATTCCAGGCGTACCAATTACGTATTCAATTGAATTATCCATTGCTGTACCTATTCATTGTTATTGATTTGTTTATTTTTAGAGGGTAAACAGATGATTATATTTAAGCAAATTTTATCTAATTATCATCTTCAAAAAAGAGAAATAGTTATAATTATACGGAAATAAAATTATGCTTATTAAGCAAGAAGAAAGCAAAGTTAGGTTGCATTAATCTGCTGTCAAAGGTTATTGTCATACAAATAGAACGGCCTATAGTAATGATGTTCACAAATTTATTACTAAGGAAAAGACGATGAGTACTACAATCTTGAATGACGTTCAAATTGAAGATGCAAAACAGCACCTTACTCGTCCTCTAGCCACACCTACCGATTTATGTGTAGACGCGACTAAAGAGATCAGTGGTGCATTAACCGCAATTTTAGCTGATGTGTTTGCTATTTACATGAAGACCAAGAATTTCCATTGGCATATGAGTGGCGCGCATTTCCGTGATTACCATTTAATGTTAGATGAACAAAGTGCACAATTATTTGCGATGACTGATGATATTGCTGAACGTGCACGTAAAATTGGCGGTAAAACCATTCGGTCAATTGGTGAAATATCACGCATGCAACGTATTTTAGATAATGATGCCGATTATGTTGAACCTGCTGATATGCTTGCTGAGTTGTGTGAAGATAATAAACAGTTAGCCGCTGAACTTCGTGCTGCACATATTTTATGTGATGAACGTAATGATTTTTCTTCAGTGAGTATGATTGATAATTGGATTGATGAAACAGAACGTCGTGTCTGGTTCCTTTATGAATCATACCGTCATTGATATATCGATATAGAATGTCATTGTTTCGTTTATATATAATAAAAAAGGATAAGTTTAATCACTTATCCTTTTTTATTGTCTGAATTTTAGAAAAAAATAAAATAACGATGATTCATCGATTTAGTTGATAACTTATAAATCAATTTTAAGAAATGTTGATTTGTTTTTGGGAGGAAGATCTCATGGTATTTATAAATATGAAAAGTTCATGGTTAAAATAATAAGAATAAATACCTTATATGAATTGCATTGTTTTGATTGTGTTAAATTTTGACTGTTTTTCTTTAGATGTTACTTTTATTTGAATAGATATTCTATGACATGTTTTTAATAGGCTGTTGTTTATATTTGTCGTGAGTATAAAATAATAGATGTAAAGCATATTTATCGTATGTTAGTCGCTGTTTTTGGGTGATATTATCGTTATTTTGTATTTCTATTATTTATGAATGTCTATTATTTATGAATGGTTGTATTTAATAAACATAACTATTGTCTTGAAATAACTTATAAAAATATAATTAAAATCAAAAGGAGTTAATCATGTCAATGGAACTTTCGCGAAGGAGTTTTATTAAGCATGGTATCATCGCTGGTATTTGTGTTTATACCGTCCCCGCTTTAGCCCGATTTAATCTTAATTTAGATGGTAGTAATAGTTTAGTTGCTCCGGAATTAGCATCTTCTTGGAAGTCTAATTTTAAAGTACGTTTTCGTAGTGACGCTATTGCAAAAGTGACCGGAGAAAAAGTTTATGGGCGTGATTTGCGATCAACCGATATTGATGGTTGGCCAAGTGAGCAATCATGGGCTTTTTATATTCGCGCCGATCGCGCCGATCGTATTTATCAAGGTGTTGATTTAAGTTTATTACCGGAAAATGCTCAGCCAAGTAATATTGTTACCGCAGCAACCTTGATCAAAGATAAAATTGAATTACCGCAATTTTATGGCACCAATATGTTAGTGGCTGAGGGCGCAATGCCTGATTATATCGGTCAGGCGGTGATGTTACTTATTTTTGATGATTTTCTCACTTATCATCGCGCTAAAAATACGTTGCAATTTAATCGTGAAATTATTAAATATGGCAAGCAACAACCTTTAGTTGCTGCAGAGAAAGACCCATGGGGTGTATGGCGAATTACGCGTGAACAAGGTAATGCTGAAGGTGTATTGCCTGATAAATATAGTCCACTAAAAAATGGGGTTAACTTCCCTAACTATGTTGACCATAAACCATTTTGGCCACAGTCTAATCCTTTAGGTTCAGCATTAGAGCAACAAATGGCAGTTGCGAATGATATTAAAGCTAGCTTACATGATGATAATAATTTTGTATTAGATCGTACTTATCAAACCCAATTTATTGATCCGATGTTCTTAGAGCCTGAATGCTTTAATGGTTGGTTTGATCCTAAAACACAGACCATGCACACGATCCCTTCTTCACAATCACCAAGTAATTTCTTTGGTTTTGCAACCATGATGCTTAACAACGGTCCTCTTGCCGGAAAAGTCAAAAACTTAGTGGTGCATTCACCTTTTATTGGTGGTGGTTTTGGTGGTAAAGATCACTCTATATTGCCTTTCTACGGTTTATTAGCGGTGATGTACAGCAAACATCCTGTGCGGATGGCGAATGATCGCTTTCAACAATTTCAATCAGGCTTAAAACGTCACCCCTTTAACATGCACAACCAGTTAGCAATTGATAAAACCACCGGTAAATTCCAAGGTATTGTGAGTGACATGATCCTTGATGGTGGTGGTCGTGAAAACTTCAGCTCTGTAGTGGCTGAAGTGGGCGCAAGTGCATTGCAGTCAATTTATTATTTCCCTAAAAACGATATTACTGCGGTTGCTAATGTATCTGAAAATCCAGCTTCAGGTTCAATGCGTGGTTTTGGTACTCTACAAACCATGTCATCCATGGAAATGATGGTCAATGAAGCGGCGCAATTACTCAATATTGATCCAATTGATTTAAGACTGCGCAATGCGATTAAAACGGGGCAACTTAATACCCAAGGTGCAGTACCGACGAGTACTGAACATTATGCTGAAATATTAAAACAAGCGCAGCAGCATGAGATGTGGACCCAGCGCGAACAACGTCGTAAAGCCTATGAAGCTAAACACCCTAATAAACGCTTTGGTACTGGTTTTGCCATTTGTACTAAAGATTATGGTGCGGGTGATGATGCGCCTTCAACCTATATTGAGATGGATAAAAGTGGTCGGTTAGTGATGGGGATCTCTGCTGTTGAAATTGGCACTGGCGCACAAACCTCTCAAGCGGCTGTTTTGGCTGATTACTTTGGTCGTCCAGCGGATACCATTAATCTTGCTGAAGTGCATGGTTGGGATCCACTTCAAATGATCAATACTCAATCACCGTTTACGATGAGCCAAGCCTACCAAGATAAAATGCAACAAAATCCGCGTTGGACACCAACCATTCCCTATGCATCATCTGCATCGACATCGGCTTACTTTCAATCAAAAGCGACTGAAAATGCCGCCAAAGTTATTTTTGAATATGGCTTATGGCCTGCTGCAAAAGCGATTTGGAGTAAGTTGTACTACAGCGGTGATCTGGCTGCAATGGATTTTGGCGCAATGGAAGATGCCGTCTGGGTGGAGGGTAAGTTAAGTGCTAAAGGCATGGAACCATTACCCCTTGATATGTTAGCGCAGCATGTCCATCAAAAAGGGTTAGTGACCGCAGCAATGGTACATACGTTTAACCGTTGGGGTTGGGTGGATGCTGAATTTACCGTTGAGGGGCAGACACAAACCTATCAATTAGATGCAATGGCGGTGAAATATGGTCATGGCGCTGATGCGAATAAGAAAAAATTAATGACCAGCAGTGGTTGGCATTTATTGGATCGTAATAACGTTAATTATCCTGCAACGGTACTGAATAATGCGATGGTGGTGTATTACGCTCCTTGTGCGGTATTGGTTGAATTAGCGGTTGAAGAAGGCTCCGGCAAGGTTGAAATTGTCGCGACTCAAACTTGGCTTGATGCGGGTAAAGTGATCGTCAAAGAGTTAGTTGAAGGTCAAATTGAAGGTGGTTTAGTGATGGGTATTGGGCATGTATTGCACGAATACTTACCACCTGGTGAAGAAGGTCCGGGTAATGGTACGTGGAACCTGAATCGCTATCAGGTGCCCTTAGCAACTGACGTTGGTGTATGGCAAATGAATCATACTATTTTGCCGCCCTTTAATAACTCAGATCAACGTAAAGGCATTGCGGAAGTGGTGATGATCCCAATTGTCGCTGCTGTCACCGAAGCCCTTTACCAAATAACCCATAAACGTTTTTACCATTTACCCGTAACCGCCACTGATATTAAGGAAGCACTCGCATGATCACTGTAAAAATGACAATTAATGGCAATATTGTAGGTCCAGTTGAGATCGATGAAACAGTGAAAATGATTGATTTCTTACATGAATATCAAGGGCTAACAGGCACTAAATTTGGTTGTGGTATTGGTGTTTGTCATGCGTGTACCATTATTGTTGATGATGCCGATGGTGGTTCACACACTGAGCGTACATGTATCAATGGGGTGGGTGATTTTAACGGTAAAAAACTGCGCACAGTTGAAGGTCACGCTAAACGTAATTTAATGGGACAAATCACCGCATTAAGCCCGGTACAGCAAACATTTGTTGATCACTTTTCATTTCAATGTGGGTGGTGTACATCAGGGTTTGTTAATGAGTCCACGGTGTTAGTTGAGCAACTAGCAAAGCAGCCTGTTGATAAAGCACAGGTTGAAGATGTGATTGAAAACGCACTAAAAAAACACATCTGCCGTTGTTCTGGTTACCGTAAATATTATGTTGGTTTACGTGATTTAGTGTTGTCACAACCGGGGTTAGTTAAATGAAACGGAATTTAAAACTCAGCATGGTCTGTGGTTTGTTATTAAGTAGCAGTGCGGCTTGTGCACAAGTACCATCAACTTCTGCGCAAGCACCATCACCCGAAAATATGGCACAATTAATCGCGCAAGGTAAATATTTAGCGGCTGCTGGTGATTGCAGTGGTTGTCATACGATTGATAGTGGTCAAGTTTATGGGGGTGGACGTGCATTTGATACGCCTTTTGGCACCTTATATTCAACCAATATTAGTAGTGATAAACAACACGGTATTGGTAAGTATAGCTATCAGCAATTTGTTGATGCGGTACGTAATGGTGTGGCACCTAAAGGTAATTTATACCCAGCAATGCCTTATGCGTCTTATCACCGTATTAACGACCATGATATGCAAGCGTTGTATGCGTATTTCATGCAGACAAAACCCGCGACACAGCCCAATAGAGAAAATGGGATTGGTTTTCCTTTCAATATTCGTATGGGCTTAAAAGTATGGAATTTAGTGGCGTTTGATAAAGCGACCTTTACGCCAAATGCCGATAAAAGCCCGTTATGGAATCGTGGTAAATATTTAGTTCAAGGGTTAGGTCACTGTGGTGAATGTCATACACCACGTAATTTTATGATGGCAACCGAGCAAGATAATGCACTTGAAGGTGCAGTGGTTAATTACCTTAATGCGCCTAATATTACCGCAAAAAAATTGACTCAAACGCATTGGACATTCCATGATTTAGCCCAGTTCTTAAAAACAGGTCAATCCCCTAAAGGCACAGCTTTTGATGATATGTATATTGTTGAAAAGCACAGTTTAACGCACTTAAATGATCATGATATTGCTGCCATCACCAGCTATTTATTAGATCAATCCCAACCGTCTCAACACGTTAAACCACAACCTACGTTGACATCATTAGCAGCATCACAATTTGATACTACGTTGCCAGGATACGGTACTTATATGAATAAGTGCTCAGGCTGTCATGGTCAAAGTGGGCAAGGGATCAAAAATGTTGCCCCTGCATTAAACGGTAATGCAACCATTGGAAACAGTAATATTTTCAATACAGTAGCAGTATTGAATAATGGTATTAAGCGCCAGAGTTACAGTCAGGAGCAATCTTATTATGCGATGCCTGCTTATAAAGACAGCTTAGACAATCAACAAATGGCTGATTTGATAACTTATCTACATCAAAGCTTTTCTACACAGATGACGACTACAACCGCGAAGCAAGTTGCTGATGTTAAAAAGCAATTAGCTAACGATTGATCATAAAATTAGCCTGCATCATTGCAGGCTAACTTCAGTATTGTTGTCATAGTAAACAAAGTGATAGATGATTTATGAACGCATTAGATAAACAAGTATTGTTAGATTGTCAGGCATGGTTACAGCAAGGGAAACCTGTATGGCTATGCACTATTTTATCCACGTATGGATCAGCGCCGCGTCCGGTTGGATCATTATTTGCGACAGAAGGTCATATTCGTTCTGGTTCCGTTTCTGGGGGCTGTATTGAAGATGCTTTTATCTCCTTGATTCAACAGCATCAGCTAGATAAACCGATGCAGATATTTGATTATGGTAGTCATTTAGCGGTTGATGGCAGTCGATATGAATTGCCTTGTGGTGGTCATATTTCATTGTTGATTGAATATTTGCATCCTGATGCTGATTATCATTGGCTTGACGAGTGGTTGACGACAGCCATGACTAACAATGCCTTTGTACGAGCCGTAAATATTGAATTAGAACAGCGTTGTATCGCGACTGATGTTGATGATCATGCTTTTATTACACCTTGGTTAACCATTCATTACCAACAACATTGGCAGCTATTATTACTGGGAATTAGTCAGGTTAGTGAAGAAGTTGCGCGGCTAGCAGTAAGAGCAGGATTTGCGGTTCGATTGTGTGATATGCGTGATAATTATCAACAGAATTGGCGTTGGACAGCAGCACAAGGTGGAGTCGATGTGGAATGGTGCTCTGCTGATGCTTTTGTTGAACGTTATGCCAATCCTTATACCGCAATATTAGCATTAGCACATGATCCTCGGGTTGATGATTTAGGATTAATGGGATCATTAGAGTCGTCTGCTTTTTATATCGGTGCTTTAGGCTCACAAGCTAACAGTGATCGTCGTCGAGAACGATTAATGCGGATTGGTGAATATACACCGCAGCAATTATCGCGACTGCATGCCCCGATTGGGGTGGCTATTGGCAGTAAAACCCCGATTGAAATTGCTATCGCTATTATGGCTGAGGTTATTGCGGCTAAAAATGGGATTACATGTGATTCATGGCATTATCGTCATGGTTGATTGTGTGATACCTGCTGCGGGATTGTCATCACGAATGGGAACGTGGAAGCCGATGTTAGCTTATCAAGGCAGTACATTATTAGATGTCGCAATCGAACATGCATTACTGTTTTGCTCAAGAGTGATAGTGGTTGCAGGATATCGTGCTGATGAATTGGTACAGCGATATCAACATCAGCCACATATTAAAGTGGTGGTGAATCCAGACTATCGGCAGGGGATGTTAAGCTCAATTCAAAAGGGCATTGAAGCGGTAACCAGTTCACGGTTTTTTATCACTCATGCAGATATGCCGTGTATTGATCCGCAGGTATTTAGGGTGTTATTGCAAGTGGATCATACGCGAGTGATATTTCCCGGTAACAAACATCAAACAGGGCATCCCGTGTTGATTGATGCCGCGTTAATTACTCAAATTTTAGCCTTACCCATTACTGCTAAAATGAAGCAAGTATTACAAACAGGCACTGAATATTACCTACAGCTAAACGCTGCGAGTGGTATTTATCATGATATTGATACGCCAGAAAAGTATCAGCAATTAATT
>CAMQXY010000017.1 GCA_947039005.1 uncultured Photobacterium sp.
CGACCTTTCTCGGTGGTTCGTGATATTTGAGCAAGGTGTTCAGTCATTATTTCTTTATTTACCCAAGGTACCACTTTTTAAAGTCGGTATTGTTTAGGCTGTCCATAGCGAATCTCATTTGAAAATGACGGCTTCAATTAGATCATAATTTTAGTTAGATTGGTATTAGTTGGGTCAGAACCCGTTCAAAACATCCAATCTAGGCTCAAATAGATTTTTAAAAACTTCAAATTGAAGTCATTCTCAATATCCCAGGGCATATAGCTTTAAATGATGTAAATATTTGGTTCGAAGATGAAGCTCGATTTGGTCAAAGAAATACGACAACAAGGATTTTGGCACCTAAAGGAACACGAACTAGAACCATTCAACAGCAGCAATATGAATTTGCATATCTTTTTGGTGCTGTTTGTATAAATACTGGTGAAACAGAAGCGCTCATTACACCATTTAGTAATATGTTTATTATGAAAGAGCATCTTAAGCTCATATCAAAGGCAATTCCAAAAAATAAACATGCTGTTGTTTTAATGGATCGAGCTAGTTGGCATCAATCTCATTTATCTGAAAATGGGATAATCTAACGATTATCCACATATCACCATACTCACCATAATTAAATCTTATAGAGTAAGTGTGGCGTTGGTTGCGGCAAAATGATTTAGCGAATAGATGTTTAAGAATTTTAAAGATATCGTAAATAGTGTCAATTCAACATGGAACCGTTTTTAAAATATAAAAATAGAGTCATATTATTATGTTCAAAGAAAGGATAAAACTGACTACTTAATTAATCAGATTGGTATAATTAAGTAGTCAGTTTTTTATTGCTGGAAAACTTTTTAAAATTTATATTTTTAAATAAAGCTAATCGCTTAAATTTGACCATCATTTTATTTCTATTGGTTTTGATAGTATCGATATCTGGTTTTAATAGGAAGTAAGGTTTCTAGTTTTAATGTGTAACAATAGTGGATTCATTAATAGAATTGGTATGATATAAAGAATAAAGAGGATCTATATTTATTGTTCAGTTGTGATTGTAAATAATTGAGCGAGTACTTCTAATAGATAAGAATTATATTTAATATTGTTTTTATATTCTATTAATGATGCAAGTTCTTGTCCAATTGGTGATATACGGTAATAGGTAAAGGATATGTTTTTAGTATAACAATTTAAGGTGTAATGAATATCTTGTAATTGCAGTTGAATGTGTGTGGTGTGCTGAATAGCGCTTGATTCGAATTCTGTTTTCAGTATTAATCCTAAATCCATTAAAATGATTATACTTGAATATGGTAGATTATATTGATTATATTCAATGGGATAATATTTATTTTTTTGCCTAAAAGGAATAAATTTTGCTGGGGTTTTTATACTAGTAATTATTTTTCTATCTTTACTGTTACCTATTTGACAACATACACTTATTGTTCGTTGAAATAGTAGAGCTTCTTTTTGAGTCATTGATATTAATATAGTAAGTGTTTTTAACGATGTTGCTCCTGGATGGATGAGTTCTTTTTTGAGAATTCTAGCCCATAATTTTTGCATTGATGGGCTATAGACTTGTTTTGCCATTTTAATAAAACGTACTAACCAGTCAGGATCTGGCTCTGTTGTTATTTCGTTACTACATTCGTCGTAAGTTAATTTGAATATTTTTTCAATATTATATTGTTCACGTTGATGTCGTAATTTTTGGCTATTGAGGTATCTATCAGTTAATGATATGTCGTGATTGGGTGTAATTAAACTATCATATCCCAAATGCTGTGCCAGTGACTGAGTGCGATTTTTACTCTTCACTAATAGTCGTTTTATAGTAGTATCTTTTAAAAATTGTGGTTTTGGTGTCATTGTTGACTATCTGCTTATTGAACGGACCGTCATTAATAACGGCCACAATCAAGATTTCTTAAGTAATAAATATAATTTAGATATTTTTTTTCACTAATGTGATGACTTGCTTTATCTGCTGTCGGTTGAGTTCTCCTTCATGAGAAAAAATGACACGCCCATTTTTATTGATCACGATAATGGCGGAATTCTCTTTTTTTAGATCCCATATTTTTTGTACTATACCGTTGCTATCGAGCACTATAGATGACCACGGATATTTGTTTTTATTCTCTTCGGCTGCATTTTTAACAAAATGTGCCGTTCCCCAAATAGCGTCATCTTGGTTGATGATAGTTATTGTTTGATATTCTTCTTTTGGAAAATGTGCCGCACTTATTGCATTGACTAGTGCAGAATTTATTTTTTTTGCTGAACTTCTTCCTGCAATTGCCATTATTATGTGTACTTTCCCTGTTAGCTTTGTACTGTCCCAAGGTTGATAATTAATACTATTATTCTTCAATATAAGCTCACCATTATTGACGACAGTCACTGCAGGTAGGGATGTTCCCGCATGAATGTTATTAGCTTGAGCTAGAGGTGAAACTGTAGCAATAAATATTATTGCTAATAGTACCTTATACATAATTATCCTTACTTATTGGTGATGTTATGAGTGTAGTGAATGTTATTTAGTTCGGTGATTATTCTAATTAATCGATATTAATTACTTCGTTGAGTTTTATATGGCAAATTGTTTGCATCTTTTTATGTTCAGTTAAACCTACTGTATTTTATTATCTTTTTTTAATGATTATTATGTGAGGGGATATATGCTGAGAATTTTTCAAGTTTATCGTCCTATTCAAGTGGCAAGATATGTTAAAAATTACTTTAGAGGACGGCTTTTTATCATCGGTATTGGCGGCTTTGAGTTTGAATATGGTCGCTTGCTTCCACCAAAGTCAGCTGATCTTAAAGTATTGAATGTATTATCAGAAGTAAATAAAGAAATTCAATTACTTTCTATTACCGTTACTTAAATAGTGATAAATAAACAAGGCATAATAAAAGTTTATCTGTTGCAGATAGCAAGGGGATAACTATGTTATTAGTAATAATGACTAAAGACATAATTATTGGCATAAGATCAGTAAAATTTAGACTGTTAATGAGAGTGCTATTTTCATTTTGCAATGCTTGTTGATAAGATTTAGTGCATATTGTGAGCCTCAATTATTTTCTCATAAAAAGCTGTAAATAATAGCTCTAAAGTTATTTTGTACGCTATGTACATTTAGTGTGATGTGATTTTTATGGTTATGAAAAAAACTTTGACTTTAAAAAAACACGACATCGAGGAGAATATGCTATAGATGGCGCATATTTGAATTAAGTTTTTTATTACCAATAATATTTATAACTATTGTTGGTACTGAGTTGCACCTTTTGCCAAAATAGGCTGTGTAAATGAATCTAATTTTATCCAAGAAGCATAATCCGAATGAATAAAGTTTATCAGTGGCTAGGGGTTGCATCTTTTGCCTTAGTGTTATCAAGTCCGGCAATGGCGGCATCTCTTAAAGTTAAGGGATTAAACAGTAGCCTTGAAGATAATGTTGATGCGTATTTATCGGCAATATCTAAAGATGACTATAGCAATACATTACGTTTTCAAGAGCAGGTTAAATCTGAAATTGATCAGGCTTTACAAGCGTTAGGTTATTATCAGCCAACGTATGATTATCATGTCAAAGGTAGTGGTAAAAAGACGGCAATTACGGTGACAGTTGATGCTGGTCCTCGTACTCATATTACTCAAAGTAATATTATCATTACAGGTGCAGCAAAAGATGATCCTGCCTTTATTTCATTATTAAAAGATAGTGGTCTAGGAATAGGAATGCCCCTAAATCAAGGTAAATATGAAGCCTTGAAGTCAGCATTGCAAAGCTTAGCTGTCCGCCGTGGTTATTTCGATGCTGAGCTAAAGAATAGTGAATTAGGCGTTATTCCTACTCGTAATGAAGCGATAATCACTCTCGATTTTGATTCTGGACGTCGTTATACTTTTGGTGATACCTATTTTACGGGCAGTCAGATCAAGGATGAACGTCTTCGTTCGATGATCCCTTATACTGAAAATGAACCTTATTTAGCCTCTAAATTAGGTTTATATAATGAACGTTTGTCTAATGTTGGTTGGTTCTCATCCATCTATGTTGGTGGCGATGTCACTAAGCGTAAGGATGATAAAATTCCGATTGAAGTCGCTTTAACGCCTCAAGTTAAAAATCAAATTGAAACTGGTATTGGTTTTTCAACTGATACGGGTCCGCGTTTAAAATTTAATTGGAAAAAGCCATGGATCACCAGCAATGGCCACAGCTTTTATCTTAAATCTGAGATATCGAAAGAACAGCCTAAGCTTGAGGCTGCCTATAAAATTCCTTTAGATGATGTATTAAATAATTATTATCAAATTGTTGGTGGTATTCGTTACGTTGATAATCACGATACCATCAGTACCCAATTTGGTTTAGGGGTTGAGCGCCACTGGAAGTTGAGTTCAGGTTGGGATCGTGCCGTTTCATTACATTGGCTTAATGAGAAATACAAGCAAGGCGGCGATGAAGAGGGTACTTTTAATGTATTCCTACCGGGGCTTTCTTATAGCAAGAGTGAGTTCACTGGCGGCGTATTTCCAACCTCAGGCAGTAAATATAATTTCTCAATTGAATTTGCCAATAAAGCATTAGGTTCAGATACAAGCTTTGTTCGGTTACAAGCAAAATCTGCATGGATTCGTACTTTAAGCGAAAATCAACGTGGTATTTTCCGTATTGCTGGCGGTGCTGTTCTCGCTGATAATATTCGTGATATCCCACCGTCATTACGTTACTTTATTGGTGGTGATAATAGCATTAGAGGTTATGGCTATGAGTCTATTTCACCTCGTAATAATTTAGGACGTATGGTCGGTGGTCAATACATGGCAACGTCCAGTATTGAGTACCAATATCGTCTATACGGCAATTGGTGGGGGGCATTATTTTATGATTATGGCTCGGCATGGAATGATAATAAACCTGATTGGATGCGAGGCACGGGGTTTGGTGTGCGTTGGGCATCGCCCGTTGGTCCTGTTCGTATCGACTTCGCTTGGGGGCTTGATAAGCCAGCCAAGAATAAGTTTGAACTTCACTTTACTCTAGGGCCTGAATTATGATCTGGGTGAAGCGTATTGCTCTCGCTATTTTAGCGATTTTATTGTTGTTAGTGATTGCTGTTGCGGTGATTTTATATACCCCTGCTGGGTTAAAAGTAGCTAGTTGGGGGGCGCAAAAAGCGTTACCGGCATTATCAATTGGTGATACCAAAGGATCACTGTTAAGTGGTTTTCAAATTGATAACGTACGCTATCAAGATAGCAGTATGGATTTAGCGGTTAAGCAACTGAATTTAACCTTGGATGATCGTTGTTTATTGACGCCTGAAATTTGTATTTCAAATTTAGGTATTAATGGTGTTACGTTTTCGATGCCGAAATTACCGCCAGCAACAGAGCCTGAACAGCCTTCAAAACCAGTAACTAAAATTAGCCTACCAATACCGATTAACGTTGATAAAGTTACCTTAGATAATATTGATCTTGATATATTGGCGAATAAGATTAGTTGGCAACATTTTGCAACGGCTGCGACCATTGTTGGTAGCCATGTAACGTTAAAACCGACTGAGTGGCAGAATATTAAGTTAGCGCTTGCTCCTGCTGAGCCTATTGTTAAATCAAAAGGTGAACCTAAAATAAAGGGGAAGGATAAGTCTGATTCTACAGTGATGACATTGCCTAACGTTGTATTACCAATGTCATTTAATATTGAACGCTTTACCGTTAAAAACTTTGAGTTGGCAGGTAAAACACCACAAAAAGTATCGTTACTTGAGTTGATTGCATCAGGTAAAGGTAGCGAAATTAATGTAGAAAAACTGCAGATTAATGCGCCACAAGCTAATTTAAATGCGAAGGCACAAGTGACGTTAGCGGGTGATTATCCATTAACATTAGATGCTGATGCTAAAATCGCAATGAAGCCCATTAATGGTCATCGATTGACTTTAAAGGCTCATGGTTCATTACAAAAGTTAGTTGTTGATGCGCAACTGAAAGGTAAATTGGATGCTGTAATTAAAGGGCAGTTATCGCCACTTAAGTCAGACTTTCCGTTTGATGTTGCAGTTTCCAGTAAACATCTACAGTGGCCAATTGATAAACCAGCTGAATTTACCGTTGATAACACAGTAATTGATGCTAAAGGTAGCTTGAAAGGTTTCACTTTTAAGGCGAATAGTAGCATTGATGGTACGCCAATGCCGGCGGTGAAATTAGCACTTAAGGGTAAAGGAGATTTAAATCAAGTTGATCTTTCTTCTTTAAAGATTAATACATTAGGTGGTGTAGTAACGGGTAATGCACAAGCTAATTGGAAAAAATTAGTGAGTTGGAATGGACAATTAGCCTTTGCTGATATTCAGCCTGGATTACAGTGGCCAGCGGCTAAAGGTAATGTTAGCGGTAAACTTGTTACTTCAGGTGGATTAACTAAGCAAGGTGGTTGGTTTGTCAAACTGCCACAGCTAGCCGTTGATGGCACTATTATGAAACAAGCATTAACGCTTGTTGGTCAGTTAGATGCGTCGGATATTAACGGCAAAGGAGATTCACTTCAGGTCAATACACCAGGACTGACGTTAAAACATGGTCCTAATGGCATGATGGTGAAAGGTCAGCTGGATAAAACCTGGGACATGATTGCTAATATTGACGCTCCTGATTTATCAAAATCATTAGCAGGTTTACATGGTGCTGTTAAAGGTGATGTTAAGCTCTCTGGTAGCATGGCTACACCTGATATTAAGCTTGATTTACAAGGTGATGATTTAGGTTGGCAACAGTTGGCAAGCCTAGCATCGTTTGATCTTAAAGGTAATGTGACGCCTTTACCTGCGATGAAAGCAGATATCAGTTTAACGGCTGCTAAAGGTAAATATGGCACAACAACATTAGATAATCTTGATATTTTGTTTAAAGGAACTGAGCAAAAACATAGTTTAAGTGTTAATGCTAAAGGTGATCCTGTTGGTGCCAATCTACTCATTGATGGTGCTTTTAATAAGCAAACCGGTTGGCAGGGTACATTAGCAAAAGGTGATATTACTACTCCAGTTGGTGATTGGGTACTTAACCATCCGACGCCTATTCGTTATGATTTAAAAACAGCGATGGCAACCGTTGGCGCTCATTGTTGGCAACAAGGAAAAGCGGGTATTTGTTTAACGCAAGATCTTACCGCTGGTGCATCGGGACAAGCGCAATTAGCCGTACGTAACTTCAATTTTGAGTTATTAAAACCGTTCTTGCCTCCTGAGTTAAAAGTTAACGGTGAATTAGGTGCGAGTATTGATGCTAAATGGGCCCCTAAAACGGCACCTTATGTAAAAGCCAATATCATGATGCCTGCTGGTGGTGTAAGCCAAGAAGTGAGTAGTGATGAACAACCGCTGACGTTGGGCTGGGATAAAGTCACCATTAATGCTGAGATGCAAGATGATGTATTAAATGCTAATTGGTTAGTTGCTATCAAAAACAATGGTGATTTAAGTGGTCGGGCTAAGATCACTAACTTGCAAGGTGATAAGCAGATCAATGCTAATGTGAAGTTGGATCGTTTCACGTTAGGTTTCCTTGAGCCGATGATTAAAGATTATCATAAGTTTGATGGTCAAGTTGATACTGACCTGACCGTAACTGGACCTATTTTACACCCTGCAGTTAATGGCTTATTGCAAGTGACTAAGCTTGAAGCTACTGGGCGTAAAGTACCGTTAGATATTAAAAATGCAGATATTAAATTGGCATTTAGTGGTTATAACGCCAGCTTAATCGGTAATATTTATACGCCAGATGGCCAATTGTTATTACGTGGTACTGGTAATTGGAAGGATATGGCAGCTTGGAAAACCAAGTTAAACATTAATGGTAAAGAGTTGAAGGTTAGTGTGCCACCTATGGTCGCATTAAAGGTTTCTCCTGATTTAACCATTGAAGCATCACCAACGGCAGCAGAGATCACCGGTAAAATTGGTATTCCGTGGGGGCGAATCACGGTTAATCAATTACCTAAATCGGCAGTAAGAGTCTCGAAAGATCAAGTGATCTTAAAAGATGATATGCAACCATTAAAAGCAAAATCAGAAGTACCATTTGATATTAAAACCAATATTTTTGTTCATATTGGTGATGATGTTAACTTGTCGGCATTTGGCTTAAAAGCGGGCTTGTTGGGTGACTTAAATGTTCGCCAAGCAGGTAAAGGACCTATGATTTATGGCGAAGTCAATATTGCTAAAGGATCATACTACCGCGCACTAGGACAAGAGTTATTGATCCGTAAAGGACAGATTTTATTTAATGGTCCAGCAGAGCAGCCTTATCTTTCTATTGAAGCGATTCGAGATCCGGATAATGTTGAAGATGATGTTATTGCCGGAGTGCGAGTGACGGGTCCTGCTGATAAACCTGAAATTAATATCTTCTCTGATCCAGCAATGCCACAACAAAATGCATTGTCATATATTCTAACCGGTAAGAATCTTGATTCTGAAAGTTCAGGTGACAGTAATAGTGCAATGACAACCGCATTGATTGGTATGGGCTTAGCACAAAGTGGTCAACTTGTTGGTGATGTTGGTGAGGCGGTTGGTGTTAAAGATCTCAGCTTATCAACGTCTGGTGTAGGTGATGATTCGCAAGTGACAATCAGTGGTTATATCGCGCCTGGCTTGCAAGTCAAATATGGCGTTGGTATTTTCAACCAAGTTGATGAGTTTACTTTGCGTTACCGATTAATGCGGAATTTGTATGTTGAAGCGGTTTCTGGTCTTGATCAGGCCGTGGATTTACTTTACCAATTTGAATTTAATTAACCACAACGTTAATACTCTGTCTTTGTGAGTTTTAATAATAACAAGCCCGGTTAGGTGACTAATCGGGCTTTTTTTGTTTCATCATTTTATGGGGTAATCATCGGCTGAGCTGTTTTTAGTTGTTGATAGTTACGCCCGTTGTATATCGCGGTGTAACCTAGCTTTTCGAGTGTCGTTGCTGCTATTTCTGCTCGTCGACCTGATTTACAATAAAGTAAAATGGGCAGATCTTTATTTTTATAGCGAGCAGTGATCGTTGCAATATCTTGATAAGGTACATTGATGGCCGAGGCCAAATGACTTTCAGAAAATTCAGAGGCTGTTCTAACATCAATAATGATATTAGGCTGTTGCTGTTGTAACTGCCAAAATTGTTGTATTGATACATTTTTAGCAAAGCTTGTTGGAGCGATAACGGTAAGGCTTAATGTTGTAATGAGTAGCCCATATTTAAGTGCTTGTTTCATTACGATACCTCGCTATTTTTTTGCACGTTCAAATGAAGTGATGATTTCTTCTTTTGCCGCTGTTACATTTTCCCAGCCATCAATTTTGACCCATTTATTGGCTTCTAATTCTTTATAGTGCTCAAAAAAGTGTACGATTTGTGCTTTCAATAAGCGAGGAAGATCATCAATATTCTGGATATGATCGTATTCTGAACTGAGTTTACTATGAGGTACTGCGACAATTTTGGCATCTTCACCTGACTCATCTGTCATTTTTAATACCCCGATTGGGCGACAACGAATCACGGATCCTGCAAGTAATGGATAAGGGGTTGGTACTAATACATCAACCGGATCACCATCAAGAGAAAGAGTGTGATTGATATAACCATAATTACACGGATAGAACATTGGGGTTGAGGTAAAACGGTCAACAAAAATCGCGCCACTGACTTTATCGACTTCGTACTTAATTGGATCTGCATTGGCGGGAATTTCAATAATAACGTTTATATCGTGAGGTATGTCCTGACCGGCTGTTACTTTATTTAAGCTCATGATAGATCTCTTTGTTGTTAATTAAATGTTGCCAATATTGAGATTATCATGATTTTTATTAAACACAACCGTACTTATAGCGTGGTTGTTTGAGATATTTCGGTGCACGTCAGTGTGATCGATGAATATTTAAGGTGGTTAAAATTCCACCTTAAATATTAACGGTTATTGCTCATCGCCTTCGTGGAGAAAAGCTTCTACTTTATTGACCATATTGGTTGAGCCAACAAAAAAAGGCACGCGTTGATGTAATTCTGTTGGGATAATATCTAAAATCCGCTGTTGACCATCGGTTGCTCGCCCGCCCGCTTGTTCTATTAATAATGCCATTGGATTACATTCATAAAGTAGCCGTAATTTTCCATTTGGATAAGTGGCAGTACTTGGGTAAAGATAAATGCCTCCCTTTAATAAATTTCGATGAAAGTCAGCGACTAACGATCCAATATAACGTGAGGTATAAGGACGGTTTTCTTGTGGTACACATTCTTGGCAATATTTGAGGTATTTTTTGATACCTAATGGAAAGCGAATATAATTACCTTCATTGATGGAGTAAATATTACCATCGGCTGGAATTTGCATGTTTTCATGCGAGAGACAAAACACACCGAGTGACGGATCATAAGTGAAGCCATGAACGCCATTACCGGTGGTATAAACCAACATGGTTGATGAACCATAAATGACATAACCAGCTGCAACTTGGAGATGCCCGGGTTGAAGAAAATCAGCATCTGTCGCTGGGGATCCTACGGGTGATATACGACGGTAGATCGAGAAAATAGTTCCAACGGACACATTTACGTCAATGTTAGATGAACCATCCAGTGGATCCATTAACACCACATATTTTGCATCACGGTTTACTTGACGATTAAAACTGACCGCTTGATCTTCTTCTTCACTGGCAATACCACACACTTGATCGCGTGCCTCTAGTGCTGCTTTGAATTTATCATTAGCATAAAGGTCGAGTTTTTGTTGTTCTTCTCCCTGAACGTTTTCTTTACCGACTGATCCGGTTATATCTGCGAGTCCAGCTTTATTGATTTCGCGGTTCACGATTTTAGCCGCCAGTTTGATTGAGCCTAATAGCGATGAGAGTTCGCCACTGGCGTGAGGAAAATCACTCTGCTTCTCGACAATAAATTCCCCAAGCGTTCTAATATCGG
This sequence comes from uncultured Photobacterium sp., assembly GCA_947039005.1. Lineage (GTDB taxonomy): Bacteria > Pseudomonadota > Gammaproteobacteria > Enterobacterales > Vibrionaceae > Photobacterium. The sequence goes on from CAMQXY010000017.1 coordinate 11,015, forward strand.
TCATAAACAATCCTTGCATCATGTTGTCATAAGGGTATAGAGATTCAGTTGTATACTGATTGGATCTCAACGCATAATGAGATCGGATGCCTCATAGTATTTTTTGCTATATAAAGAATTGTATATAAAGATCTTTTTTATGGTAACGAAGTAACGTCAAAGCGTGACATTAATAAAAATTAAGGATGGAAACAGCAATTATGCATATTCATATTTTAGGTATTTGTGGAACATTTATGGGGGGCGCTGCGACATTAGCGACTCAACTTGGGCATAAAGTTACCGGTTCTGATGCCAATGTTTATCCGCCTATGAGTACCATGCTTGAGTCTCAAGGTATTGAAATAATTCAAGGATATGATCCTCAGCAATTAAATCCGGCACCAGATTTAGTGGTGATCGGTAATGCCATGAGTCGTGGTAATCCCTGTGTTGAATACGTTCTTAACAATAATTTACGTTATACCTCTGGTCCACAGTGGTTACAGGATGATTTATTGCATGATCGTTGGGTAATGGCTGTCGCAGGTACGCACGGTAAAACAACAACCGCGAGTATGTTAGCGTGGATCTTAGATGATTGTGGTTATCAACCGGGCTTTTTAGTCGGAGGGGTACTTGGAAACTTTGGTGTTTCTGCTCGTCTTGGCGAAAGCATGTTCTTTGTGGTTGAAGCCGATGAATATGACAGTGCTTTTTTTGATAAGCGTTCGAAGTTTGTGCATTATCATCCACGGACATTGATCATGAATAACCTGGAATTTGATCATGCAGATATTTTTGATGATCTGAAAGCCATTCAGCGTCAATTTCATCATTTAGTCCGCACTGTGCCGGGAAATGGACGTATTTTAGCGCCACATGGGGTTGAAAATATTGATCAAACGCTAGCAATGGGCTGCTGGAGCGAGCTGGAATATATTGGTGGTGATGGTCATTGGCGAGCGAAAAAACAGTTGGCTGATGGCAGTGTGTTTGATGTTTACCTTGATGAGCAATTGGTTGGTACTGTCGATTGGGCATTGGTTGGCGATCATAATGTCAATAATGCATTGATGGCAATTGCAGCGGCGCGACATGTTGGCGTAACCGCGAATTTAGCCTGTGAATCATTAGCTAAATTTATCAATACTAAACGTCGATTAGAGTATAAAGGTGAAGTAAACGGTATTACTGTTTATGATGATTTTGCCCATCATCCAACCGCAATAGAGCTGACGCTTGGTGGATTAAGAGCTAAATTACATCAATCTCGTATTTTAGCGGTACTTGAACCGCGTTCAAATACCATGAAATTAGGTGTTCATAAACACGATTTGGCACCTGCATTACATGCCGCTGATGAAGTGTTTTTATTTCAACCTGATAATATTCCATGGTCAGTGCAAGAAATTGCCGATCAATGCCCGCAACCTGCGTTTTGTAGCGATAATATTGATACGTTAGTGGCTAACATTGTTAAATCAGCTCAAGCAGGGGATACGATCCTAGTAATGAGTAATGGTGGTTTTAGTGGTATCCATGACAAATTATTAGCAGCATTGGCTATAAAATAAAGAGAGAGAAAATGAAACATAAACAGATAACACTGGCATGGACGGGTGCGTCTGGTGCGCCTTATGGTTTGCGTTTACTCGAGTGCCTGTTAGCGGCTGATTATCAGGTTTATCTGTTGATTTCATCTGCAGCACGGGTGGTATTGGCCACTGAGCATGGGCTTAAATTATCGGCGGCTCCTGAAACGGCACAGCAACAGTTAGTTGCTCATTTGCAGTGTGCTGCGGAAAAGCTGGTGGTGTGTGGTAAAGAAGATTGGTTTTCACCAGTAGCATCGGGTTCGGCGGCACCAAAACAAATGATAATTTGTCCATGTTCAGTATCGACCTTGGCATCGGTAGCTTATGGTATGTCGAATAACTTGCTCGAGCGAGCGGCTGATGTGGTGATTAAAGAGCATGGTCAATTACTCTTAGTGATCAGAGAAACGCCATTTTCTAGTATCCATTTAGAAAATATGCTCAAATTATCACAATTGGGGGTCACGATAATGCCTGCGGCTCCAGGGTTTTATCATCAACCACAAACCATTGCTGATTTGGTTGATTTTATGGTAGCGCGGATATTAGACCATTTGAAAATAGAGCAAGGTCTGGTTCCTCGCTGGGGTTATGATCAGCGTAAATTGTCATAAAAATACATTAGTATCTCTAATTAGTCAGAGTTACGCTAAGACTCAGGGTCTATATTTTTTGAGCATGTATGTTAATACTCTAAAAGTGAGATAGACCCTAATTATTGATCAGTTACTGTAATCAAATAGATCACATACCGACTCATAAAGGTCATTGGTGGTGATGTTATTCGTCGGTGTAATGAAAATTGTATCATCACCCGCAACAACGCCAAGGATCCCTTCTGCTCTACCTAAAGAATCTAATAAACGGGCAATAACTTGTGCCGCACCAGGACCTGTATGGATCACAACTAATGCGCTGTTAAAGCCAACTTCCATCACTAATTCTTTTAATGGGCTAGTGATTGTTGGAACGCCAAGTTCAATTGGTAGGCAATAGACCATTTCCATCTTTGCATTACGGGTACGTACTGCGCCGAATTTTGTTAGCATGCGAGAGACTTTTGATTGGTTAATATTATCAAAACCCTGTGCTTTTAACGCATCAACAATCTCACCTTGAGAACTGAATTTTTCTTCTTTTAAAATTGATTTAAATGCTTTAACTAAACGTTCTTGTTTATCTGAATTTCGCATAAGTAAATATTATCTACAGGGACGAGGTAAACCATTTTTGCATAACCTGTGACTCACTGGCAAACAAAGTGAATCAAAATAAATATGTGAATCCATAATTTTGTTATATATAAAATTTTTTATTGTGACTCTTGTCATTGTTTTATCATAACTAATTAATTGAATTATGTGAAAGCAGCACCGTGATTAAATTTTTATTTTATTTGTAGGATAAAAGCATTTGAGTGCATTTTTATGGGATTCTGCGTTACTTCGCAAAGCGAGTGGGAGATGATTGTATTTTTTTTATGCTTAATATAACGTCCATAGATTGTTATTCAGTTACTACTATTATTAACTGAATTAGGTTGTACCCACGTTAATAAATATACTTCTATCGTAAAGGAGAACGAACATGAAAGTTGCTGTAATTGGTGCGGCTGGTGGTATTGGTCAAGCATTAGCATTGCTATTGAAAAACCGTTTACCTGCAGGCTCAGATCTTGCTTTATATGATATTGCTCCAGTGACACCAGGCGTTGCGGCTGATTTAAGTCATATCCCAACCCCTGTAGCAATTAAAGGGTATTGTGGGGACGATCCAACACCCGCACTAGAAGGTGCTGATGTTGTACTTATTTCTGCGGGAGTAGCCCGTAAACCTGGGATGGATCGTGCTGATTTATTCAATGTTAATGCGGGTATCGTAAAATCACTGGCTGAAAAAATCGCTGTTGTATGTCCAACAGCATGTGTGGGTATTATTACTAACCCTGTTAATACTACTGTTGCTATTGCCGCTGATGTATTGAAAAAAGCAGGTGTTTACGATAAGCGTAAATTATTTGGTATTACGACGTTAGATGTGATCCGTTCTGAAACGTTTGTTGCAGAGTTAAAAGGTGTTTCACCGTGTGATATTCGAGTACCGGTTATTGGTGGTCACTCGGGGGTAACTATTTTACCATTGCTGTCGCAAGTTGAAGGTGTGAGCTTTACTGAAGATGAAGTGAAAGCATTAACCCCACGCATTCAAAATGCAGGCACTGAAGTTGTGGAAGCAAAAGCGGGTGGTGGTTCTGCGACGTTGTCTATGGGTCAAGCGGCGTGTCGTTTTGGTTTATCTATGGTACGTGCATTGCAAGGTGAGCAAGGTGTGGTTGAATGTGCTTATGTTGAAGGTGATGATAAGCATAGTCGTTTCTTCGCTCAACCAGTATTACTGGGTAAAGAGGGTATTGAAGAAGTAATGGATTACGGCAAATTAAGTGCGTTTGAGCAAAATGCATTAGAAAGTATGCTTGAGACATTACGCGCAGATATTACTTTAGGTGAAGAGTTTGCGGCAAAGTAACTTAGCCTAACTCTTTAAACTAAAAAAGCGGCAGAAACGGCCGCTTTTTTTATGACTGTAATATATAGGATGATCAATAATACTGATCACAGCCAGTATGGAGTTGAGGTTGTTCGATAAGATCGACAATATCAATTGATTGTAATTGATGATCTTCTCGGTGTTCGACGATCACCGACTGATGCTGATGATCAATGCCGATCACTTTCCCTACGCCATGATGAGACTCCACCCATATTCCTTTTTTTAAATGGTTAATATCCATGATCACCTTCTTGGTTACTGAAGTGTAATATTTACGTGGTAGTTATAGTATAGATCATGGTTGATCATGCCATTATTGATAACAATGCGGTTAAACAGGCATAAAAAAACCTGCCACTAAGGACAGGTTTTTTAATCAATGAGGGGAAACTATTTTTTACGTTTGACTGCCATATGCGCTAATGTGATTAGTGCTTGTTTGTAGTCTGATTCCGCAATAGGTGCTAGTGCCGCGATGGCTTTTTGTGCTTCTTGTTCTGCGCGTTGCTGAGTGTAATCTAATGAGCCGTGCTGATGCATACAAGCTAGAATAGCATCAAGCTTATCCATACCATTAGCATGCACTATTGCGTCACGTATCATTGCAGCTTGCGTTTGATTGCCATGATGCATTGCATGCAATAACGGTAATGTCGGTTTTCCTTCAGCAAGATCATCGCCAACATTCTTGCCCATTTCTTTGCCATCGGCAACATAGTCAAGTACATCATCAATTAATTGGAAAGCCGTGCCTAAATAACGTCCATACTCTTGCAGAGCGATTTCAATTTCAGCAGGTGCATCTGCAATAATAGCCGCAATTTGCGTTGATGCTTCAAATAAACGTGCTGTTTTCGAGTAGATCACTTGCATGTAGCTGGTTTCGGTGGTTTCAGGATCGTTGCAGTTCATTAACTGCAGCACTTCACCTTCAGCGATCACATTGGTTGCCTCACTCATGATATCAAGGATCCTCAAGGATCTTAGGCTTGTCATCATTTGAAATGAGCGTGTATAAATGTAGTCACCCACTAACACACTGGCCGCATTGCCAAAGGCTGCATTTGCAGTTTCTTTGCCGCGACGCATATCTGATTCATCAACCACATCATCATGAAGTAATGTTGCGGTATGAATAAATTCAACAAAAGCAGCGGCTGTAGTGTGTTTGTCACCATCATAACCAAGTGCGCGTGCTGTTAACACAGCCAGCATGGGGCGAATACGCTTACCACCGCTGTTTACAATGTAGAATCCGAGTTGATTAATAAGGGCAACATCAGAGTTAAGTTGCGCCTGTATCTTCGCGTCGACTTCCGCCATATCGTTGGCGGTGAGCGCTTGGATAGCTTTAAAATCCATTATACGTCCAGCAAGATTGTTAGCCGCGTAGGGCGGAAAATATTTCGAATTGATACGGGAATCTTACACTAAAATAACCTTATCGTCATAACCTCAAATACAGCTATTTCAAACAGTTTTTGGATTGGGTAGCTTTTCACCAATTTTCTTTTGAGAATGGCTTGCCACAAAGTCTCTTTTCGCGTAACATTCGCGCCCTATTGATGACAAGATTAAGCGCATACCCATTGCCCATTTTAGACGTGGCAAATGGCCTATGCGGAGAAGCGGAGTAAGACATGTACGCTGTTTTCCAAAGTGGTGGTAAACAACACCGTGTAAGCGAAGGCCAAACCTTACGCTTAGAAAAACTAGATGCTGAAACTGGCGCTAGCATTGAATTTGACTCAGTACTTTTAGTAGCTAATGGCGAAGAAGTAACTGTAGGCGCACCATTTGTAACTGGCGGTAAAGTAACTGCTGAAGTTGTTACTCACGGTCGTGGCGATAAAATTAAAATCGTTAAGTTCCGTCGTCGTAAGCACTCTCGTAAGCAAATGGGCCACCGTCAGTGGTTCACTGAAGTCAAAATTACTGGCATCAGCGCTTAATAACAGGAGAATTTAAAGATGGCACATAAAAAAGCTGGCGGTTCTACTAATAACGGCCGTGATTCAGAAAGCAAACGCCTAGGTGTTAAGCGTTTTGGTGGCGAGTCTGTTTTAGCAGGCAACATCATCGTTCGTCAACGTGGTACTAAGTTCCACGCTGGCACAAACGTTGGCCTAGGTAAAGACCATACTCTATTCGCTCTATCTGACGGTAAAGTGAAGTTTGAAGTTAAAGGTCCTAAAAACCGTAAATTCGTATCTATCGACACTGAATAATTTTCAGCGTCGACACGAATATTAAAGCCCTGCCTTTTTGGCGGGGCTTTTTATATCTGGAAGGTTTATGATTGATCGTGGCCCGATGATTGGTTTTTTTCTTGCAATGACAACCGCTGTTTTTTGGGGTGCGTTACCCATTGCAATGAAACAAGCCGTAGAAGTGATGGATCCTTTTACCATTGTTTGGTATCGCTTTATTACCGCAGCGTTTGGCTTAGGCCTGTTTTTAGCGTGGCGCAAGCAATTACCGACAATATCAAATCTTGGACGAATGAGCTGCGTGGTGCTGGTCATCGCCAGTCTTGGTCTTGCAGGTAACTTTGTGCTGTATAACAGTTCATTGAAATACCTAAACCCTCCTGTTGTACAAGTTATTATCCAATTAGCCCCCGTGATGCTGTTAGTATCTAGTGCGTGGTTATTTAAAGAAAAATTAGGTCGACATCAAATTATTGGTGTGATTGCTCTCATTAGTGGTTTGATCCTATTCTTTAATGAACGGCTGATTGAGTTGTTTACCAGTTTTTCTGGCTATACTGTGGGTGTTAGCCTTGCCGTGGCTGCTGCGTTTGTATGGGTCATTTATGGCTTGGCGCAGAAGTGGTTATTACGGCAATTTTCATCAGCACAAATATTACTGATGATTTATATTATCTGTGCTGTAATACTGACCCCAATGGCACAACCACAACAAATTTTGACAATGGATAACCGCCAATTAGGGATGTTGTTATTCTGTTGTGTTAATACGCTTGTTGGCTATGGTGCATTTGCAGAAGCAATGGCACGTTGGCAAGCATCACAAGTGAGTGCAGTGATCACACTAACTCCCTTGTTTACGATATTATTTGTCGATCTTGCGAGTTTGGCTTGGCCACAATATGTTGCGACAGTCTCTTTGAATATATGGGGCTATCTCGGTGCTATGGTTGTGGTAAGTGGCGCTGTTTGCTGTGCTATAGGCCATAAGTTTATTCGCCAAAGCAAATAGTCAAGGTCCATGACAATAATTACTACGCGATGATAAGTGCTAAATGCCATCATCGCTGTATGTTAAACGCCACAGTGCGGAGAAAAAAATGAAGTTTATAGATGAAGCGGTCATTCGCACCGATGCCGGTGATGGCGGTAACGGTGTAGTAAGTTTTCGTACTGAAAAGTATATTCCTCGTGGCGGCCCTGATGGCGGTGACGGTGGTGATGGCGGTGATGTGTATCTTTTCGCCGATGAAAACTTTAACACCTTAATTGATTACCGCTTTGAGCGTTTCCATGCTGCAGAGCGTGGTGAAAATGGTCGTGGTGGTAACTGTACGGGTAAGCGCGGTGCGGATAAAGTATTAACAGTACCTGTCGGTACGCGTGCCATTGATGAAGATACTGGCGAAGTGATTGCCGATCTTACTGAACATGGTATGAAAGTGATGGTTGCTAAGGGCGGTTTCCACGGCCTAGGTAACACCCGCTTTAAATCATCTGTAAACCGTGCTCCTCGTCAAAAGAGTATGGGCAGTAAAGGTGAAATTCGTCATTTACGCCTTGAATTGCTTCTTTTGGCTGATGTTGGCATGTTAGGTCTGCCTAATGCTGGTAAATCTACGTTTATTCGCGCTGTATCGTCGGCTAAGCCGAAAGTAGCTGACTACCCATTCACTACCCTTGTTCCAAGCTTGGGCGTGGTACGTGTTGATGCTGAGCGCAGTTTTGTGGTTGCTGATATTCCAGGTCTAATTGAAGGCGCAGCTGACGGCGCTGGCTTAGGTATTCGCTTCCTGAAACACCTTGAGCGTTGTCGTGTGTTATTACACATGATTGATCTATTGCCTGCTGATGGCTCTGATCCGTTAGAGAATGCATTTACAATTATCAATGAGCTTGAGCAATACAGCGATAAGCTGGGCAATAAGCCACGTTGGATTGTATTTAACAAAGCGGATCTTCTTGATGAAGAGCAAGCACAACAAAAGATCGATGAAGTACTAGAAGCATTAGCATGGGAAGGTAAGCATTATAGTATTTCTGCGCTTAACCGTGTTGGTACTAAAGAACTAACTTACGATCTGATGATCGCTATCGATGCATTGCCTCGTGTGAAGTACGAAATCGAAGAGCAACAAGCGGATAAAGTTGACTTCAAGTGGGATGATTACCACGCTGAACAAATTAAGAAAGTTCAGGATGAAGACGACAACGATGATGATTGGGAAGATTGGAACGAAGATGATTACGATGTAGAAATCATCTACAAGCCATAAGCCTTTATCGCGCTTTATGCTAATAAGCCACACCTTTAAGGTGTGGCTTTTTTTTGTGCTTAATCAACATGTAAGATAGATAGCTTCGGTATGCTAGGAGGAGATTAACGGTATTTTTATAATGGATTATGAATGGGTATTAGCGTGGAGAGAGTGTTACAACCCCTTAGTGAGCCTGAGCAGCGTGAAATAACGCGGCTGGCAATTGGTGCAGGACAACGATTATTACAGCATGGGGCTGAGAGTTCAGTGATTATGGACATTACTCGCCGACTGGGTTTAGCGTTAGGTGTTGAACATGTTGAGGTGTCATTATCAGCCAGTTCAATGGTGATCAGTACCCGTCATTTAGGTTGTTGCATTACCACGGCTCGCCGCTGTCAAGACGGTGGGATCAACATGCAAATTGTGACCGATATTCAACGTATTTGTATTCTTGTTGAGCGAGGGTTATTAGATAGTAATGACGTCCATCATCGCTTAGAAAACCTTAAAACAGAGCGTTACAACCGCTGGCTTGTGATGGTAATGATCGGACTTTCATGCGCGGCATTTAGCCGTTTAGCGGGTGGAGATTGGCCAGTATTTTTACTCACTTTTTGTGCCTCATCAGTAGGTATGTTTGTCCGCCAACAAATCGCTAATTATCACTTTAACCCACTGCTTAATTTTGCTGTAACAGCATTTGTGACTACCTTAATTTCAGGGCTAGGAGAAGTGTATAATATTGGTGAACAGCCCTTTCTTGCAATGGCGTCATCAGTGCTAATGTTAGTGCCTGGTTTTCCGTTAATTAATGCGGTGGCTGACATGGTCAAAGGCTTTCCAAGTATGGGATTAGCACGCTGGACGATGGCAAGTTTACTCACTCTTTCAACCTGTATGGGGATTGTAGCAGCGATGAACGTGCTGGATGTGTGGGGGTGGTTGTTATGATGTTAATCCTAGCATTACTTAATGATATGCTACTGGCGATGATCCCTGCATTAGGGTTTGCATTAGTGTTTAATGTGCCTCAAAAAGCCCTTAAATATTGCGCGATTGGCGGTGCTATTGGTCACGGTTCACGGTTTTTATTAATGCATTGGGGACTCTCGATTGAATGGTCAACGTTCGTTGCTGCAACCTTAGTGGGTATGATTGGTGTCCATTGGTCACACCGCTTTTTAGCTCACCCAAAAGTGTTTACGGTAGCGGCATTGATCCCTATGGTACCGGGAGTATTTGCCTTTAAAGCCATGATTGCGATTGTGGAGATCAACCACCGTGGTTTTTCGTTAGCTTTGTGGGGCGTGATGATTGATAACGTACTGAAAGCAATATTTATTGTTGCCGCGTTAGCGATTGGATTAGCCATGCCAGGGTTGCTATTTTATCGTCGTCGTCCTGTGGTATAACTACGGTAGAATAAGAATGTGAATAAGAATGGTATCAATGGAGACGCAAAGATGAAGATCAGTATGATCGCAGCAATGGCACATGATCGGATCATTGGTAAAGATAATAGTATGCCATGGCATTTACCGGCTGATTTTGCATGGTTTAAGCGTTGTACACTTGGTAAACCGATTGTAATGGGGCGCAAAACCTTTGAATCGATTGGGCGTCCATTACCTGGGCGATTGAATATTGTTATTAGCCGTAATCCTGATTTTCATGCCGAAGGGATCACTGTCGTTAATGATATTGCAGCAGCTAAATTAGCCGCTGGTGATGTGTCAGAGCTAATGATCATTGGTGGCGGTAGTATTTATCAAGCGTGTTTACCGATAGCCGATAGATTGTATTTAACCTTTATTGATGCCGATATTGATGGTGGCGATACGCAGTTTCCAGTATGGGGATCGGATTGGCAGCAAGTAGTAATAGAGCATCATGATAGCGACGATAAAAATGCGTACGCAATGGATTTTGTGATCCTCGAACGATCATAAGTGATGTGTATTTTGTGTGATACAGATAATGCCGACAATGACTGTCGGCATTTTTATAGCGTTTAATCAGGCGTAGAGTGGGCACTCAGTGACGAATCGCTGTCCATCTTCCCAACGTAGCATCGTCAAGCTATTACCCCAGACACAGCCAGTGTCTAAGCCAATACAGTGATCGTCTTGGTGACCCATTAATGCAGCCCAATGACCAAAGATAATGGTTTTATCTAATGGTTGAGCGCGCTTGACATCAAACCACGGGATCAAATCACCAACGGCAGGATCGTTAGGTTGTACCTTACAATGCATATCTAGCCGCCCTTGAGGATCGCAAAATCGCATTCGGGTAAAGCTGTTGATCGTAAACCGTAACCGTTCTAAGCGTGAAAGATCGTCTTGCCACCAATCAGGGCCATCGCCATACATATTTTTTAGCAGCCATAAGTAGTCATCAGACTGAAGCAATTGTTCGACTTCTTGCGCATGTTGACGTGCTTGTGCCAGTGTCCATTGTGGTGTAATTCCCGCATGAACCATCACCAACGGATAATGGGGGTGCTCGGCTAATAGTGGCTGGTGGCGTAACCAGTTAAGTAATTCAGGACCGTCTTCTGCGGTGAATATTTGATGAATATTATCGCTTTTTTTAGCGCGTGCGAGTTGATGCGATACCGCTAATAAATGCAGATCATGATTGCCGAGAATGACCGTAGCATGATCACCTAATGCTTTCACAAAGCGTAATGTTTCTAATGATTCTGGTCCGCGTGCGACCAGATCGCCGGCAAGCCATAAATGATCGTGGTGCGGATCGAAGTCGGCTTGTGCCAGTAATTTTTTTAAGTCGGGTAAACAGCCTTGAATATCACCGACAAGATAAGTCGCCATGGTGCTCCCATTATTAATAAATTAATTAACATGAAATTAATGGCATTAGGTTAATGAAGAATGTTAGGTATTGCTAGTCGAAATGGTGCAACCTCAACGTTAAAGTAACTACCACTATCATCAGCCATGGTGTATTGGCCTTGCATAACGCCAACAGGGGTTTCAATAATGGTACCACTGGTATAAGTGAACTCATCGTTAGCGTCAATGTGAGGTTGTTGACCGACGACTCCATCTCCTTCGATGACTAATTTTTTAGCGTTGGCATCGGTAATTAACCAATAACGTTTGAGTAAGCGGACGCTGCCTCGACCTAAATTTTTGATGGTGATGGTGTATGAAAACACATAGCGTTGTAGTTCAGGTTGGGATTGTTCTTCCAGATAATGGCTGACAACATGACACTTGATTGTGGGAGGCGATGAGATACTCACAGGCAATATCCTTTGCTGATGCTTTATTCTCATTTTAGTATTATTCGCTCATAAATAAAGAAAACCCTGTGTAACACGTGACATGTTACACAGGGTTATTGTGTTATGGGCGCTATTGTTAATGCGCGATAACGTTATTGCTCTTCTTTTTGGAAATTAGCATCAAGCCAGTTTGCCATAGCAACAAATTGCTCAACCGTAATATTTTCTGGGCGATGACCAGGGTTAACCCCTAGCGCTTCAAGTTGTTCTGGTGTGAACAAGCCTTTATAACAGTTACGGATTGTTTTACGACGTTGATTGAAGCCTTCACGACACACACGATCTAGCCATTTACGGTTAGTACATGGGAAGGGTAATACTTCATATGGCGTTAAACGCACAACGGCTGAATCAACTTTTGGTGCTGGTACGAAAGATTCTGGCGGTACTTCAAGTACCGGCATCACTTTACAGTAATACTGCGCCATGACTGTTAGACGACCATACGCTTTACTACCAGGGCCGGCAGCTAGACGATTAACCACTTCTTTTTGTAGCATAAAGTGCATGTCTTGCACGTCTTTATGAAACTCAAAAATGTGGAACATCAACGGCGTTGAAATGTTATAAGGCAAGTTACCGAAGATACGCAGCTTGTTATTCGGTTGAATAAGTTGCGTAAAGTCGAAGCGCATTGCATCGCCTTCGTGGATCGTTAGTTTTGAAGCAAGATCGGGGTGGTTACGTAAACGCTCAGCCAAATCTCGGTCAAGTTCGATAACGGTAAATTTATCGACTAATTTGCCAACATATTCAGTGATCGCACCAAGGCCGGGGCCAATTTCTACCAAGTTTTGACCTGGTAAAGGGTTAATCGCTGACACAATGCCATCAATAATATATGGGTCTTTTAAAAAGTTTTGGCCAAAGCGCTTACGCGCACGGTGACCTAGGTGGACTTGATCGCTGCTCATGCTTGTTTTTCTACCAATTCGAGGGCGTGGGATAGCGCTGTCCGGAGGCTACCTATGTCTGCTTGCCCAGTACCTGCGAGTTCCAGTGCGGTACCATGATCTACTGAAGTTCTGATAAAGGGAAGTCCCAACGTAATGTTGACAGACTTACCGAAGCCTTTGTATTTCAGCACCGATAACCCTTGATCGTGATACATGGCTAATACCGTATCGGCATCAGCTAAATATTTTTCTTGAAAGATAGTATCTGCCGGTAACGGGCCGATCAGATTGATACCTTCTTGTTGACGCAATTGTTCTAGTGTTGGGATGATTGTATCAATTTCTTCCATGCCCAAACAACCATCTTCACCGGCATGAGGATTAAGTCCACAAACATAAATCTTGGGATCTTCAATACCAAACTTAGCCACTAAGTCAGCGTGCAAGATACGAATAACTTGTTTAAGCCGAGGCTCGGTAATAGCTTTAGCAACACAGTTTAAAGGAATATGGGTTGTCACTAATGCAACCCGTAAACCTTCGGTTGCGAGCATCATAACAACTTGTGCGGTATCAGATTGCTGCGCAAAAAATTCAGTGTGCCCACTAAACGAAACTCCAGCGCGGTTAATCACCCCTTTATGAACAGGGCCGGTAACAACTGCTGCAAATTCGCCACTCATACAGCCAGAAGCTGCACGTTCTAGTGTCGCTAATACATAGAGACCATTTTGCTCGTTAAGTTGCCCACAGACAACCTTAACAGCACTATCAACCTGAACAACTGTCATGGTGCCTGCTTGATGCGGTTGAGCAGGTCGGTCGGGTTGATAAGGCAAAATGGTTAAAGATAAACCTAATTGAGCCGCACGTTCTACCATAACCTGCGCATCAGCACAAATAACAAGTTGGTGCGACCAATGTTGTTGGCACAAGGCAATGACTAAATCTGGGCCAATCCCGGCCGGTTCACCTGGGGTGATTACAATCCGTTGTATGTTAGCCATACGCTTGTTATTAGCCATTATTTGCCTTATTCATTTGCTCTATATATGCGCCAGCACGGAGTTCTTGTAGCCACGTTTGTGCTTCTTCATTAAATTTGCGGTTAAATAGAATCTGCGCGGCACGATTTTTTAATGCCGCTTCGGTGCGATCGACATTACGACGGCCTTCAACTTCAACAATGTGCCAGCCAAACTGAGATTTAAATGGTTGGCTAATTTGATCTACTGGCAATGTTTCCACTTCTTTTTCAAAAGCAGGTGCATACATTGATGGTACTTGCCAACCTAGCTGACCACCATTCGCTGCCGAACCTGGATCTGCGCTGTATTGTTTTGCTGCAGCGGCGAAGGTTTCTTTACCACTAATGATTTTCTGGCGAATTTGCTGTAATTCTTTTTTAGCTGCGGCATCACTTAAAATGATAGAGGTTTTAATTAAAATATGACGCGCATTCACTTCAACCACAGAAACGGTTGGCATGCCTTTAACATCATTAATTTTCAAAATATGGTAACCAACGCCGCTGCGGAAAGGACCGATTACGCTGTCTTTGCTACTGGTTTTTATTTGGTCTGCAAAGATAGTTGGCATTTCTTCTTTGCTCATCCAACCCCATTCACCACCTTTAAGGGCTTTAGGGCCTTTTGAATAGCGATAAGCCAATTCAGCAAAATTAGCGCCTTGTTTTATCTCAGCATAAATTTTATCAGCTTCTTGTTTGGCTTTTTCACGTGTTGCTTTATCAGCATCATCATCAACGGCAATTTGAATTTGGCTGATGTTATATTGGACGTTTTGTTGAGTTTGCTTAGCAAGTTGTGCCGCTAAGCTATCCACTTCTTGTGGCAGAATATTAACTCGCTTACGAACAATAATGGTACGCGCTTCAGAAGCGAGCATATCGTTACGTAACTGCTCACGGAACATTGGATAGCTAATGCCTGCGTTGGCTAAATCTTGACGTAGTTGTGGTACGGTCATATTGCGTTGTTTAGCAACATCAGTAATTGCTTGATCAAGTTGGCTGTCGTCAATGCGTAAACCCAGCTGTTGTGCTTGCTGGATCTGCAAATTTTCCATGATCAATTTGTCCATCACTTGCTGACGTAAAATATTGTTAGGGGGCAGTTGTTGACCTTCAGCCGCCGCATTTAAATGAACGGTTTTTAGCATTGAATTAACGTCACTTTGTAAAATAACGCCATCATTAACTGTGGTTACAATTTGATTTAATTCTTGCGGTTGAGGGGCTGCCATTGCTGTTGCTGTCATACCCATCAGCATTACGCTTAGCGCCGAATACTTCCACTTTTTCATTTATAGTCCGTCATGTTGAGTGGCGATATATTATCGCCACGATCATTAATTTTTAAGTGTAAATGGGTCAGCATAACCCAAAATATTACCGCTATCATCTGCTGATGTTTGACCAATTGGTCGCGCACCTTGAAGTCCAAGTAAACTAAACGATAAGCTAACATTGCTATCGTATTCAGTAAAATCTTGGTTCAATGGATCTTTTGCATAGCGATTATAGCTTAAACCTATCATCCAACATACTGAGCGGTAGACTAAGCCGACGCGACTCTCTAGCATTTTATTGACATTCATATCTTGGAAATAATCCGCAGTAATATCAATATTATCGTTAATTGGGAAACCAGCGGACATACCTAATTGTGAAATACCATCACGTTTACCATTGACTTCAACGTTAGGGTTTTCTACATATTTAGTTAAGTAATTACTGGAAACATAGCGATAACTTGGTTGGACAAAGACCCGACCATTACGGTATTCAACCGCCGCACTGCCTTGCTGAACCTTATTTTCACTTGAGTCATATTGCATTGAACTTTTGAAGAACAAGTTATCATCAAGGTTAAATTCGGTTTCTAGTGCCGTTGCAGAATAACTTTTTGCTTCAGTGCCATCCGCGACGGGTTTATCAATATAGAAAATTTGACCCAATGAAAGGGTAAAACGTTCCTTAAAGTTGGCATCATAATAGCGAGTTGTGGCGCCGACCGTAAATTGGTTGGCAGGTGCGATGTAATCACTACCGCTATAAGTTCGATCGCTAAACAGACCGTAGTAATCTTGTTGTAAGCGGGTAGAGTCGTAGCCGCCACCGTTATAATTTACAGGGTTATAAATCCCACTTTGATCAACATCTTTAACATATAAATATTGCAGTTGTGGCTCTAAGCTTTGAGTGTAATGCTCGCCCATGATTGAGGTATCACGTTCAAAGTACAAGCTACTGTTTACTCTAAATTCAGGTACCGTGCGGTTAGCTGTTTTATCGAGAGTACTTAGATTTGGGTTGGCATTAATATCAAACTGTTGATTGTAATGCGCGTAGTTTAGTTTTGCTTGAGTTGTGACTGACCACCATGGTGTCGCATAAGGCAACGTTAATGTTGGATTAAACGTGACTCGATCTGCAGTCGGCTTGGTTCTATCATCAGTATCAAATTTACTGATGCTCATTGGTAAACTAAAATCCAAACCGTAAGGCAAGTCAGTATTGTAGTAGGTGCTTGATAATTGAGGCATTAAACGGTATTGAGTGCCTTCGCCACTTTCAGTTAGTGGTTGGAAGTCACGTACCATTAAGCTGGTGTCCCAATTATCATTACGGTACGCCAATGATGCGGTTTGCAGCAGGTTATTATCTTCACGTTGACCGATGATTGAATCAATGTCATCAAAATATTTAGGATCACTGACTTTGCTGTAATCAATGTCTAGTAACCAGTTTTTATCGATAATACCGCTGTGTGTCCATTGGAAACCCCAGCGTTTATCATAGTCTGGGTGTTTCTTATCGTGACCTAAATATTCACCGATCACTTTACCTTGACCAAAATCCGTTAGGTAACGAAACTCGGAGGTTAACTGTAACCCTCGATGATTCATATATTTGGGCGTGAAGGTTAAATCGTAATTAGGGGCGATATTCCAGTAAAATGGTGTTTCTAGCTCCATACCGTTCTTTGAGCCGTAGCTAATAGATGGGTAAAGGAAGCCAGTAAGACGTTGGTCAGTAACCGGAACACGTAGCCAAGGTAGATAAAATATTGGAAAGTCGAGTACTTCAAAGCGGGCATTATACAAATCGGCAAACGGTGAGTCACCATCACGCTCTAAGCTACCTGCTGCAAAACGCCAGCTTTTATCGTGATTAGGGCAAGTGGTGTAAGTACCGTCTTTCATTTTGTAAAATTGGGTGCCATCAACATTACGGCGTTCAATTAATTTTGCATCACCTCGACCCGCCTGACAGGTCATTTGATAAGTTGCATCATCCATTTGAGCGTCTTTAGTATCAAGATTGCTCGTAAGACGCTTAGCATCAATGTCCATGCTACCATCTTGATAGAAAACATTACCATTAGCCGTCACAATGTTGGCGGGTTGTTGTAATGTTGCTTTGTCGGCAACAATTGTGCGTGTACCTTGTTTTACAATCACATCACCAGAATATACCGCTTTTTTATTTTGTTGCGCTTCAACACGGTTAGCACTGATATGGATCGGTTCGTTATTGGTATCTTGTTTGCGATCTTTTTCTGGGATGCAGACACCACGTACCATCGCAATTGGATCTTTGTTACCATTAATTGCATTATTAGCGGGATCAGCAATGGTTTGTTGGTTGTGACTATCACCACTTGTTGGGGTGATGTCTGCTGCCATCGCTGGACCATAAAGGGCTAAGCTAATCATTGTGGCTAGTAAACTGTGAGAGGTAAGTGACATCTAATTCAACATTCCTGTATCAATTTGGTGCAAGGCGAATTGTTGCGCTTTTTACAAGCATTCCCGACAAATGACAGCTATCATAATGCAAATTTAACGTGACGGCATCTTTTCAGCGCATGCTGTTGGGTAAACAGTGAAAAAATTAACGAACTACCAGAGAGTATAGAATGCAGAGAACAGGTATATGGGGAAAAATTTTCGGTGCTCTACTGGGAATATTGCTTGGCCCTAAATATATAGGTTTTTTAATTGGCTTGTTTATTGGTCATCAATTTGACAAGGCTTATGCTCGCCAAAAGAACGGCGGCTTTAGTGGTTTTGGTGGTAAAAATGCCACTAATGCGGAGCGTCAAGCTGAGTTTTTTAATGCCTGTTTTGCGACCATGGGGCATATGGCCAAAGCGAAAGGTCGAGTGACTGAAAACGAAATTCGGGTTGCCAGTACGATCATGGATCGTATGGGGTTACAGGGTGAGTCTCGTCGCCAAGCGCAAAATGCATTTCGTGAAGGTAAAGAAGATAATTTCCCCTTAGAAGAAACCCTTAATCGCGTTCGTAGTCGTGCTGGACGTGCTGATTTATTACAGTTTTTCTTAGAACTTCAAATTCAAGCAGCGTTTGCTGATGGTGAGTTACACCCGAAAGAGCGTGAATTATTGCATGTTATTGCGCGTTATCTTGGTTTCTCAGAAGCACAATTAGAGCAACGTTTACAAATGCAAGAAGCCGCGTTCCGTTTTCAGCAAGGCGGTTTTCATCACCAGCAACAAGGTGGTAGTTTTAAAGCGCCACCAACTCGTGACCAATTAGCGGATGCGTTTAAAGTGTTGGGCGTTAATGATGAGGCTTCAGCACAGGAAGTTAAGCGTGCTTATCGTAAGCAAATGAATGAACACCACCCTGATAAATTAGCCGCAAAAGGTTTACCACCAGAAATGATGGAAATAGCCAAGCAAAAAACCCAAGAACTGCAAGCGGCTTATGATCTGATCCGTAAAGAGAAAGGCTTTAAATAGTCAGCTAACGGAAACAGTGGTTGAAGCGTAATATAAAAAGCGAGCGCAATGCTCGCTTTTTTGTGGCCAAAAATCGAGATTAAAGCTGATTTTTATGGGTACCTTGATGGAAGCTATTAATATTATCAATCAGTTGATTAACCAATGTTTGAATCGCCGAGTCTGATCCCCATGCCACATGCGGAGTTAAAATCAAGTTTGGCAAATGGCTATGAGCGATTAAAGGATTCGTTGCAGGAGCAGGCTCTTCGGTAAATACATCGATACCCGCGCCCGCTATTTGGTGAGCGAGTAGTGCATCCACTAAGGCTTGTTCGTCAATCAATCCACCACGACTGGTATTAATAATGATTGCATTGGATTTCATTAAGGCTAATTGTGGCGCGGCAATCATATTAGTGGTGGTTGGCGTCAGTGGGCAATGCAGACTAATGATGTCAGCTTCCCGCAGAACTTGCTCAAATGGATGATAGCCATCACGGCATTGGCTTGCCCCTGCGTGCTCGGCAAATAGCACCTCAACGCCGATAGCGCGTGCCAGTGTTGCAACCGCTTGACCTAAACTGCCGTTACCCATGATCCCTAAGGTTGATCCCGCGACATCGGTAATGGGATGAGTGAAAAAACAAAATTGTTGCTGGCGTTGCCACTCACCGTTGCTTATGTCTTGTTGATAGCCTGCGAGATTGCGTTTAAGGGCAAAAATCATCGCGATAACATGTTCAGGCACTGAGCGAGTCGCATAGCCTCGAATATTAGCAACTTTGATATTGTGGGTTCGACAGTAGTCGAGATCAACATTGTTGGTGCCCGTTGCGGCAATGGCGATAAATTTGAGGTGCGGTAATTGAGCCAGTACCTGACCATCAAGCACAACTTTATTGGTGATCGCAATAGTGGCATGTTGTAGGCGCTCAATCACCTGTGACGGTGTGGTTGTCGCGTATTGATACCATTGGTGACAAAAATCAGGACGAGGCAAGCTAATGTGTGCGGGAATGGTTCCATGATCAAGAAAAACAATAGTTTCCATGGGTAACCTCAATAAACAATGAATGCAGGCTTTACGCTAGCATTCATTGTTAAAGATGCCTACCGCTTATGGGTAAATTGTTTGGGTCAGTGCTTGGGGGTAGAACTCACACGGCGCAAAAAGATGCATTGGTTCATCGGTACCTGGATGGGTAAATGTAAGTTCTGCTGCGTGCAATAACAGTCGTGGTGACGCTGCAATTGCTTCATCATTGGCATAGAACTTATCACCTAAAATAGGGTGTCCTAGCGCTTGCATATGGACACGTAACTGATGTGAACGACCAGTGATCGGTAATAAGCGTACTAAGGTGCTGTTTTCGTCACGACTTAATACTTCATAGTGAGTAACTGACGGTTTGCCATCATCAAAACAAACTTTCTGAAGCGGGCGGTTTGGCCAATCACAAATTAAGGGTAAATCAACCGTACCCGTATCATGTTCCAGATGTCCCCAGACACGGGCGTAATATACTTTTTTGGTTTCACGTTCACGAAATTGCGCTTTGAAATGGCGTTCAGCGGCTTTGTTTAATGCTAAAACAATTAAGCCTGAGGTGCCCATGTCTAACCGATGCACAATTTGTGATTGAGGATATTGAGCCAATACACGCGCAAACACACTGTCATGGTGCTCAGGTTGACGACCTGGGTTTGATAACAGACCTGCTGGCTTGTTGATAGCAATAATATCACTATCAAGAAAAAGAGTGTCCAGCCAAGGATCCGTGGGGGGATTGTAATTCAGCACAGGCAATGGTTTCATGGTGCGCTCACACGTTGAGAGTAAAAAATTGGTCAGCATACTAATATGAATACCTCATAATTGGTATGTCTATAGTACGTTAGCCATAAAAAACCGCCGATCACATGCAGTAAACATATAATAGGCGGTCGGATTTTTATGATGATAAAATTAATAATTAGTTATGGCTAACAACAATCAGACGCAATGAATCCAGTTGAATTTGCGCTTTAGCAATGTAATCGGTTAAATCGATAATTTGAGTTTCAATTAGTTCTAGTTCGTCATCACGAATATTAGGGTTAACGGCTTTGAGATCGAGTAAACGTTGATGTTCAGCGCGTAATGTTGCTTCCATCTCAGCTTGTGCCTGACTACGAACGCTTACCAGTTCTTTATCAATTTCGCGTTCAGCATGGGCAATTAAGGCATGGATCTCTTTTTGTACCGAGTTAACGAGCTTGCTGCTTAAATGACGGTTAATTGGGCTTAACTGACGGTTAAAGCTTTCAAATTCAACATTGGCAGAAAGGTTATTGCCTTTACTATCAAGCAAAATACGGATTGGGGTTTTTGGTAAGAAACGTCCAATACCAGATTGTTTTGGTGCTTGTGCATCAACTACGTAAATCAGTTCTAACAATAACGTACCGACAGGCAACGCTTTGTTTTTCAGTAATGAAACTGCGGTTGTCCCCACGCCTTCGCTTAATAGCAATTCGATGCCACCTTGAATCATTGGGTGTTCCCAGCTGATAAAGTGTAAATCTTCGCGCGATAGTGCGGTATTACGATCAAAAGTGATCGTACAGCCGTCGTAAGGTAAGCCTGGGTAGCTCGCAACCATCATGTGTTCTGATGGGGTGACGACAATTGCATTTTCACCTTTATCGTCTTGGTTAAGACCAATAGTATCAAACAAACCTAGCGCAAAAGACACTAAGTTAGTATCACCGTCTTTGCTACTGATTTGTTCGACTAACTGTTGCGCTGCTTTACCACCATTAGAGTGAATTTCAAGTAAGCGATCGCGGCCTTGCTCTAGCTTGCCTTTGAGTTCGTTATGTAGCGCAGCACTTCGGGTAATTACTGCTTCTAGTGCTTCACTGTCTTGCTTATCACTGGCTAGTAGGGTGATTAGCTCTTCACATACTGCTTCATAAACAGGACGACCGGTTGGACAGGTTTCTTCAAACGCGTTTAAGCCTTCGTTGAACCAACGTGCCAATAATGCTTGTGAGGTGCCTTCAAGGTGCGGTACGTGGATTTCGATTTCACGTTGTTGACCGATACGATCTAAACGACCAATACGTTGCTCTAGCAAGTCAGGGTTGCTCGGTAAATCGAACATTACTAATTGATTAGCAAACTGGAAGTTACGTCCTTCTGAACCAATTTCTGAACAGATTAATACCTGAGCGCCACTTTCTTCTTGAGCAAAATAAGCAGCGGCTTTATCACGTTCAATAATAGACATGCCTTCGTGGAACACTGTGGCACGAATACCTTCACGTTCACGCAATGCTTGTTCTAACGTTAATGCGGTTTGAGCACGAGAACAGATCACCAACACTTTTTCATTACGGTTGGCTTTTAACATATCTAACAGCCAGTTGATACGGGGATCAAAGTTCCACCATGTCGCTGATTCACCTTCGAATTCTTGGTAGATGTCCTCAGGGTAAAGCAGTTTGATCGCTTTTTCGTTAATGCTTAATTTACCTGACATCATACCTGCAACACGCATCGCAGTGCTGTACTGATTCGGCATCGGTAATGGGTACATATTAAGATGACGTTTAGGGAACCCTTTGATTGCTGAGCGAGTGTTACGGAACAATACGCGACCAGTACCATGACGATCCATTAGGTTACGGATAAGTTCATGGCGAGCTTCTAATGCTGCAGCATCGTCGTCGGTTACCGCATTTTCAATCGCGGTGATCATAGGCTCTACATTTTGACCAGTAAGCAAGTCGACTAAGGTTTGCTTAGCGTTGCTATCGAGTTTTTCACCGGCAAGTAACTTCGATACAGCATCAGCAACAGGTTCGTATTGACGCTCTTCTTCGACAAAGGCTTCATAATCGTAAAAGCGATCAGGATCTAATAAACGTAGGCGCGCAAAGTGACTTTCACGGCCTAATTGTTCAGGGGTAGCGGTCAGTAATAATACGCCTGGTGTTTTTTCAGCAATCGCTTCAACCACTTGATATTGACGGCTTGGGCGTTCTTCACTCCATTCTAAGTGATGCGCTTCATCAACAATGAGTAGATCCCAATCAGCATCCAATGCTTGCTCAAAGCGACGACGGCTTTTACGTAGAAAATCGAGTGAACACAACACATATTGTGCGGTGTCAAATGGGTTTGCGGCATCAGCAAAGGCTTCGACACAACGCTCTTCATCAAAAATAGAAAAGTGCAGATTGAAACGGCGCATCATTTCAACTAACCATTGATGTTGCAGTGTTTCTGGTACCAAAATTAGGATACGTTCAGCGCGACCAGACAATACTTGCTGGTGGATGATCATGCCTGCTTCAATGGTCTTACCTAAACCTACTTCATCGGCTAGTAAAACGCGAGGTGCATAGCGGCGACCGACTTCATGAGCAATGTAAAGCTGGTGTGGAATTAAGCCAGCACGCATGCCACATAAACCACGCAGCGGGCTTTTTAGTTGTTCATACTGATTTTTGAGGGCGCGGTAGCGTAATGCAAATCGATCCATGCGATCGATTTGACCGGCAAATAATTTATCTTGTGGTTTATTAAAACGAATTTGATGGCTCAAAAATATTTCACGTAACGCGATATCGCTTTCTTCGGTATCTGTACGGGTACCGATATAAGTGATAATTCCTTTATCTTCTTCGATCGCTTCAACTTTTAGCGACCAGCCTTCGTGGCTTTCAATCACATCGCCAACATTGAACATTACACGGGTAACTGGTGCATCATGTCGAGCGTATAAACGGTTCTCATCTGATGCTGGAAACATCAAGCTGACAGTACGTGGCTCAATAGCAACGACTGTGCCCAAACCTAAATCACTTTCTGTATCACTGATCCAACGTTGACCCAAAGCAAATGGCATAGTGCTAAAAACCTTCTAATTATTTGATATAAAGGAAAATGTTATAATTCGAGTTGGCTGTTTATCGTCTATAATAAAACGAAATGCATAGAACCATAATACGGCATACGCATAACTCAAAAATGGGGGAGTTATGTTACTGCATGATGTGATTAAGGTCACGGTGAAAGTGTGTAAAAGAGGTTTGAGTCTCAATGTTATCTTAGTTTCACCAATACGGGCTGTAATCGTTATAAACGTTGTAATTTAACTAAATGGTTAATTTTGACGTAAGCTAAAAGAGTGATAGGTCATTTATTACTATCCGTCCTACCAAGGAGAAGCTTATGGATAATGCAGAACGGAAACTATTTGTATTAGATACAAATATTCTACTTCATGAACCTCTCGCTATCTTCTCTTTCCAAGAACATGACGTGGTGATCCCCATGACGGTATTGGAAGAATTAGATCGTATCAAAGACAGTAAACGTGATGTTTCTCGTGATGCCCGTGTCGCGATTCGTGCCCTAGAAAATATTTTTCACGATGCTACCCCTGAGCAAATTTCAGCGGGTATTACCTTTAATTCTCAAATTCCTCACAATGGCACCATTGCTATTTTTGCCGATTATGAAGTCAAACAAGCCGTGCACGCGTTTAGCGACAAAGCGGGTGATAATCGCATTCTTAACAGTGTCCTGTTTCTGCAACAAAAGCATGCTCCCAGAAGCGTAGTCTTAGTCACTAAAGATATCAATATGCGCTTACGTGCCAAAGGGGCGGGGGTGCTGAATGTTGATGATTATCGCTCTGATCAATTGATCGATGATGTTGCTTTACTCTGTAAAGGTTTTCACCGCTATCCTGGCAGTTTTTGGAGTAATGTCGCTGAGTGTCATTCTGAAAATCGAGGTAGATCTACGCTACACATTTTACCTTATGACCTATTTGATAATCCGTATATGAATCAATATTTATTGGATGACAGCGAAGAGTTTGCTGCACGGATCAAAGCCATTAATGATGAAGAAATCACTATTAAAGATATTAGTTATGAGCGCTTGATGCATCGTCAAGCTTGGGGGGTTCACCCTAAAAATATTTATCAAGGGATGGCGTTAGATGCGATGCTTGATCCTAGCATTGATCTGGTGATTTTAACGGGGCCTGCGGGCTGTGGTAAAACCATTTTAGCGATGGCGGCAGCGTTAGAACAGGTAATAGAAAAAGGGATGTATGACAAGATAATTGTCACCCGTAACACCCCTGAAATTGCTGAATCTATCGGTTTTTTACCCGGTACCGAAGAAGAGAAAATGCTGCCGTGGTTAGCGGCGGTGACTGACACCATGGAAGCGTTACACAAACATGATGTTTGTACTGATGGCTCGATGAAATACATTTTTGATAAAGCCAATATTCAATTTAAATCGATTAACTTTATGCGTGGGCGCTCAATTCAAAATGCGTTTGTATTGCTTGATGAGTGTCAGAATTTAACCGCATCACAAATTAAAACCATCATTACTCGTTGTGGTGAAGGCACGAAACTGGTGTGTTCAGGTAATTTAGCGCAAATTGATTCGAGTTACCTATCACCAGTGACATCAGGCTTAACCTACATTGTTGAGCGGTTTAAGCACTTTGAAGGCAGTGCCAATATCTATCTAAATGGTGTGGTACGAAGTCGTTTGGCGGAGTTTGCTGAAGAAAATCTGTAAGCTCACGCTGATTTTAGGGCTCATTTTCATTAACTGGTGTTAATAAGATAAGCCGGACACTGTACGGGTAACGTATAGCGTTCGGCTTTTTATTATACAGTGGTTAACCCTAAGTAATGGCGTAAGTCCAGTTGTTGGGGCTGGTTTAATAGTGTGTCAGTGTTACCGAATGCCTTTACTTCACCATTATCAACAAAGATACATTTATTGGCGATTTTCTTAGCATCATCTGGGCTATGAGTGATCATTAATACGGTGATGGCTTGCTGTTGTGCCAATTGTTGTACCAGTTTGAGCATGTCATTACGTAATGCGGGATCAAGGGCAGAGAAGGGCTCATCAAGTAATAATAGTGGTCGCTGACGAATCAAACACCGAGCCAGTGCGACTCGTTGGCGCTGACCACCAGATAATTGCTCTGGCAAGCGTGCTAAATACGATTCTAGCCCGACGTTAGCTGCGGCATCACGCACATGCTGTTGCTGTTGTGCGCTAAGTTTAAGTCGTGGATCAACCCCTAAGGCGATATTTTCATAGACCGTTAAATGCGGAAATAAATTGTGCTCTTGAAACAGCATTGATAATGGCCGCTGAGCGGGATCTTGCGCAATAATTGATTGCTGGTGGATGCTAATATCACCACTATCTGGCTGTAAAAACCCCGCAATAAGCGCTAATAAACTACTTTTACCTGCACCACTTGGACCAATAAGCGCAGCAATATCACCTTGTTGAAGGGTAAAATTAAAGCTTAACGGCATTGGGTGTTCATGCTGGTGTTGAGGTTGGTAAGTATAACGTAATTGGTTGATATCAAGCATGGTGTTTGCCTTTGGTACGCCGAGGTTGGAAGCAGTATTCAATCGCACTGAATAAGCCCAAGCTGAGTAATAACAATAATAATGCCGCTACAGCCGCACCATCCATGCGGTAGCTACCCATTAATTGGAATAAATACAGCGGTAAGGTTTGAAAATCTTGACTGCCAAATAAAGCAATCGCGCCTAGATCGCCCAATGAGAGTACCAAGCTGATTGCCAATGATTGTGCAATCGGTTTACGCAGTGCTCGCCATTCTACAAGTCGTAATCGAGACCAACCACTCATGCCTAAACTATGACATAACGTATTGTATTGTTGAGCAATATGTAGCATTGGCTGGCTAAGGGTTTTGATCACATAAGGCAATGCCATTAATGCATTAACCCCCACAACAACCCAAAAAGCAGCGCCATAGGCATCGGTGTATTGACGGAGTAATAAGAAAATCCCCGTACTTAATACTAGCCCTGGAGTAACTAAAATAATGGTGCCAATCATTTCGATACTATCGGCACTCAAACGTTGTTTATTCAGGCGTAATTGTCGACTCGCGAGTAAGATCATCACCCCAAACACAAACGCTAAGCTACATGCCATGACCGCAATTTTGAGTGAATTAGCCACCGCGTGCCACAGTGCTGGCTGTTGCAATAATTGTGGTAGTTGGCGGTTTAACCCTGCAACAAAGACCGCAATAATCGGCGGGATCACCAGTAATATTGCCGCCACGATCCAACTCCAATCCCACCATTTTGCACGCCAATTATCTTGATAATTAACCACATTTTTACCAACCGAAGCACTAAAGGTCGCTAAGGGTTTGGCAAAGCGATGGCTGAGTAGTACTAATCCGCCACACAGTAACATTTGCCATAGCGCTAAAATAGCACCTGTAGCAAGATCGAAGTCATAGCGAATCGCTTGGTAAATTGCCAGTTCAATGGTGGTTGATTTAGGACCGCCACCCAGTGACATGATCACCGCAAAACTGGTAAAACACAGCATGAAAATGAGCCCCGCCACATGGGGTAATTGTTGGCGTAGCCGTGGCCAAGCAACCAGCTTAAATTTATGCCAACCACTGATGCCTAGATGGGCAGCTAATTGATGCTGCTCATGTGGAATAGCTTCTAAACTTTGGAGTAAAAAGCGCACTGCTAACGGTAAGTTGAGAAATACATGTGCCAGTAAAATGCCACTTAAACCATAAATATTCAGTCGCGGTAATCCAAGTAGGCTTAACCCATGACTAAGAATGCCACTTTTACCGTAGATCGCTAATAGACCAAATACCGCCACTAACACTGGCATTACTAAGGTCATGGCAAATAAACGTAGTAACAGTTGTTTGCCAATAAAATTACGCCGTGATAATGCGTAAGCAATCGCAATTGCAGGCACTATGCTAAGTAAGGTGGATAATAAGGCTTGGTAGAAACTAAACCGCGTCACATGGCGCAGATAGGGATCATGCCATAAGCTACTCAGTTGCCACTGCCCAGCATGGAGTATAAGGCTAGTGATCGCGGCGATCACCAGTAATAAAATAAGCCCGACACTCAATAGCCCGGGCAGAAGTTGAGTTACACGTTTATTCACAGCTCTATGCCATTATTGGGTCAGCGCTTGCTGCCATTCTCGAATCCATGCTTTACGCTTGTGGGCTACTTCATCAGCACTAAACTCTAATGCTTTGTCAGGTATGCTTAGTTGCTCAAAAGCGGCAGGTAGTGGCTGCTTAGTGACCGGATACATCCAGTTATGGGTCGCTATTTGAGATTGAAAAGCGTCACTGACAATAAACTGCATAAACTGATCGGCCAGTTTAGGATGGGGGCTGTTTTTCATTTTGGCAGCGACTTCAACCTGCATGTAATGGCCTTCTTTAAAGTTAGCCGCTTTATACTGGGTTTTGTGCTCTTCTATGATGTGGTAGGCCGGTGAGGTGGTGTATGACAATACCATATCGGCTTCACCATCAAGGAACATGCTATAAGCTTCTGACCAGCCTTTAGTAACCGTAACCGTATGCTTGGCTAATTGTTGCCATGCGGCGGCAGCTTTATCACCATAAACCGATTTCATCCATAACATCAACCCTTGACCTGGGGTTGAGGTGCGTGGATCTTGATAGATCACACTGATGTTTTGATCGTTAACCAGTGCTTTTAAACTGGTGGGTGGGTTAGGTAATTTGGTGCTGTCATAAACAAACGCAAAGTAGCCGTAATCATAGGGAATAAAGGTATCATCGTGCCAACCTTTAGGCAGGGTGAGTTTGCTAAGATCAACATGTTGTTTGGCTAATAACCCGGTTTGTTTGGCTTCGGTCATCAGGTTATTGTCGAGCCCCAGAAGAATATCCGCTTGGCTACGGCTACCTTCTAAACGCACTCGATTAAGAATGGATACGCCGTCTTCTAAAGAGACAAAATTAACCTTGCAACCATCACATTGGGCTTCAAAGGCTTTTTTGATGATCGGCCCCGGTCCCCACTCAGATGAAAACGAGCTGTAGGTATAAACATTAAGGGTATTATCAGCGGCGAAGACGTTACTTGAGAGTAACGACATCGAAATTAACGGTAAAAGTGTATAACGGATTTTCACTATGCGCTCCTGATGTCAGCATCCTGCGAACAAAATAAAAAGAGAGAGCGGCACAGGGTTGAGAGGGTAAGTATCATGCTGTAATAGCAGATTGACACTGGTGAAATACCAATGCGTTTCTCAATTCCTACGCCAGCATTACCTGGTTCAGGTTCAATGGGTTCTGCTATATCCATCAAGATAATAACAACAATCTCAGCCAAAAGGCTCCCCAATGAGAACGCGAGTATTGTACCTGTAACTAGCGTTAAGTTATAGCTTCTGATTTAACAACCAGTTGTAATCAAATTTGAGGTTATCGCCATTGATTTTTTTATGCAGTAGATAATGATTTATATGCTGCAATAAAGCCTGTTGATTGCCAAAATCTGTACCGTACCAGTCATAAATTGATGATAACGTGGTTTGGGTTGAGTTGCTACGAACGCCTTTTGGACTATTAATAAATCGGCTCGCGGCAGCATCGAGTTGACGATTAAGTTGCTGACTGTCAAACACTTGCGGCAGTAAATCGGGGCAACCTAAGCTGGCACAATTAACCGCATAGTGAATACGAGGATCGCGCCAGATCGGACGCAATATTCGATGTTCAATATCGTTAAGGCTAAGGGTTTTATTATTGATGGTGACGATAGGTTGATCCCAAGGTCCAAAACTGAAAAAACCACCGAGTTTAGTAATTGATGTGATTGGGTAATTATCAATGATCAATTGTACTGTCAGCGCATTATAAAGATTCACCCAATAAGCAAACTGAACATTACGATTATATTGGCGCGGATCAAGCTGACTCAGTTGATTGATATAACCACTTAGTTGTTGTTTATCTGCGACAGTGACAGCGCTATAACGAAATAACGTTTGTTGTGGCTCTACAACTAGGTATTTATCCAATAATTGTTGCCATTGCTGATGATCGATTTGACGTTGATTCGCGGCAACGTGATCCTGCCAGTAAGGTAAAAGATCCGCTTTTGGGGCGGCGAACACATTCAGGGACCATAAAATAAAAAATAAGCTCAAAACAATGCGCATAATTAACCCGTAATAATAAAAAAGAAGATAACGATCAAGACCGTCATAGAGTGGGATTTATTACAGCATAAAGAATGACGTGATAAACAAACGCCTGTTGATTGGCAGGCGTTTTTATTGAGCGAGTGATCTATGCGAGATAAGTCGGAATATTGGCTTCATATTCAGCTATTTTAGCCTGATGTTGTAGTGTTAAGCCGATGTTGTCTAATCCGTTTAATAAGCAATGACGACGAAA